>CAMOUV010000063.1 GCA_946626695.1 uncultured Blautia sp.
ATGACCATGAACAATCACCTTCCATCAGTCATTGGAAATATTACTGGTATCGACCGAGGCATATCCGGTCAGGATATTTTCCACATCGGTCAGGTTGAAAATGTACTTAAAGATATCGCTGGCGACCAGACATGCATTACCGGAGGAATACCCGTTCGCGATACGGATGGCAATGCCGTACTGCGGCTCATCCGAGGGTGCATATCCGATGAACATGCCGTGGTTCGGATGATAATAGTCCTGCTCTGCCGTTCCGGTTTTTCCCGAAACTGCCATGGTCAGCGAATAAAACTGTTCGTGGGTCTGGACCACTCTTCTCATTCCGTTGTGAATATCATACCACACATTTTCCGGAAGATTCAGTGTGTTCACGACACTTGGTTCGTAGGTCTTCAGCACCTCTCCTTCCGGAGATGTCACCTTGTCCAGGATCGAAAGATCATAGACCGTACCGGAGTTAGCCAGAACCGTTGCATACCGGGCAAGCTGTGTGGTCGTATACAGATGAGTACCCTGTCCGATGTAGGATGGTACGGCATAGGCGTCCGATACCCGGGGAGAAGCCTCGGTCAGTTCGATCCCGGTCTTCCGGTCCAGGCCGATCATTCCGGCATACTTTTTCAGCACGGAAAGGCTCTGTGCCTCCGAAAACTCATTGTCTCCCGTCTTCCCCAGCTGGAAACCGACCATGTTGAAGAAGTAGTTGCAGGATTCCTGAATCGCAGTGCGGATTTCCAGAGACCCGTGGCCATAGGTGTTCCAGCAGTTGATCGGCGGCTGCACGTAATCAAAATGACCTGTACAGTGAATATAGGTACTGTCATCGATCACGCCCTCCATCATTCCCGCGATGGTGGACAGCAGCTTCAGGGTGGAGCCAGGAGCCGTGGTCTGCTGGGTTGCTTTATTGAAGAAGGGGCTGGACTGATCCAGCGCCAGCTTGGAATAATAGGCCGTGTCCATATTGTTGGAAAGCCGGTTGTTGTCATATCCGGGATACGAGACACAGGCAATGACCTTTCCCGTATTGACATCGGTGATCACGGCCGACGCGGAACAGGGTGTCAGAGCCAGCATGGCCGGTTCGATCTCCAGGCTCCAGATCTTCTGGAACATGAAATCGTAGCCTCCGAGGGCTCCAGAGGCCAGCTGTTCGTAGCTGGGATCCTCCTTGGAAAGGATTCCCTGTTCATAAAGCACCAGACAGATCTCTCTCCCGCTGATCCGGTCTTCATACAGCATGTATTTGTACAGCAGCTTGGAGAAATAGGTGTCCGTCTTCAGATAATCCACGATATACTTTGTGAGAGCCGTATAGACCTCCTGGGAATCCAGGTATTCTCCCTCCGTGGAGATCTTCGAGATATCGATCCAGTTCTGGCTGGACGCATAGGTCAGGTATTCCTTCAGACTGATCTTTTTATCATCATAGTACGCCAGATACGTCGGATCGGAGGTATCCACGGCCGCTTTGGAGATCACTTCCTTCGTATCCCGCAGGAAGGTATCGCAGATATAGGTATAATACTCCTGCATCTGCTCATCCTCGTCCTTGAATGCCGGGGGATGGTCTCCGGTCAGCCGGTTGGAAATGGTCGCAAAAACCTCCTGCTGCTTCTGTTCGAATTTTTTCTGCAGATCCTTCTCCAGAGCGGAGGCATCTTCATCGGAAAACTTGGTGATATCGATGACGCTGTTGGTGACCAGCGCAATGTAAGCATCGTACACCGGCACCATGATCTGGGCCGCGTTCCGGACGAGCTCGTAATCAAAGGTTTTGTCCGGGGTCAGCTTGGAAAGAAGAATACCCGCAACACGCTGCTTCAGGATCTGGTAGATGGCATTCTGCCAGTCGGAATCGATGGTCAGATACAGATCATCTCCGGCCACCGGCTCCACTTTCGTACTTTCATCGATCTGCAGCACCTTGCCCAGATTGTCCACGATGACCGTCTCCTGCCCGTCGGTTCCCTGCAGGCTCAGCTCCATATACTGCTCGATGCCGGCCTTTCCGATGATGGCATCATTCGAATAATCCGGATTTTCCTCCCGGAGTTCTTCCAGCTCTTCGGCCGAAGCCTTGCCGGTATATCCGAGGATCGGCGCCATGCTCACGTCATCGATATATTTGCGGACGGAATCCTCCACCACATCGATTCCCTGCAGCTCCGCCTGGTATTCCATGATCGTGGCCACGGATTTCTCGCTCACATTGGTGGCGATGGTGACGGGCATGTACTTTTTAAAGCTGTTGGTGTTCAGCTGGTACCGGATAATGGAAATGTTCAGAATCTCCTGTTTGGTCAGCTGTTCCGGCAGATGATGGGAGGCGAGCTCTTCTTTGGTGTAGGCCCTGTCTCCGGTGAGAACAACGCAGAATTTCTTTTCTCCGCTCAGGAAATCCACCATCTGCTGGGCGGTGGCGTTTTTTTCTTCCTCTTTCATGTCATCGATGAGCCGGTAACCGAAAATATCCGCCCGGAAACGGTCCAGGGTAAAGCCCGGCTCCACATCAAAGGCATATTCTCCGTCTTCATTCACATAAATATGAAAGCTGTTGGTCAGCGCATCTCCGTTGGATGCGAGGATCTGCAGCACCCGGTAGGCTGTCCCGTTCAGCGTCAGGTTCTTTTCCCTGGTGGACTCATAACTGCCGTTATCCTCCAGCGTCAGGCTGTAGGACAGCACATTGGATGCCAGCACTTTTCCGTTCCGGTCATAGATATTGCCCCGTGTGCTCTTGATCACGCGGGTCTTGGTCGTACGGGTCTCAAATTTCTGGATATAGTCCTCTCCCTGAATGATCTGCAGATCGAACAGCTCTCTCACCAGAATGAAAGACATGACCCCGAACAACAGAAGCAGAACGGTCGTTCTGGGGATTCGTATTTTTTTCAGCAGTCGTTTTATTTTAGCACCCAAATCGATTCCCTCTCCGGTCTAACCGGCTCCATAAAGTGATAATTGATGAAATAATAGATCCTGTACACGATAAAGGTGAGGACAGCCGTGTAAAAGACCTCCGGAAGAATGATCCGGATCAGGTATCTGCCCAGGCTCAGACGGCCCCGCAGCAGAAACTGCAGCGCATAGACGGCCATATTGTACATCAGGTCCCCGCCCACGGAAAGCATGACCGGAACCTTGATCTCGTCGTCATAACAGATCCGGTAGGCATATCCGCTGAAAAAGCCCACATACATGTAGATCAGCGCGTAGAAGCCCAGAAAGGACCCGTAAAACAGATCCACCAGCATCCCCGAAAAAAAGCCGACCCACAGACCGCTCTTCCGCCCCCGCATCAGCCCCATGGAAATACACAGGATCACCAGCAGATTCGGCGAAATGGACCCAATGGCCATTTTTTTGACCACCGTACTCTGCAGCAGAAAACTGAGCAATATGGTGATAAATAGTATGATCTTACTTTTCATCCAGTATATCCTGCTTGTTCACGGTGATGACAAAAACGTTCCGAAGGTGCCGGAAATCCACCGGAGTGACGATCGTACCGGTTTTTGTCAGATTGTTTGTATCCTGGACCACCTGGCTTACGTACCCTACAAAAAGCCCTTCCACGAATTTCTCGCTGATATTGGAGGTTACGATCCGTTCGCCTGCGGTGACCTTGTTTTCCTGGTCATAGAGCTGTTCAAAACGAAGCTTTCCCTCATCGATCAGTTCCAGATCGCCTTCCACCACCAGGTTGTCCTGGGTCGAGACCGTCATGGCACTGACATGGCTGCTGTCATCGATAATGGAACGGACGGTGGCCCAGTCCGGCCCCACATTGGTCACAATTCCCACGAGTCCCTTTCCCGCGATGACGTTGTTGTCCACACGGATCCCGTCGTTGCTCCCTTTATTGATCATAAAGATGTCGTACCAGTTTCCCGGATCCTTGGAGATGATCCGGGCCGCCACCTTCGGGAAGTCCCCGTATTCCCTGTCCAGCGAATACAGCTCCTGCAGATCCTCCAGCTCGGACTGATCCTGGATCAGCTTGTTGTTCTCACTGATCAGACTCTCGATCTGCAGCTTGAGATCTTCGTTCTCGCGGATCAGTTCCCGCTTGTCCTTAAAGATCTCGACAGACCGGTCCAGGGATCCGCTGATGCTTTCGATGGAATTCTGAAAAGGCACCACCAGCATTCCCGCCGCATTCTGCAGCCGGTCTGTCCCGATACCGGCCGCAAAGGTGCCGATAATGCAGACCAGGCAGAAAAGCGTCATGATGATCAGAAGATGTTTGCTTTTTATGTTGATCCGGAATTGGATTTTTTTCTTCATTCCTCGCTCCTGTTATCCTGCTTTCTGCAGCTCCTCTCACAGCTTCCGCTCTTTGATGGGAGTTGCATATGTACGAAGAGAACGGTTATGGATAATCTTTTCGAGCCCGTTCAGGGAAGAACCTTCATAATATCTGGAAAGATTAAAGGCATACCCGGTGCATCCGGTCAGATACTGATCGATGTAGGGCAGCCGTGTGCTGCCTCCCGTCAGGCAGATCCCGTCCTTTGCGATCTGGTAGGCAATCTGCGGAGGCGTTCTTTCCAGGAAGGTTTTCATCTCCGCCGCCAGCTCATTGATACAGTTCATGATCCCTGCGTTCACGGCGGAGGACGAGATCACTTCCTCCCTGGGAAGGCCGGAGACGCTGTCGATCCCCACTACCTTCCGGGCGTCCTTTTTGGGCTCTCCCAGCTGTCCCATGACAAGCTTGAGACGCTTTGCGGTGCGGGTCCCGATCTGAAGGTGATAGTTCTTGCGGATCTCGGAGCAGATGGCTTCATTCATCTGCTTTCCTCCCACGGAGGATCTCCGGCTCATGATGACATGCCCTTCACTCAGGATCGAAAACTCCGTACTCTGGGAACCGATGTTGACGATCATGCTGCCCGTATTCGAGGAAAGATCGATCCCGAAGGACAGGGCATCCGCAACGGGGCTCTCCACCATAAACACCCGGTTCTGATGGAGCCATCGTCCGTTCACCACATAATAGTAAGCCCGTTTTTCCACCGCAGTCATGTCCAGAGGAACCGAAAAATACATACTGCTTCCCAGCATGTTGAAACGGTTGATCTTTCGGAAAAAGGTGTACAGAAGGATCTCCTGCAGCTCCAGATCACCTATGATGCCAAAAGCCATCGGCGAACGGACCGAAATATCCAGAGGCTGTTTCTCCAGCATTTCATAGGCTTCGTCACCCACGGCTATAATCTCGCGTCCTTTGGCCGCGATCACATTTTTCTCTGTATAGCTTTTATTTCGTAGAGCGGAATAGATCTTGACACTGCTGTTCCCCAGATCGATTCCGTAGGCGTTTTCAAATATCATTCCTGTTTATCATATCCTGTTCGCGGAAACTGAAATACCGGTGATCGCCGATGATGATATGGTCCAGCAGGGCAATGCCCGTTGTCTCCGCACCCTTCCGTATCTGTTCCGTGGTATTCAGATCATCCATGCTGGGCGAAGGATCCCCGCTGGGATGATTATGCAGCAGAATGATCCCTGCCGCCTGCATCCGCAATGCTTCCCGGAACACCTCTCTCGGCGTCACAAAGGAAGCATTGAAGGTTCCCTTGCTGATCAGCTGTTCCCCGAGATACTGGTTCCTCCCGTCCAGAGCCATCATGATCACCTGTTCCTGCTCCTCATGCCGGAGCTTTTCCATATAATACTCCGCCACCGTGGAGGGCTCGGCAAACTGCAGATGCATTTTTGCTTTTGCGGAGTGAAGACGGCGGGACAGCTCGCCGATGCATTTCAGCTGCACCGCCTTGACCTGCCCGATCCCCGAAATCTGCATCAGCTCGGAAACAGATAAATGCAGAAGTCCCGGAAGCCCCGGATTCGGCGTGCTGCTGGTCGCCGCCAGGACCTGGGAAGCCAGACTGATGGCGTTCTGGTCCCGGGTACCGCTTCGGAGGATCACCGCAAGCAGTTCTGTCTCCGTAAGCGCGGCGGGTCCTGCCAGCAGACATTTTTCGTAGGGACGGTTTTCCTTCGGAAGTTCCGTGATCTTGTTATTCATGGTTGTACCGGAGCTCTCTGATCAGAGCCGGACATTTTCAGTTTACCATAAAATTCGGTTATTGTACACTTCTTTTCTGATGAACCTGGTTTTGCCGTATGCGGTGCCGGGCACGCCGGACCATTTTATCCTTCGCACCGGAACGGAGAATACTGCCGTGCTATGGCTTCCGCTGTCTTGATCCCGTCCATCGCGGCGGAGGTTATGCCCCCCGCATATCCGGCTCCTTCCCCGCAGGGATAGAGTCCCGGCATACTGGTCAGGGTCTGCGGATCCCGCAGAATACGCACCGGAGAAGAGGTCCTGCTCTCCACGCCGGAAATCAGGGCATCCTCCATGGCAAAGCCGCGGATCTTCCGGTCAAAAGCCAGGACTCCTTCCTCGATGGAGTCACCGATCACGGGCGGCAATATCCTTCTCACATTCCCATATGCGTAGGATCCGCAGATGCAGGGGCTCATGCTTCCCGCAGCCCGGCTCTCACGCCCATCCCGAAAATCCTTCCAGAGCTGAACCGGAATTTTCCCGCAGCAGGCATCCCACGCAGCTTTCTCCAGATTTCTCTGGAAGCGCACGCCTCCCAGCGGCCCGGACTCCGGAAAGTCCTCCGGGCTGACGGTCACGATGACCGCACTGTTGGCATTGGACGAGCTTCTGTCATGATAGCTCATCCCGTTGACGGCAAGATGTCCCTCTTCGGAAGAAGCATTCACCACATATCCGCCGGGACACATGCAGAAGGAATAAACCCCTCTGCCGTTTTCACAGGTGTGGGTAACCTTATAGGCGGCCGGACCCAGGATCGGATTTTCCGGCTCCCCATAAAGCGCCATATTGATCAGCTCCTGCGGATGCTCCATCCGCACGCCCACGGCAAAAGCCTTGGGCTGCATCGGGATTTTCCTGTCATTCAGCATGAAAAAGGTATCTCTGGCGCTGTGCCCGACGGCCAGCACGCAGACCTGGGTCTGTATTCTCTCCTGTCCGCCGTTCACCGTGACCGTGATGAAATCCTCTTCCGGACAAAGATCCGTGACCTTACTGGAAAACCGGACTTCTCCTCCCATTGCGATGATCTGCCTCCGCAGCTCCTGTACGATGGAGATCAGCTGATCCGTGCCCAGATGAGGCTTATTCTGATAGAGAATCTCTTTCGGCGCTCCGGCTTCCGTAAACCGCAGAAGAACCTCGCGGTTTCTTCCGAAGGGATCCTTTACCAGTGTGTTCAGCTTTCCGTCGGAAAACGTACCTGCGCCGCCCTCTCCGAACTGTACGTTCGAATCCGGATCCAGATTTCCGTTTTTCCAGAAATCCCGGACCTTTCCGGCACGGACATCGGCCGGCTCTCCCCGTTCCAGAAGAATCGGCGCATACCCTGCCCGGGCCAGATACCAGCCGCAGAACAATCCGGCAGGACCCGTTCCGATGATCACCGGACGGCTGCGCAGAGGCATCGTTCCGCCGGAAGGGAACCGATATGCCTGTTCCGTGGTTAACATAATATTATTATTGGCAACCTTACGGAGGATCCTGCTTTCTTCCGCAGTCTTTACATCTATCGTATATACAAACTGTTTGTTATTTTTATGACGGGCATCGAGAGACTGCCGCACAACGGTCCAGTCGATTTCTGCCGGATCCGTTTTTAATGCCTTTGCAATCTTTTTCTCCAGATCATCCCGGCTGTGCGTGATCGGAAGCTTCAGCTGATTCATCCTGATCATAAGGCTTCTCCTTTATCAGCGGATGCAGCCAGTCCGGCTATGGCTCCGCTGCTCCAGGCCCATTGCAGATTATATCCTCCGCAGGGCCCGTCCACATCCATGATCTCTCCTGCAAAATACAGTCCGGGGCAGAGCCGCGACTCCAGGGTTTCCGGATGAAGACCGGAGCAGGCAATGCCGCCTCCGCAGACCTGTGCCGCGGAAAAAGGCAGACTGCCCGCTATTTTCACACGGAAACATTTGGCCCCGTGAACCGGATCCTTCTGTCCGGCGATAAGAGCTGCCAGCTTTTCCGGAAGACATCCGTTCAGAATGGTCTGGAGATTCTTCTCCGGATACCGTCCCTTCTGCTCCCGGATCCACGAAGCAAAGGCTTCCTCCGGAAGCTCCGGAAGAAAATCCAGCTCAAGCTCCGGGCTGTCCCCTCTTTGAAGCGCCTCCACTGCAAAACGGCTCAGCTGAAAGACCGGTATCCCCGATACGCCGTAATCCGTCAGCTGGATTTCCCCTTCTTCCGTCCTTGCAGGGGCGCTGTCTGTATGCAGAATGACTCTTCCATGGATCCGTACGCCGCTCCACCGGTGCTTTCCTTCACAGCGAAGCGGAACAAGCGCAGGAAAAGGGTGGATGACCCTGTGTCCCAGAGAAGAAAGGGACAATAAGAGCTCCTCGGTTCCTTCCTGCCCGGATGCCCGGCTCCCTCCTGTCACGATCACCGCGTCCGCCCTGTATTCCCAGCCGTTCGTCAGAATGCGCCATCCTCCATTTTCGGGAAGAAGGCTTTTTACACTGGCCCGGGTCTTCAGCTTGATTTTCAGGCGTACGGCTTCTTCCGTAAGCACGCGCAGAACCGAAGCCGCCTGCATCGACCGGGGATAGACCCAGCCCTCCCGGTCCGTCGTCATCAGCCCGGCATGATGAAAAAACTCCAGCGTCTGCGTGACGGAAAACTGTCTGAGCACCTGTGCCGCAAAGGCCGGATCCTCTCCCCGGTATGCGCTTACATCCAGGGCAAGATTCGTCAGATTACAGCGTCCGTTTCCGGTAGAAAGGAGTTTTTTCCCGGGAACCTCATTTCTTTCAAGAATGGTCACGGAGGCACCCTGCCGGGCGGCCTGGATCCCGGCCATCAGCCCGGCGGCGCCTCCGCCGATAATCACGATCTGTTTTGACATACACTCTCTCCGAAGAGGGTTCAGAGTCTGATCAGTCCCTCTTTCTCCATCGTGGTCAATGCCTTCATCACCCCGAGCTTGGCATGCTCGTAGGTTAGACCGCCCTGATAATAGACATTGTAGGGCGGCTTTACGGGTCCGTCCGCCGAAAGCTCGATGGAGGAGCCCTGAATAAAAGCACCTGCAGCCATAATGACCGGGCTGTCATAGCCCGGCATGTCCCAAGGCTCCGGATCCACATGACTGTCCACCGGGGCCGCATGCTGGATTCCCCTGCAGAAGGCCGAAATTCCCTCCGGCGAGCCCAGCGTGATGGACTGGATAATGTCATTGCGGGGTTCACTTCCTGTCGGTGTAACCGCAAATCCCAGCTTTTCAAAGGCACTGGCCGCGAAAACAGCTCCCTTCAGGGCACCTTTCGTGATCATGGGAGCCAGGAAAAAGCCCTGATAGAAGGAACGGTTTACGCCCAATGAAGCGCCTACCTCCGCTCCAAGTCCCGGGCACGTCATGCGGGCTGCCGCATTTTTCACACATTCCAGGGTGCCGGCGATATAGCCTCCGATGGGAGCCAGCCCGCCTCCCGGATTTTTGATCAGAGACCCCACCGTCATGTCGGCCCCGACATCCGAGGGTTCTATCGTATCCACAAATTCTCCGTAGCAGTTATCCACCATACAGATCACATCCGGGCGGATGCCTTTGATAAACGAGATCAGTTCGCCGATCTGCCGGACCGAGAAGGAAGGACGGGTGAGATAGCCCCGGGAACGCTGGATCTCCACCAGCCGTGTCCGCTCGTTCAGAGCTTCCCGGATCGCCGGATAATCAAAGCTCCCGTCCTCCTTCAGTTCCACCTGCCGGTAGGTCACTCCGTATTCGGCAAGGGATCCCCGGGACGGCCGGATTCCGATCACTTCCTCCAGCGTGTCATAGGGCTTTCCCACCGGGCTCAGGATCTCATCGCCCGGCCGTAAATTGCCGAAAAGCGCGATGGCAAGCGCATGGGTTCCGCAGGTGATCTGTGGACGGACCAGGCAGGCTTCCGTATGAAAGGTGTCCGCATAGACCTTTTCCAGCGTCTCCCTTCCATAATCATTGTACCCATAGCCTGTGGAGGCCTGGAAGCATTCCTCGCTTACGCGGTTCTGCTGCATGGCCAGAAGGACCTTCATCTGATTGTATTCCGCCGTTTTGTCAAACCGGGCGAACTGCTCCTGCAGGTCATCCTGCAGTTTCTCTCCAAATTCACATACCGAAGGGCTGATCCCCATCCGGCTGTACAGATCTGTCAGTTTCAATGTTACGACTCCTTCTATCGATTATTTTTATCATGTGATCCAGGATCCGCTCTTCATCATAGTCAAAGGCATCCTTCTCCACCCAGATCACATCCGGCTCTCTTCGGAACCAGGTAAGCTGTCGTTTGGCGAAATGCCGTGTGTCCCTTTTCAGGACCCGCACAGCCTCCTCCAGAGAATACTTTCCTTCCAGATAATCCGCGATCTCTTTATAGCCGATCGCCTGCATGGAAGTCATCGGTCTCCGGACTCCCATGGCAAGCAGACTCTGCACCTCTTCGAGAAGGCCCTGTTCCATCATCCGGTCCACCCTCTCATCGATCCGGCGGTACAGAAGATTTCTGGGCATGTCCAGCACAAAATATGTCAGTGCATAGGGAGATTCCTTACGGCGTTCCTCCCGGTTGTGTTCCGAGATCGGCTTCTGGTTCTGTTCATAAAATTCCAGAGCCCGGATGATCCGCTTCACATTGTTGGGATGGATCGCCGCAGCCGCTTCCGGATCCTGCTCCCGTAAAAGCCCGTGAAGATATGCAGACCCCTTTTCCCGGGCCAGCTGCTCCAGCTCGGCTCTTCTGTCATCCAGCTGCTCGGCCGGAGTAAAATCAATTCCCCGGGTCACGGCCTGGATATAAAACCCGGTTCCTCCCACCAGCATCGGAATATGGTTCCGGTCATAAATCCCCTCCATCGCTTTCAGCGCCATTTCCTGAAAACGGACGATATGAAAATCCTCCCGGGGATCCAGAATATCCACCAGATGATGGGGGACTCCCTCCATCTCCTCAGGCATGATCTTTGCGGATCCGATATTCATATGCCGGTAGACCTGCATGGAATCGGCAGAGATAATTTCTCCGCCGATGGCTTTGGCCAGTCTGACAGACAGACTGGTCTTTCCGACCGCTGTGGGTCCCGTAAGTACGATCAATGGTTTTTTCATGGTTCCCTTACGCATTCCGCTCACACGATACGATGGAATTTCTTTTCAAGTTCCGTTTTGGTCATGGCGATGATCGTCGGCCTTCCGTGGGGACAATGATACGGATTCTCCAGGGAAAGAAGCTCGTCGATCAGCTCATCCGCTTCTCTGGATGAAAGGGTATGATTTCCCTTGACCGCCGCCTTGCAGGCCATGGTCGCCAGTCTGGAGGCAAAAATGGAAAGCCGGTCCTTGCTCCCGTCGGACACCAGTCCGTCCAGCATTTCCCGGAACAGCTCCTCTTCGCCGAAGGAATACAATGTGGCAGGGACGCCGCTGATGGCATACTCCCGTCCGCCGAAGTTTTCGATCTCGAAACCACAGCCTTCAAAGTATTCCATATTGGCCTTCAGCACATTTTCCTCCTCCAGCGTGAGGGAGACGATCATGGGAGGACTGATATACTGGGTATTCACGGTCTGCTCCCGGAACTCCTTCACGAACCTCTCATAATAGATCTTTTCGTGGGCGGCATGCTGGTCGATGATGTAAAACGTATCCTCATACTGGACCAGCCAGTAGGTGGCAAACAGCTGTCCGATCAGCCTGTGACGGCTTCTGGCCTCCGGCGTCAGCAGCTTTTCATCAAAGAGAGAAAGCTGCTTCTCTTCTTCCGGTACTGCAG
>CAMOUV010000064.1 GCA_946626695.1 uncultured Blautia sp.
TGATTTTGTATTCTGTAAACATAATAACACGTTTCAGATTCATTTCTACAGGCTGGCAATCAGAACTTCAACGTTGTTTTTTGTGCATGGAGCACAAGTCTGATATTAATTTGTCAATTTCTCTGTCAGGCGGTCATCTGTCCTTCTGACGCGTACAGACCGGGGAGTGAATCGGAACAGGAGGTACCGTATGGGCTTTACGATCGAAGACATGCTGCTGGTCTCCCAACAGAAATACAGAATGAAGCTGGAAGCCGGCAACGAGGGCTGGTCCAACTCCATCAGCTGGCTGCTGATGCTGGAGGACGTGACCATCATCCGGAATTTCCGTGGAAAGGAGCTGGCGGTCACCACGGGACTGGGCTTTCAGACCGAAGAGTCCCTTCTGGAGCTGCTGATGCTGCTGAACGCCCAGAATGCTTCGGGCCTGATCGTCAACACCGGCTATTACATCAAAAAAATCCCGGACCGTGCCCTGCAGTACTGCAACGAAAACGGTCTTCCCCTTCTGACCGTACCCTGGGATGTCTATCTGGCGGACATGATCAAGGACCTGAGTATCCGCGTCTTCCTGCAGTCCTCCACGGACGAACAGATTTCCGCCGCCTTCATCCGCGCCATCGAGCAGCCTGAGGAAAGGGAACACTATATCAATGACCTGCTGCCCCACTACGACACGGACGGAACCTTCCAGATCATCCTGATCACCACCGGCACCCTGGACAAAATGGACACCGTCGAACGCCGCCGCATCGCCTACCGGATGCAGCTGTACCTGACCAATCTGACCCACAACGGACATTTCTTCTACTACGATTCCTGCTTTGTGGTCATCATCAATGCGCTGTCCGAGAACCAGGTGCATTCCATCGTCAGCTCGTTTCAGAAACGGCTTGTCCGGAAAATGCCGGAGACCCCCATCTGGGTCGGGATCAGCAGCCAGGTCACCGATATCTCCAATCTCCGGACCGCTTATCTGCGGGCCAAGGCCGCCATCAACATGGCCCGGGATCAGGAAAAGCCGCTGCTGTATTTCGATGAAATGGGAATCTATAAGCTGCTGTACTCGATCCCGGACAAAAGTCTCCTCCAGGAGCTTTGCCAGTCCAAGCTGGGGCCCCTTCTGGAATATGACCGGGAGCATCATGCCAGCTATGCCGACACGCTGGAAATGTACCTGGAGTGCGGGGGAAGCATCCAGGCCATGGCTGCCCGGATGTTCATTCACCGGAACACCATCATTTACCGGATGAACAATATAAAACAGCTTCTCGGCTGTGATCTGGAAACCACAGAGGAGAAGCTGCCCTATCTGATCGCCTGTATGATCCGGCATATGAAATGATACCAGGGCCAAAAGGTCATAAAGTCCTTCCGGCATAAAACGCCTGTACGGCCCGCACCACCTGGTCTGCTTCCTCCGGAAGGAGTCCGTAATACAGAGGCAGACGCAGAAGCCGCTCGCTTTCACGGGTCGTATACCGGTCCTCTCCGTGAAAACGGCCGAACCGTTTTCCGGCAGGGGCGGTGTGAAGCGGAATATAATGAAAGACCGCCTGCACCTCCCGGGTCCGCAGAAACGCGATCAGGGCGGTACGTTCTTCCAGATCGGCCGCCTTGATATAAAACATATGCGCGTTATGGCTGCAACCCTCGGGTATCACGGGAAGCTCAATCTTTCCCTGCTCCTGCAGCGGCAGAAGGCCCTCATAATACCGGTTCCAGGACCGCATCCGGTCCTCCAGGATCGTTTCCGCGGCGTTCAGCTGGCCCCAGAGATAGGCCGCGTTGATCTCGCTGGGCAGATAGGACGACCCCCGGTCCATCCAGGTATATTTGTCGATCTGCCCGCGGTAGAACTGGGAGCGGTTGGTTCCCTTCTCCCGGATGATCTCCGCCTGCAGGACGGAATCCTCCTCCCGGATCAGCAGAGCGCCCCCCTCTCCCATGCTGTAGTTCTTCGTTTCATGAAAGCTGTAGCAGCCGTAGTCTCCGATGGAGCCCAGGGCCCTGCCCTTGTAGGCGGAAAGGACCCCCTGGGCAGCGTCCTCGATCACATACAGTCCATGCCGGCGGGCAATATCCAGGATCGTATCCATCTCGCAGGCCACCCCTGCGTAATGCACCGGCACGATGGCCTTTGTCTTCTCCGTGACCGCCGCTTCGATCTTCGTCTCATCCAGATTCATGGTATCCGGCCGGATATCCACAAACACGGGAACGCCGCCCTGCAGCACGAACGCGTTGGCGGTGGAAACAAAGGTATAGGACGGCATGATCACCTCATCCCCGGGATGAATGTCCGCCAGAAGTGCGGCCATCTCGGTAGCATGGGTGCAGGAGGTGGTCAGCAGCACCTTGGCTGCCCCCGTCCTCTCTTCAAACCAGCGGCTGCATTTCTTCGTATACTGCCCATCCCCGCAGATTTCCCGGCGGTTCACGGCATCCGTGATATATTCCAGTTCATTTCCCACATACGGCGGGCGGTTAAAACAGATCATAGCAAATCTCCAGTTTCTCTATTTTCTTTCTCACAGCACGATGCGGATCCTCGTTCCGAGTCCGGTCCTGGACAGGATCTCAAAATGGCCTTTATGCTTGTCCACGATCCATTTGGCGATGGACAGTCCCAGTCCGGTTCCGTCGTAGGAGCGCACCTCATCGCTCCGGTAGAATCGCTCAAACATATGGCTCACATCCGCTTCCTCCATGCCGATCCCGCTGTCCTGCACCTGCAGGTAGGGCTGCCCTTCCTTCGTCCGTCCGCAGGAAAGAAGGATCTCATCCCCCTCGTTGGTATATTTTGCCGCATTGTCGATCAGGATCCGTACGGCCTGCTTCAGAAGGCCCGGATCCGCCGAGATCGTCAGATCTCCTTCGCACGGATGCAGGCGGTAGGGATGCTTCTCGTCGATCATGAAGGATTCCTCATAGATCTCCTGCAGCATGGCCTTCAGGTCCACCGCCTCCAGGTTCAGGGTGGTACGTCCGCTGTCCCCCCGGGCCAGGAACAGAAGCTGCTCCACCAGATGATTCATATGATCGGACTCGTGGCGGATGGCGGTGATGCCCTCCTCCAGGATCGATTCGTCCTCCTTGCCCCAACGGTCCAGCATATTGGCATAGCCCTGGATCACGGCGATGGGCGTCCGCAGCTCATGGGACGCGTCATTCACAAACCGGGCCTGCTGCCGGTAGGTGTCCCGCATCCGGATCAGAAGGTTGTTCATCGCGGTCTCCACGCCGGCCAGGTCACTGTCCCCGAAGGACAGGGTCTCCTTCCCTTCCGGCGAAATCTTCGAGATGGCTTCCTCCAGCTGCTGGTATTTGTCCTCCGAGAAGGAGATCCGGCTCAGCTCATCCGCCCGCAGGGCCAGCTGGTCCAGAGGGCTCAGGATCCTGCGGATCTTGCGGTCTTCCGCAAAGTAGAAAATCCACAGACCCAGAAACTGAACGCCGAACAGGCCGGTCGCCGTCGCCCCCGCTCCCCGCAGGAAACCGCCCATCGGTGCCGCGATCTGTTCTTTTCCCGCGGCATCCACTGCCCGGTAGATCAGATCCTGTCCGGTCTCATCAAAGGTAAGCTCCCGGGAAATGCCGGCCTTCAGGGTGCCGGCGGCAAACTCCTGCCCGGCCACAAAGCAGCCTGTCCCGATCAGGAACAGCCAGAGATCCGTCCAGAAAAACCTCCAGGTGCTTTTCCAGATCTGATGAAAATGCAGCTTCCGTGTGATGGAGCTGACCCTTCTGTGATTCTCTGCCTGATTCCGGCTCATGGCTGATCCCCTTCCCATGGCTTGATCACATAGCCGACGCCCCGTACGGTGTGGATCATCCGGACGGAAAACACATCATCGATCTTGCTGCGGAGGAACCGTACATAGACGTCGATCACGTTGGTCTCCCCCACATAATCATACCCGCACACGGTGTTCAGAAGCGTTTCCCTGGACAGGACGATGTCCTGGTTCGACAGAAGCGTCTTCAGCATGACAAACTCCCGGTTGGTCAGCGTGATCTCGTGACTGCCGTAGGTCACCCGGTGTCTGGGCTCATCAAGGCGCAAGGGGCCCCATGTAAGGACCCCTTTCTCTGTTTTTTCTTTTTCTGCATCCCGGGCGGGATCTTCCGCCGCATGGTGCAGCTTCAGCGCCACACGGATCCTGGCCAGCAGCTCCTCGATGGCAAAGGGTTTGGTGATATAATCCACGGCTCCCGCGTCGAGACCCGCCACCTTATCCATCACGGCGTCACGGGCGGTAAGCAGGATCACGGGCGTCTGTTTTTCCTTCTGGAGGCGCCGGAGCACCTCCAGCCCGTTGAGCCCCGGCAGCATGATGTCCAGAAGGATCAGGTCGTAGGTCTCTTCCACGGCCTTTTCCAGGGCTGTCCGGCCGTCAAAGGCCTTGTCGGTCTCATACCCCTCGTGACGCAGCTCCAGCTCCACGAAACGGGCCAGTTTTTCTTCATCTTCCACGATAAGGATCTTCGCGCTCATCCTGTTTCCTCATTCCCGTATTCCGGCCAGCCGGCTGTTCCGGGATCATTCCGTCTCCGTGTTCTCTTCTTCCGTGACTTCCGCCGCAGCCTCTGCCTCTTCGGCCGGTGCCTCTGCGGCCTCTGCCTTCATCTCAGCCTCTTCCTTCTGCCCCTTGTCTTCGGAGAATTCCTTTTTCAGCTGCTCTGCCATATTGCCGGCGGAATTCATCAGTTCATTGGCCTTCTTCAGCTCGTCCTTTCCGTCAAAGCTGTACTGGAAGCCCAGGAACAGGCCCACCAGCAGCACCGGAAGCACCAGCTTCCAGAAGAAGATCAGCAGCAGGATCAGCACGCTTACGGGCACCCGGAGGATCTCTTTCCCTTTACGGGTCACGCAAAAGGAATTTTCCTTGCAGATCCGGATAAAATCCTTGAAGAGCCCCTTGATGCTCCGGGCGGCACGGCCTTTTTCTCTTTTTTCATCATACACCGTCTTGGTGACCGGGGTGTACTCTTCCTGCTGGTCGTAGTCGGTGGAGTAGCTGCTCTTCCGCGGGCCGTCGGTCTTGCCCTGTTTTTCCAGAAGCACCATCGCATCCAGGATATCCCAGTTGCTCGCCTCCAGCGCCTCCTTGGCCTCCTCATAGCTGACCGCTGCTCTTTCTCTTAATTTTTCAACCTTTTCGAAGTTATCCATGATCGTTCCTCCTCGTATTCGGATCCGCCGCAATGCGGATGTTTTATTTTCTTCCGGGGCTTTTCTCTGTTCCCCTTACACGATCATAGCTTACACTTCCATTCTTTAATCATCTTTGAGAAAACATTAAAAGCAGATTAAAGAATCGGTATTTTTATCTTCAGATCGCCCGTGGGATAGGCCGAACAGGCGTGGACATAATTGAAATCCTTGTCGGCCGCCCGTCTTCCGTCCCCCTCCGGACACACATAGAAGCTTCCCGCCAATACCTTGGTGCGGCACAGACCGCACTCGCCGCTCCGGCAGCCGGTCCGGATCCGGATGCCTGCCCTTTCCAGAGCCGTGGCAATGCTTTCGTCCGCCCTGGCGGGGATCACATCCTCGTGAATGCCCCTCCAGACCGACAGACGGAAGGTTTTTCCGGAAAGCTCCGCCGGATACCCTTCAAAGGACGTGATATCCCGGGCCTGCCCGAACACCTCAAAACGGATCCTTCTCCGGGGAATGGAAAGTGACTTCAGCTCCTCCCGAAGAAAGCGGTACATCGCCTGGGGACCGCAGATAAAACAGCTTGTGTCCTCCCGGGAATACCGGCGGATCAGCTCTGCCGTCAGAAAGCCTCTTTCTCCCTGCCAGGAAGGATCCTCCCCGGAAAGGACATGGACCACCTTCACATGGTCTCCTTCGAGGGCTTCCAGCTCCTCCTTCAGCAGAATGTCATCGGAGGAAACCGAACCATAGAGGATCGTCAGATCGCAGTCCATCTTTCCTGCGGCGATCTCCTTCGCCATGGAAGCAAAGGGCGTGATCCCCACGCCGCCGGCCAGCGCAAGCACATGCCGGGCATCCCGCAGGGGCTCATAATAAAACTGTCCATAAGCCAGATCGCAGACGACGGTGTCCCCGGGCTTCAGATTCTCATGGATATAGTCACAGACAAAACCGTCTCCCCGGGATCTGCGTACGGTGATCTCCACGAAGGGATCCTGGTCCTGCCTGGCCTGCCACGGGGCGGAAGAGATCGAGTACGGTCTCGAAACGATGCTGCTGCCGATACAGAAGGTCAGCACCATATACTGCCCGGCATAAAACGGGGGCAGCTTTCCGCCGTCCGGACGGGCAAAACGGATCGTCTTTGCGGTTTTCCCGGTATCCCGGATCTGCGTGATGATAAGCTCTGCCGGTCCGGGATGCCAGGTGCGGGCCGCCTCGCCGATGGGATCCGTGCCGTCAAGGGCCGGAGAAGCCTGTTCAAAAGCTTTCAGCCTGGCCCTGGTCACGCGGGAAGCGCCGGATACATCCTGCAAAAAGTTTTTCACCTTCATTTCTTCCGCGCCTCCTTTGCAGCAATGTCGTCCAGGATATTTTTGGCGGCCTTCCGCCCGTTGGTCACCTGGGGACCCATTCCGTCTCCGGAGATCGCATGGGCACCGGCAAACTCAAGGCCCTTGATGAGACGTTCTTCCTCTCCCGTCTGCAGCCGGGCAATGATGTGGTCCTTCATGGTATGGGCATAGCCGTAGATCGAGCCGTTCCAGGCGTTGGTGTAATGAGCCACCGTCATGGGCGTCTCGATCACGATCTCCAGCACATGGTCCAGAAGGTTCACCCCGAAATAAGCCGACATATCGTCGATCAGCTGTCTGGCCACCGCATGCTTCACCCGGTCGTAATCGTCAGCGGTGACCTGCTTCCAGCCTTCCACTCTCGGCAGCACGGTGATGCTGAAGGAGCAGGTCCCCTCCGGCGTCACCTCCGGGTTGCCGTAGTTGTGACAGATACAGGTCAGGTACCGGTACGGCCCCAGGCCTGCCAGATTTTCGTACAGCTCGTCCGTGTCCATCGTATCCCCGCGGAAAATGCTGTAATCATGGATATTCAGTTCCTCCGCAGGCCGGTCCAGGATCATGATCACCGAAAAAGCCGTCAGGCTGATCCGGCGGGCATTGACCATCCGGGTGGCCTTTTCCGGGACCTCCCGGGCGGGCTCGATCATTTTTGAATAGACGGTATTCGGATACGCCGAAGAGATCACGTAATCCCCGTGGATCTCGTCTCCCCGGGCCGTCCGCACGCCGTAAGCCCGGCCGTGCTTCACCAGGATCTTCTCCACATGCTGACCGTACTCGATCTGGACGCCCATCTCTTCGGCCCGTTCCGCCATTTTCAGGCTCATTTCATGGCTCAGCTTACGGGGAATAAAGGAACCGTACCCCACATAATCCGCCATCAGGACGGAATAGATGGTAAAGGGCAGCTCCGAAAAGGCGCTTCCCACATAGATCCAGTAGGGAGACAGCAGATCCACCGCCTTCTGCGGCAGATCAAAGCTGTCCAGGACCTCTTTGGTGGAATAACCCGCCGTTTTGACAAAGGCTTCATGTTGGATCAGCATCTGGGCCTTGCTCATGGGATGGATGGACAGCTCGTTCACACTGTTGAATACTGAATCGCAGAGCTTCAGCAGGTTCAGAACCTGATGATAGGTTCCGGGCACCGCATCATCGATCTCCTGAGCAAAGGTCTCCAGGCCCGGATGAAGGGTCACCTCCAGGTCCGGAAGACTGGCGTGATAGGCCTCCGGTACCGGAAGCCAGTCGATACCCACGCCCATGTCATCGAAGAACTTTCCCACCTTCAGGCGGCGGTCCTCCGGTCCGATGGACATCATCTCATGCAGAGCCGCCTCGATCTCGATCCCGCCCCGCACAAAGCTGGTGGCAATGCCTCCGGGCAGATTGTGACGCTCCAGCACCAGCACGGAAAGTCCCTTGTCCGCCAGCATCAGCGCGGAGGAAAGCCCCGCCAGCGCCCCGCCGATCACGATCACGTCATAATGATTTTTATAGAACTTCATGGCTTCACTCCCTGCGGAGAGGTTTCCCCTCCGCTATATTCCGATCATTAAAAGAACCGTTCCACAAGCTCTCTGGAGTATTCCGCAGTTTCATCCATATCACCGAAGCTCATGATCTCGCCGGCATAGAAGGTGTCATATTTGCCCTGCATCGCCTCCACCTTGTCGTACCAGCCGTCTTTATACGCTTCCGTAAAGACATGCGGGAAATAATAGACGCTCCATTCATTGACCACCTTGGAAGCCGGGTTCTTCATCCTCCGCAGATCATGAAGGACTCTCTTCCTGCATCTCTCGTAGGGAACCTCCTCGGAGGTTTTGTGCTTCCGGAGCGCATAAGTAGTGATGACCTGATCGAGAGAATCTCTCCAGCGGCGATAATACACCATCAGGTGCCCGAGTCTCTCCGGAACCATGTTGTCGAACACATAATAGGAGATCTCCGGATGATCCTCCGGACGGGTCTCCACCGCCAGCACATCGTAGCGTTCATACTCGATCTTGCTGAACAGCTTTTTCTCGTCTTCCCGGGCGTCAAAGTAATCCACCATGCCCACAAGACCGTCATTCCTGTTTTCCTTGTTCGGCACATAAAGAGGCGAGGTCACGATGATCTTGTCGTACTCCTCCACCGTTCCGTTGACCGTCACGAGGACCTTTCCGTCCTTCCTCTCCACTTTGCTGATACAGCTGTTCAGCCGGGCCGGATTCTTCAGATGATCATTCAGGGATTCCCAGATGAACTGGGTTCCTTCCTTCCAGGTCCACAGATTGATCTTGACGAAGTTCATGCAGGTCTGGAAATCCAGATATTTCAGCACATAGGCCGCCGGGATCTCGTCGAAATAGCCGTAGCCGAAGGAGGTGAAGGGTCCGATCCAGATATCCTGCACCAGCTCCACATGGTTCTTTTTACAGAATTCGGAGAAGGGAAGCGCCAGATCCTTCAGGTTCGGATTGATGCCGCTGACCGGCTCTCTTCTTGCATTGGCCTGGGAAAAGCCCTCGTATCTTCCCTCTGCCACGCCGCGGTGTCCGTTCAGGTCATAGCCCTTGTATTTGGTCTCCAGAAGCTCGCCGAAACGCTTCAGCTGTTTTTTCATTCTCAGCAGGCGCGGGATTTTGGTGAGGTTCTTCTTCGGTTCAAAGGGCTCGATCACTTTGCCGTTCCGGTTCTTGTAATTCCGGTTCAGCTTCGGGCCGTCATGGGTGATCCCGCAGAATTCCTCCACATCGTGGACCGCATAGTACGAGGGAACGCCCATGATGGCGCCCATCTCATAGCGTCTTCCGTTATAATGAGGAGACCAGCACTTCCCGCCGACCCGGTCCGCCTTTTCAAGAATCGTGTAGTTTTCATACCCCTTCTGCTCCAGATACATTCCTGCGGAAAGGCCGGCCGGTCCGCCGCCGATAATACAGATACGTGTGTTCTTATCCATTTTACGTTCCTCCGTAGCTTTATGATGGAATTGTAAAAATCATACTTTAAAGATACCACAAAAACGACGAAGATTCAATCTCGCGGGATCGTAATCCCAAAAACGGGCTGTCCCTTCACAGCTTCAGGATGATCCCGATCACCGCGGAGATTCCCAGGAAAACGATCGGATGCCACTTCAGCTTCTTCATGGCAAAAAACAGGATCACCGCCATGACGATCGGAATCACTCTGGGCAGATCCATAAGATTCCCCGAAGCCGCATACGCATTCAGATCCAGCAGCGCCACCTTGATCACATTGACCAGAGCGGCCGTGATCATGGCGATGGACGCCGGCCGGAGGCCGTAAAAGGCGTTCTGGACATGCCTGTTGTCGCTGAAATGATCCAGGAAACGGGCTATGATCAGGATAATGATCAGGGAAGGCAGCGCCAGTCCCAGGGTGGCGCAGATCCCGCCCAGGATGCCGGCGGTCTTAAAGCCGGCATAGGTAGCCATGTTGATCCCGATGGCTCCCGGCGTCGATTCCGAGATGGCGATCATGTCCGCGATATCCCCGTGGCTGAACCAGTGGGTTTTGTCCGACATCTCATAGAGAAAAGGAAGGGTCGCCAGCCCGCCGCCCACGGAGAAAAGTCCTGTCTTGAAAAATTCGAAGATAAGCCTCAGAAGTGTCATCTGGATGCCTCCTTTCCGGATCCCTTCTCACCGGATTTCCCGTTTTTCCCGAAAAGCACACCGAAGATGCCGGAAGCGATGACCAGCACCGCGGCGGGAACCTTAAAGGGCAGCACATAGGAACCGGCGGCCGCCAGGAAGAAAATGACCAGAAACAGGATCAGGGTGATATTGTCAACGATGGATTTTTTCCACAGACGCAGGATCGCCTGCAGGATCAGCACACAGACACAGACCCGGATGCCGGCAAAAGCATGCTGCACCACCGTAATCTCCGCAAAATTGGTTAGGAACGCAGCGATCACAAGGATCAGGAGGATCGGGACCGTCAGAAAACCGATCGTCGCAGCCAGCGCTCCGGCGATGCCCTTCTTTTTATGCCCGATAAAGGTGGAGACATTCAGCGCAATGACCCCGGGCGTACATTGTCCGATGGCAAAATAGTCCGCAAGATCATCCATCGTCGTCCATCCTCGTTTGTTGACCAGATCCTTCTCCAGAAGAGGCAGCATGGCGTATCCGCCGCCGAAATTGACCGCCCCGATTTTCAGAAAAGCCACATACAGTTCAAGCAGTTCCTTCATTCGCGATTTCCTCCCTTTTATCTGCTTTTATCGTGCGCAGCGGGAGCCGGGCTTCCCCCGCTGTTCACGATAATGATCCCAAGACTTACGAGCAGCAAGGCGCCGATCCCCGCCGCCGAAAAAGCTTCATTCTGTTCCTGCAGGAACAGCGCCGACAGAAGCACCCCCATGACCGGATTGATGAAGCCCAGGATCGAGACCCGGCTCACCGGATTGTGCTTCAGCAGGATCCCCCAGAAGGTATAAGCCCCCGCGGAGATAAAGCCCATGTAGATCAGATTGGCCGCACAGGCCGGACTGTAGAAGACCAGCCTGCCGCCCATCACCGCACCGATCGCCAGGAGTACGAGGCCTCCGAAAAAGAACTGATACCCGCTCAGCACCACCGGATTTTCATCCCTGGAACAAATCTTGATCAGGCATCCCGAAGCGGCGTAGAAGCAGCAGGCCGCCAGCATGGCGCCTTCGCCGGCCAGCTTCAGTCCACCCCCGTCGAGCAGAGCCTTCCCTCCACCCAGGATCAGCACGATCCCCGCAAACCCTACCAGACATCCGGCGATCTTCCGCAGCGTCATTTTTTCCAGATGAAAAAGATAGACAGCGAAAAGAATCGCCAGGAAATTGCCGGAGGCATTGATCAGAGATCCCCGGACTCCGGAGGTATTGGCCAGCGCCATGAAGAAGAAATAATACTGTCCCACCGTCTGGAAAAGAGCCAGGACACCGATCTTTTTCCAGGATTCTCTCTTCGGCACCAGCAGCTGCCGGCTGATCAGAGATCCGAACAGGATCGTCATCACCCCGGCAATGACAAAACGGCTTCCGGCCAGCATGATCCGTGACGCCGTATCCTCGCTTCCGATCCGGAACAGTTCATAGGCGATCTTGATCGCAGGAGATGCACTCCCCCACAGCACACAGCAGAAAAAGGCCGTGATCAGTGTCACCGGGAACCAGCTCCAGATAACTCGCTTCTGTTCATTCATACGTTTGTTCTATTCCTTTCCTTTCATTGATACGGACCCTCCCGTCCGCACTTCGTATCTTACAACCATTGCCGGGCCGCGTCAATCCTG
>CAMOUV010000065.1 GCA_946626695.1 uncultured Blautia sp.
CGGCAAGAAAGCATGCTTTACAACTATTCTGCTGCAGAGGTGTATGATATCCGGGAATGGACAGAAGCTTTACCGATATCAGACACCGCTGTGGGGAGGAGGAGATACATGGCACGTGATGACAATCGTAGAAAAAAGAAAAAAAGCAAAGTGGGAGATGTGATTCTTACGATCATCCTGATCGGGGCGATCGGCATCTTCTGCTATGCGGGATATAACCTGATCCACATCTATCTGGAATATAAAAAGGGCGTGGATGAGTATAACCAGATCGCCGATATGGTAGTCACCGAACAGGATCCGGATACGCCGGCCGCCGAGGGAGGAGAAGGGGAGACGGTGGACATGGAAACGCTCAAAGCGCCCATGAAGATCGATTTTGACACCCTGCGCAAAACCAACGAGGATGTGATCGGCTGGATCTACGTGGAAGCCATCGACAGCATCAATTATCCGATCGTTACGGGGCGGTATGAACCCGGCACCGAAAACAACGTGAATCCGGATTACTATTATCTGCACCGTACCTACCAGGGAACCTATAACTTTGCCGGAACGATCTTTATCGATCACGGGAATGCGGACGATTTCAGCGACTGCAACACGGTGGTTTACGGACATAATATGAAAAACGGTTCCATGTTCGGCATGCTGAAGCATTTTACCAGTGATCCGGAGGTATACAACAAAAGCAAATACTTCTGGATCTTCACGCCGGAAGCCTCCTATCGCTACGAGATCATCTCGGCCTACACCACCGGAGCCGTCAGCGATACCTACACCCTTTTCAAAGGGCCCGGAACGGAATTCGAAGAATATCTGAAGAAGGTCGCGTCGCAGTCGGAGCTTCCCGCAAAGACCGATCCCCAGTCCCTGAACATCAAAGACAGAATCGTCACGCTGTCCACCTGTACTGGCGATTACTCCACCCGCTACGTGGTGCAGGGAAAGCTGGTCAACACGATCAATAACTGATTCGGCCTGAAAGAATATCCCGGCCTGCCGGCGAAGCACACAGGAACGGCCGGGAAACTCTGATAAAAGGAAAGGAGATCATATGAGCCCAGAAATCGAAAAACTCCAGGAACTGGTAGACCGGTTTGACAATATCGTATTTTTCGGAGGCGCCGGGGTTTCCACGGAAAGCGGCATCCCCGATTTCCGCAGCCAGGACGGACTTTATCATCAGAAATATGACTATCCTCCCGAGACGATCCTGAGCCACACCTTCTTTATGCAGAAGCCGGAGGAATTCTTCAAATTTTACCGGGACAAGATGCTCTGCGACACCGCAAAGCCCAACCCGGCCCACCTGAAACTGGCCGAGATGGAAAAGGCCGGAAAGCTGAAGGCGGTCATCACCCAGAATATCGACAATCTTCACCAGATGGCCGGCAGCAGGAAGGTCCTGGAGCTCCACGGCTCGGTGCACCGCAATTACTGCATGCGCTGCGGAAAGTTTTACGGCTTCGAACATATCAAGGCAGGCACAGGAGTGCCGCGCTGCGAATGCGGCGGAATCATCAAGCCGGATGTGGTTCTGTACGAGGAAGGCCTGGACAACGCCGTGATCAGTGAATCCGTGCGGGCTATTTCCGAGGCTCAGGTCCTGATCATCGGAGGGACTTCCCTGGCTGTGTATCCGGCCGCAGGGCTCATCGATTATTTCCGGGGAGATTCCCTGGTGGTGATCAACATGGCGCCGACGCCCAGAGACAGACAGGCGGATCTTCTGATCAAGGAACCCATCGGAAAGGTTCTCTCACAGATCACCGTATAAACAGGACAGGAGGGCGTCATGCCGGAAAAATTCACGGTCGGAGATATCGTGACACTGAAAAAGCCCCACCCCTGCGGCAGCAGGGACTGGGAGATCCTTCGGACAGGAGCGGATTTCAGACTGAAATGCCAGGGCTGCGGGCATCAGATCATGGTACCCCGCAAACTGGTGGAAAAAAACACAAAATCGAAAATCAGTGCTTTACAAGACGGCTGAAACGTGTTAAAATACCATTTCGTGATATATTTCATATCCTTGCTCTTTGCGCAGACAAAGGGCCAACAGACCATAAGGAGGTTAGTAAAGCATGAACAAGTATGAATTAGCATTGGTCGTGAGCACTAAGCTGGAAGACGAAGCACGCGATGCTGTAGTGGAGAAGGCGAAAGGCTACATCACCCGCTATGATGGCACGATCACCGAAGTGGAAGAATGGGGTAAGAAGAGACTGGCTTACGAAATTCAGAAAATGCACGAGGGCTTCTATTATTTCATTCATTTCGAAGCTCCGTCCACTGCTCCGGCTGAGATCGAGAGACATGTCAGAATCATGGACAATGTGCTGAGATACCTTGTTGTCAAGAGCGAAGCATAACCACCGGATACGGGGAGTGCACCATTAACACTCATTCACGAAGGTTTTTAAAAAGAGAGGAAAATACGAATGAACAAAGTGATTTTAATGGGACGCTTGACAAGAGATCCTGAGGTGCGTTATTCTGCAGGCGAAAACGCCATGGCGATCGCACGGTATACGCTGGCGGTCGACCGCAGATTTCGTCGTGACGGCGAAGCCACGGCTGATTTTATCAACTGTGTTGTTTTCGGACGCGGAGCTGAATTTGCTGAAAAGTATCTGCGTCAGGGTATCAAGATTGCTGTTTCCGGGCGCATCCAGACCGGGAGCTACACAAACCGTGAGGGTGCCAAGGTGTACACCACGGAGGTGGTAGTGGACGATCAGGAATTTGCGGAGAGCAAGAGCGCCAGCGATTCCTATCAGGCATCCAGACCGCAGAGCAGCGCACCGGCGCCGGCTCCGGCACCGATGCCCGCACCGGACACGGCAGGGACAGACGGCTTTATGAATATTCCGGACGGAATTGACGAAGAACTGCCGTTCATCTGATCTTTTTTACATGAATTTGAATGAAGGAGGAAACCATCATGGCTTACAATAACAGAGGCGAAAGACCTGATTCTCCCATGAAGAGAAGAGGCGGACGCAGAAGAAAAAAAGTTTGCGTTTTCTGCGGCAAAGAAAATAACGAGATCGATTACAAGGATGCAGCAAAGCTGCGCAAGTATGTTTCCGAGAGAGGCAAAATCCTTCCCAGAAGAATTACCGGCAACTGTGCAAAGCATCAGCGTGCACTGACGGTCGCTGTCAAGAGAGCACGTCATCTCTCCATCATGCCCTACATCCAGGATTGACAAACGTCATTTATCCCGGGCTGCCGCATTGCGGCGGCCCGGGATTTCTGCTATAATAGATGACAGATGCAGTTCACCCATTCCGGAAGAGTCGGTTTTGGACTCTTCGCATACGCAAAATGGAGCTGAGGAGTTATTATGAAAGAAAAAATCAGTGTGCGCGGGCATCTGCGCCGCTATCTGCGTCTGCCTTTGTATATGGTGATCTTCTGGGCCGGGATCAATGCGGTGGTATACTATCTGGATCTGAAGGCAGGGCTCTGCGTGACGGCCGGGATCGCAGTGTATCTGGGCATCGCCCTTCTGGCTCTCCGCAATCATAAACCGCTGATCGTCAACGATCTGGTCGCGTTTGCCCAGCAGTACGAGAACGCGGAAAAGCGGATGCTGGATCACCTGGCTTCCCCTTATCTGGTGCTGGATTCCCGGGGCCGGATCATCTGGATCAATGAAGCTGCCGCCGAGCTGACCGGAAACAAGGAGCTGTACGGCAGGAATATCGGGAGCCTGTTTCCCGAGATCGCGCCGAACCGCCTTCCCTCCTGGGAAAGCGGAGGCAAATCCGAGGTCATGGTCACCTATGAAAATGCGGTCTACCGGGTCTTCATGGAGCATGTTTCCATGAAGGAGCTGAGCGCCGGCAAGGAGTTCCTCGAGGACATCGGCAATGAGGTGAATCTGACGGCCTGCTATCTGTACGATGAAACGGCGCTGCAGGAATATATGCAGAAATGCGAGGACGAAAAGGTGGTTTTCGGTCTTGCCTATCTGGACAACTACGACGAAGCCCTTCAGAGCGTGGAGGAAGTACGGAAATCCCTGCTGATCGCGCTGATCGACCGGAAGATCACCCGGTATTTTTCGGAGTACGACGGACTGGTCCGGAAGCTGGAGAAGGACAAATATCTGCTTCTCATGACGAACCATTCCCTGGAGCAGCTGAAGGAGCAGCGCTTTCATATCCTGGACGACGTAAAAACCGTGAATATCGGTAACGAGATCCCAGTCACCCTGAGCATCGGCATCGGGGTCAACGCCGCCGGGTATCTTCAGAATTACGAATACAGCCGGATCGCCATCGAGATGGCTCTGGGCCGGGGCGGCGACCAGGTGGTGCTGAAGGACGGCTCCAACATCACCTATTTCGGCGGGAAGGCTCCGCAGATGGAGCGGAACACCCGCGTGAAGGCCCGGGTCAAGGCCCAGGCGCTGAAGGAGTTTATCAGCAGCAAGGATCAGGTGGTGGTCATGGGCCACAAGATCACCGATGTGGATGCCCTGGGGGCTGCCGTCGGGATCTACCGGGCAGGCCGTACCCTGGGCAAGCCGGTGCATATTGTCGTCAACGATCCGACCACCTCCATCCGTCCCCTGATGGCCGGCTTCCTGGATAATCCGGAATACGAGCCGACCATGTTTATCAGCGGCGAAGAGGCCATGGAAATGGTAAATGCCAATACGGCCCTGGTGGTGGTGGATACCAACAAGCCCAGCTATACCGAATGCCCGGAGCTTCTGGAAAAGACAAAGACCATCATCGTGCTGGATCATCACCGCCGCGGAAGCGAAGTGGTGGAAAATGCGGTCCTTTCCTACGTGGAGCCCTATGCCTCCTCCGCCTGCGAGATGGTGGCGGAGATCCTGCAGTATTTTGCGGATGATCTGAAGCTCCGGAACATGGAAGCGGACTGTCTGTACGCCGGCATCATCGTGGATACCAATAATTTTACCACCCGTTCGGGCGTCCGGACCTTCGAGGCGGCCGCCTTCTTGCGTCGCAGCGGAGCGGATGTGACCCGCGTGCGGAAGATGCTGCGGGATAACTTTGAATCATATCAGGCCCGGGCCGAGGCGGTCCGGAGCGCCAATATCTACCGGGGCAGCTTCGCCATTGCGAAATGTCCGGGCAAAGGGCTCGAAAGCCCCACGGTGGTGGGAGCCCAGGCGGCCAACGAGCTGCTGAATATTTCCGGCGTCAAGGCATCCTTTGTGCTGACGCCTTACAAAAACAAGATCTACATCAGCGCCAGGGCTCTGGATGAGCTGAATGTGCAGGTCATGATGGAAAAACTGGGCGGCGGAGGTCATCTGAATGTGGCCGGGGCCCAGCTGGAGGGAAGCATCGAAGAAGCCGAAGAGAAGCTGAAGCAGGTGATCGATGAGACCCTGCAGGAAGAAGAGGAAAGATAGAGGAGGATTTTTATGAAAGTAATTCTGCTGGAGGATGTAAAGACACTGGGAAAGAAGGGCGATATCGTCAATGTGAGCGACGGATATGCCCGCAACATGATCCTGCCGAAAAAGCTGGGCGTGGAAGCAACCCCCAAAAACCTGAATGATCTGAAGCTTCAGAAGGCCAACGAAGAGAAGGTCGCCCAGGAAAATCTGGAAGCCGCAAAGGCTTTTGCGGAAGATCTGAAGGACAAAAAGGTGGTCCTGGCTCTGAAGGTCGGAGAGGGCGGACGGCTTTTCGGCTCCGTCTCCTCCAAGGAAATCTCCGAGGCGGCGGCTTCCCAGCTGGGGCTGGATATCGACAAGAAAAAGCTGCAGCTGGCTTCCCCGATCAAGACGCTGGGCGTCACAGAGGTTCCGGTGCGTCTGCACCCCAAGGTGACCGGCACGCTGAAGGTTGAGGTAAAGGAAGAAGCATAACCGAAAGGAAACCATAACCCATGGAAGAAGCACTGATCAAGCGGATCATGCCGAACAGCATAGAGGCGGAGCAGTCGGTGATCGGATCGATGCTCCTGGACCGGGATGCGATCCTGGTGGCTTCGGAGATCGTGACCGGGGAGGACTTTTACCAGCGCCAGTACGGGGTGGTCTTTGACACCATGGTGGAGCTCTATAACGAAGGACGTCCCGTGGATCTGATCACATTGCAGAACCGTCTGCAGGAGAAGGAGCTGCCGCCCGATATCAGCAGCATGGAGTACGTGCGGGATCTGATGAGCGTGGTTCCCACCTCGGCCAATGTGCGGTATTATGCCGAAATCGTAAGCGACAGGGCCGCCCTGCGGCGTCTGATCCAGGCTGCCACAGAGGTGACCGACACCTGTTATCTGCAGAACGACAGCACCGCTGTTATCATGGAGGAGGCCGAGAAAAAGCTGTTTTCGGTCCTGCAGAGGCGGGGCAACGCGGAATTCATCCCGGTACGCCAGATTGTCCTGAACGCCATCGACAACATCGAAAAAGCGTCCCGGGTGAAGGGCGCGGTCACGGGCATTCCCACCGGCTTCAATGATCTGGATTACAAGCTTTCCGGTCTGCATAAATCGGACCTGGTACTGATCGCCGCCAGACCTTCCATGGGAAAAACCGCTTTTGTGCTGAATATAGCGGAATACATCGCCACCCACCGGGAGGAAGCGGTAGCCATCTTCAGTCTGGAAATGAGCAAGGAGCAGCTGGTCCACCGTCTTCTGGCCATGGAATCCCATGTGGATTCCCAGAACCTCCGGACCGGCAATCTGGCCGGTGAGGACTGGACCCGGCTGGTGGAAGGCGCCAATATCATCGGAAAGACCAACCTGATCATCGATGATACCCCCGGGATCTCGGTGGGGGAGCTTCGTTCCCGCTGCCGGAAATACAAGCTGGAGCACAACCTGGGCATCGTGATGATCGACTACCTGCAGCTGATGAGCGGCAGCGGCCGTTCGGATTCGCGGCAGCAGGAGATTTCCGATATTTCCCGTTCCTTAAAGGCGCTGGCCAGAGAGCTGGAGGTGCCGGTGGTGGCCCTGTCCCAGCTGAGCCGTGCCGTGGAACAGCGGCCCGATCATCGTCCCATGCTTTCGGATCTGCGTGAATCCGGAGCCATCGAGCAGGATGCGGACGTGGTCATGTTCATCTACCGGGATGACTATTATCACAAGGATACAGAAAAAAAGGACATTGCCGAGATCATCATCGCCAAACAGCGTAACGGCCCGATCGGAACCGTGGAGCTGGTATGGCTCCCCAGATTTACGCAGTTTGCCAATATGAAGAAATGAAAAAGGCTGTGGATTACTCCACAGCCCTTTGTTTTTAATGGATGATCAGTCGATCATTCGCCTGCAGCGATAGCGCCTGTCGGACATACATCTGCACAGGTTCCGCAGTCAAGACATGCGTCTGCATCGATTACATAATGCTCATCTCCCTGGGAGATAGCGCCTGCCGGACATTCAGCTTCACAGGTGCCGCAGCTTACACATTCATCAGAAATAACATATGCCATAGTTGTACCCTCCTTATTTTTTGCTTATTTGAACAAAAGGTTCTGATAATATTGTAATATAACCATAAAAAGAATACAAGTATTTAATTGGGTACATTGTCACATTCAGGCAGAAAAGTCACAGGGTCATACCTGGTTCAGGAACGTCAGGGCGTCCTCCGCCACAATATCGCCGTGCTCTTTGAGGAACGCTTCGCCGGCAGCCGTGAAGGGCTGACCTTCGCTGTATTCCTGCAGAAGATTGCAGAGACGGTTGAAATCCCGGGGAGACAGATCGTCCTGATGGATCACCAGCTGATATCCGTCATTTCTGGAATCCCGGTAGAGTACATTGTATCCGGGGGTGATCTCGCGCATGCTCTTGGCGGCCTGGATCACATTCTCCAGAGAACGGAACACGAAAAGACGGATCAGGTTGATATCCGTCGCCTCGGCTGTCTCGGCCTCGGCTTTTTTGCCGTTTGCTTTTTTGTCCGTGATGCGTCCGCGGGCTTCCTGGATCTTCTGGAACAGGTCCAGGATATTATCGGCACCGTCCAGCTGGAAGAGGTCGGACACATTGGCGTTTTTGAAGGGAGCAAACTTGGAGAACCGGGTATCCAGCTCTTCAGGATCCTCCACCTTGGTGATGATGAGGATAATGCTCTCGGGGCTGACGGGGATCGCTTCGATCATCAGCGGTATGTTGTCCACTTCAAAGCCAACCTGGATCCGGGCCTGCTGGATCATGTCGCGGAAGAGCTCTTTGGCTTTGTCCGTGCCGTAGGCAAGCTCGCTCAGGCGGATCTGGTGATCTTCCAGGTCCTGCCGGGTCAGGGTACAGCGGATTTGATTCTCGTTGATCTTTTCTATTTTCATTGATTCCTCACATCCTTTTACCATAGAAAAACATTTATGGTTGAACTATTATATAACAAAACAGGGGGTGCTGTAAAGGAAAATTTTGCGCCTCGATTTGTGGCTGGCTGAAAAATGCCGGTGGATGGCCGGGAAGAGTAACTGCATACTTGCTTTTACAGGCGGAGTATAGTATAGTAATAGACAGAGAGACCTCTTGGAAGGATCGTATATAAATTCCAGGATACTTCAGATAAAATTCAGGACAATAGCCATTCTTTTCTTTTCGTCTGTACATTCTTTTCTGTGCGGCGTTTCGGCCGCGTAACGGACATTTTCCCTAAGACAAAAATTCTTCCGGTGGTTTTTCCGAATCTGCAGGTGCACTTTGCCCTGTCTGCGGGGAAGGAGGGGAGTCGGAGCAAGGAGAAATGATCACGACCTCCGGGGACGGTTCCTGGTGCGTTTTCCGGTTATAAATTTAAGAAGGCAGCCTGTCTGATATCAGCGGCAGAACCCGCTCATACATCCCTGCAGACAGGCTGTCTTTCTGTGTTGTCGGGGCGGGATACTCCGCGGAAAGGCCAAATTGATAAAAATGTGTGCATTTTCGGGGGAATGTGTTATAATACTAAAAGCTATGTGCAAAAAAAGAAGCAGAGATGAAAGGAATTTATTGTTTTATGCGTAGAAGACCGAATCCCGCAGTGATCGTCGTGATTCTGATTTTTCTGGTGGCGTTTGCCGGCGGGGTGACATATTTTATACAGAAGTATACTCCCACGGATGAAACCATGGATCTGAATGAGTATTTCGGTCCGGTGGGGGATAACGAGGCTATCCTGATCATCGGCAGCGGGATCCAGGAGCAGAGAGCGGTTTTGGGAAATCCGGAGGCCGGTCTTTCCGAGGAGAATATTTATATTCCCCAGTATATTGTGACGCAGGCCTTGAACCAGCGTTTTTACTGGGAGGAATCCACGGGTCAGATTTTGTATGCTCTGCCTTCGGAGCTTGTGGCGACGTCGGCGCAGACGGAGCCGGGCAGCGAGGTGTGGCGGAAGGATGACACGGTGTATCTGAGCCTGGCTTTTGTGCATCGTTTCACGGACATGGATGTGGTGATGAACACGGATCCGGCCCGGGTGGCGGTCCGGACCGCGTTTGAGAACGTGACGATGGTGGCTTCCCGAGGGAATACGGCGGTCCGGTATCAGGGCGGCATCAAGTCGCCGGTGCTGACCCGGGTTCCTATGGGCGAGAAGATGGTCCTGATCGAGGAACTGGAGGACTGGTACTATGTGAGCGCAAAGGACGGCTGCGTAGGGTATGTCCGTAAAAAGGACACCAACAATCCCGAGATTGAGACGGAGACGCGGAATTTCCAGCAGGAGCCGTATACCTATAATACATTAGGGACCACTGTGAATATGGTGTGGCATCAGATTTCGGTGCGGGAAGCCAATTCCGTTTTTGCTGCGGATACGCAGTACATGGGCGGCGTGAACGTGATTTCGCCCACCTGGTATTCTATGACCGACAATTCCGGGAATATTTCGGATATTTCTTCGGCGGATTATGTGGCCCAGGCGCATGCCATGGGGCTGAAGGTATGGGGCCTGATCGATAATTTCAGCACTGAGATCAGCTCTTTTGAGATTTTGTCTCATTATGAATCGAGACAGAATGTGATCCGGCAGCTGATCGAATCGGCCACGCGGATCGGACTGGACGGCATCAATATTGACTTTGAGCTTCTGAGCGAGGAATCCGGGGTGCATTTTCTGGAGTTTCTGCGGGAGCTTTCCATTCCCTGCCACAAAAACGGCCTGACCTTGTCTGTGGACAACACGGTCCCGGAGGTTTATACAAGCCATTATGACCGGGCGGAGCAGGGCCGGGTGGTGGATTATATCATCATCATGGGTTACGATGAGCATTATCAGGGGTCCGAAGCGGGCTCTGTGGCTTCCCTTCCCTGGGTGGAGAAGGGGATTCAGGAGACCATTGCGCAGGTTCCGGCGGAACGGGTGATCAACGCGGTTCCTTTCTATACCCGTTTGTGGAAGACCCTGGCTGGTTCCGTGACCAGCGAGGCTATCGGCATGAAGCAGGCCCAGGATGTGATCCGGGATAACAAGGTGGAAACCTATTGGGATGTCAATGTATGCCAGAATGTGGGCAGCTTTGAGATCGGGGATTCCACTTTCCAGATCTGGCTGGAGGATAACCAGTCCATCGCTGAGAAGGTGAAGCTGGTTCCCAAATATGGTCTGGGCGGCGTGGCGGCCTGGAAGCTGGGCTTCGAGGACAGCTCCATCTGGGCCACGATTTCGGAAAACCTGCAGGGATAAGCTCTGCAGGCAGGGAGGATCTTTTACACGGAGAGGAATTATGGCGGCGATCGCATATATGCTGGCGGCGCTCCTGATCGGACTGGAGCTGACCGGCATCCTGTTTGATGAGAATACGGTACGGGGCGGCGCGGTGAATGCTTTCTGGCTTCGCATGTGCGCGGGCTTTGGCTGCGGGATCATACTGACCACATGGGGTCTGTACCTCACAGCCTGGTTTCTGCATGTGCAGTGCGGAGCGGAGGACCCTCTTCTGTACGCCAATATCCTGATCCTCGCCCTGGTTTTCCTTATACTGTTTTTCTGCTGGAAGCCCCGGTACAGGAACGGCGAGGCTCCTTCCTGGTCGAAGGGGTGGATTACCGACGGAAAGCAGTTCCGGCGGGAGTGTGTTTTTCATGCCCTGCTGTTTGTGTTTATCTTTTTCACCATGAGCTATGTGTTTCATCAGACCGGAAACGAGCTGAAATCCGGCTTTTCGGTCTTCGGCGATTATGCGCCGCACACAGCCATGATGCGTTCTTTTTCGAGAGAGGCCAACTATCCGACCCAGTATCCCCATTTCGGCGGGGAGGATATCAAATATCATTTCATGTTCCAGTTTCTGACGGGCAATCTGGAGTACCTGGGCCTGCGGCTGGACATGGCATACAACCTGATCGGAACCTTTTCGCTACTGGGTTTCATGATCATGGCAGGCCAGACTGCGCTGCGGCTGGGCGGCGGATTACGGTCTGCGGTGCTGACGGGACTTTTCTTTGTGTTCCGCAGCGGGACCGCCTTTTTCCGGTTCGTTTATGAGCATCTCAAAGCGGGCGACCTGAGGCAGGTCCTGGCTGAGAACACCGTATTCCTGGGCTATACCGACAAGGAATCCTGGGGACT
>CAMOUV010000066.1 GCA_946626695.1 uncultured Blautia sp.
ACGTCATTGCGGTAATCCTTCGGGAACAGCGGACGCATGGGACGGTCGATCACGCGGGATGTCAGGATGGCATGCTCACTGGCCTTGCCTTCTCTCTTGTTGAAGCCTCCGGGAATTTTACCCACGGCGTACATTTTCTCTTCGTAGTCAACGCTCAGCGGGAAGAAATCGATCCCCTCGCGGGGTTCTTTGGATGCCGTGGCGGTGGAAAGGACGGTGGTATCTCCGTAATGCATCAGAGCGGCTCCGTTCGCCTGCTTTGCGACACGATCGATATCCACGGTCAGAGTTCTCCCTGCCAGCTCCATGGAATAACTTTTGTACATGTTTTTCTCCTTTACTTTTGGGGGGAGTATAAGGGATTTCCTTATACACAAGAAAGGGGCGGATGATATCCGCCCCCACGCATATCCATTACTTTCTCAGTCCAAGTTTTTCGATCAGCGCACGGTATCTTTCAATATCGGTTTTTCTCAGATATGCCAGAAGTCCACGTCTCTGTCCAACCATTTTCAGCAGTCCGCGTCTGGAATGATGATCTTTGTGATGCGTTTTCAGATGCTCGGTCAGCTCCTGAATCCTTGCGGTCAATACTGCGATCTGTACCTCCGGTGAACCGGTGTCACCCTCAGATCTTGCATACTCCTGCATAATAGCTGTCTTTTTCTCTTTTGAAATCATCGTAGTATCCTCCTTTTTCCTTTAACCGCCGCATATCAAGAGATGGTCGGAGATTCCTGTCTCTGAATATGGGCTGATTTCAACATTGGTTAGTATACCATAAAGGCTATGCCCTGTAAATTGTCTATTTTATCCAAATTTCCAGCCATTTTTCCGCCTCTGCGGCATCTTTCTGCAGCTGTGCTTTCAGCTGGTCCAGAGAACCGAACCGTTTTTCCGGTCTCTGATAATGCAGCAGGGAAAGCCGGCAGGTCTGTCCGTACAGATCCTCCGAGCAGCCGAACAGGTAGGTCTCCACACCCAGAAAGCTTCCATCCACCGTGGGCTTGTATCCGATATTGGTCATGCCGTAGTAAGAACGGCCCTCCAGCTCCGCCCTGGACACATACACACCGTTGGGCGGCAGCAGTTTTTCCTCCGGCGGGATCTGGTTGATGGTGGGCAGCAGACGCCTGTGGCCCAGGCCCGCCCCATGGACGATCTCTTCCTCCAGATAAAAGGGGAACCCCAGCAGGGCGCTGACCTTTTCCATATGCCCGTCCTTCAGTTCCTCCCGGATATAGGTGCTGCTGATCTTCCGCCGCCCGTCCATCTCTTTGGGGATCTCACAGGTCTCGAAGCCGCAGTGGTCCCCAAGAAGGCGCAGGGTCTCCGGCGTACCGCGTCTCTCATACCCGAACCGGAAATCCTCCCCGATCACCACACAGCCGGCGTTCAGATCTCCCACCAGGATCTCACGGACAAAGGTGTCCGGTTTCATATGGCGGATCCCGTCCGTCAGAGGACACTCGATCAGCACGTCGATCCCCTCTTTTTCAAGCATTGCGGCCCGTTCCTTCCGGGTGATGATCATTTTTTCGGAGGAGGTGAAGGCAAACACCACCGACTGAAGCCCTTCCTTTTTCTTCTCCAGCACGAGGTCTGTCAGTTTTTTATGTCCGCGGTGCATCCCGTCGAATTTCCCCAGGGTGACCGCGCTGTCAGAAAGACGGGGAAATTCCCCGTCCGAATAATAGTATTCCATTCTGTTGTCTCCATAAGCCGGCGATACGGCAGTACGGGCTCATATCTTCCGGTAAAACATGGTGACCGGAAAATATTTCTGCTTTTTTTCATCCCAGGCATAAATCCCCGTAAAGGTTCCGTCATGCATGTACATGCGGCCCCATCCTTCACGACAGGGTTTTTCCAGCAGTTCCTCCGGAAGGGGATTCCCGTTCTGCAAAAGCAGGGTCCCTGCCTCCAGGGCATGCATCTCCGGATAACCGGCCAGCACCTGTTCGGGACTCCGGATCATCCTGTCCACAGTCCCCCGGGCTGCCGCCTCCGCGATCTGCTCCAGCGTATAGCAGTCCGACAATGCAAACTCCCCGGACCGGGTCCGGGTAAGCGCTTCCATGCAGCCGCCGCAGCCCAGCCGTTCCCCGATGTCGTGACAGAGGGTCCGGATATAGGTTCCTTTGCTGCAGGAAACCGTCAGACGCACTCTGGGAAGCGCGATCTCCGTGACGGAGATCCGGTAAAAGGTAACGGGGCGGGGCTTTCTCTCCACGGTGATTCCCTCCCGGGCCAGCTCATAGAGTCTTTTCCCGTTCTGCCGGATGGCGGAATACATGGGCGGGATCTGCATCTGCTCTCCCTCAAAGGAAGCCGCCGTCTGCAGGATCTCCTCCCGGTCCGCGTACACCGGGCGTTCGGCCAGGACCTTGCCCGTGATATCCTGGGTGTCGGTGGTGATCCCCAGCCGCAGCACCGCTTCGTAGGTCTTTGTCTTTTCCGTGAGCAGCGAAACCAGCCTTGTCCCCTGTCCGACGGCGATGGGCAGAACCCCTGTCGCCATGGGATCCAGCGTTCCGGTATGGCCGATCTTCCGGGTATGAAGAATCCCGCGCAGCTTTGCGGCCACATCGTGCGACGTAAAGCCTTCCGGCTTACAGACCGGAAGAATGCCGTCGTATACGGCGTTCTGTCTGTTGTCCGTCATATTCCCAGCTCCTGGAACTGTGCTTCGATCTGTTCCGTCAGATTGTTGATGACATCATAGAGCGTCCCGGTCATGTCACAGCCGGAAGCGCGCAGATGTCCGCCCCCGCCGAAGAATACCGCGACCTTGTTCACGTCCACCTCTCCGTTGGAGCGGAGGGAAATCTTGAACCGCTGCTGTTCCAGCTCGTACAGGAATACAGCCACCTCCACGCCCGTCGTCAGACGAAGCTGGGAGACAATGCCCTCCAGATCCTGTCCGGTCACCCCGTAAAAGATCATGTCTCTGCGTTTCAGATAACCGACAATGCACTTGCCGTTCCGCAGCATGATGCTTTCGGCCAGAACACGGCCCATCACCTGGGTCTGCAGATAGGTCTTCTGGTAAAAGGTTTCATCCACGATCCGGCTGAAGTCGAATCCGGTTTTCATCAGCTCTCCGGCGATCCGCATGGTTTCCGGGGATGTGTTGGAATACTGGAAAATACCGGTGTCATGCGCCATCCCCGTATACAGAGCGGTGGCGATATCCTTGTCGATCTTTTCTTCGTCCATCAGGGCGTAGAGCACTTCACAGGCCGAGCTCACGGTTCCCCGGATATGGTTGACATCGGCAAAGCCCGTGTTGCTTACATGATGATCGATGCAGACGGTCCGCCGGGCCGTCTTAAAAAGCTCTTCCGCCACGGAAAGGCGGTCCATGGCGCTCACATCACAGGTGATGAACAGATCATAGATCTTTCCTTCCTCCGCTTCCGTACGGATCGCGTCAAACCCGGCCAGATACCGGAAAATCTCCCTTTTGCTCTCCAGATACAGATCGGTCTGAATATCCGGAAACCATTTTGTTATATACAGAAATGTGGCCATACAGGAGCCGTAGCAGTCGCCGTCGGGACGGACATGGCCGCCGATTCCCACGGTCCGGACTCCTTCCAGAATTTCCGATAAATTATTCATCCGCCTCACCCTTCTGAGCCGATGCCGCTTCCCGGTCCCGCCGGTTCACATCATCGATCATTTTTGACATATTCACGCCGTATTCAATGGAAGAGTCCAGAATAAACCGGATCTCCGGCGTATTACGCAGATTCAGGCTGCCGGCCAGCTGCCGGCGGATATAGCCCTCTGCGCTTTTCAGTCCCTGGATGGTCGCATTCTTCTCCTCTTCCGTTCCCAGCACGCTGATATAGGCTTTGCAGGTCTTCAGATCCGGAGCGACCGAAACCGCAATAACAGAAGTCATGGGGTGAATCCTCGGATCCTTGATCTCGCCGCGGATGATGTTGCTGAGCTCCTTCTGGACTTCCCCGTTGATCCTTGTATTTTTAATACTGTTTTTTCGCATTCTGATTTCTTTACCTCGGTACTTCTACCATGATATAGGCTTCGACCTGATCCTCTTCCTTCTGGTCATTGAAGCCTTCAAATACGAGACCGCATTCGTAGCCTGCTTTTACTTCCTTCACGTCATCCTTAAACCGCTTCAGGGAAGCCAGAGCCCCTTCGTAGACCTGTTCTCCCTCGCGGGTGATGCGGACCTTGCAGCCTCTCTGGAACACACCGTCGGTCACGTAGCTGCCCGCAATGGTTCCGACACCGGAGGCTTTGAACAGCTGACGGATCTCCGCATGGCCGATCACCTTCTCTTCGTAGATCGGATCCAGCATACCCTTCATGGCAGCCTCCACGTCCTCGATCGCCTGATAGATGACCTTATAGAGACGCAGATCCACGTTCTCCTGCTCTGCAAGCTGTTTTGCCAGAGCGTCAGGCCGCACATTGAAGCCGATGACGATGGCGTTGGAAGTGGCTGCCAGGCTTACATCGGATTCGTTGATGGCACCGACGCCGCCGTGGATCACCTTCACGATAACCTCTTCGTTGGAAAGCTTCACCAGACTCTGGCGCACGGCTTCCACGGAGCCCTGCACATCGGCCTTCACAACGATGGGCAGTTCCTTCAGATCGCTGGCATGGATCTGATCGAACAGATTGTCCAGAGACAGCTTGCCCTTGGTCTCTTCCAGCAGCCGGTTCTTGTTTTCGGATACGAAGGCGGCCGCAAAATTCTTGGCCTCCTTGTCGCTGTCGAAGGACATCAGCACTTCGCCCGCGTTCGGCACATCGTTCAGACCCAGGATCTCCACCGGCATGGAAGGACCGGCTTCCTTGACCCGGCGTCCTTTATCATCCATCATCGCACGGACCTTGCCGCTGCAGGAGCCTGCTGCGATGAAATCACCCTGATGCAGGGTACCCTTCTGTACAAGGATAGTAGCCACCGGGCCCTTGCCCTTATCCAGCTGTGCCTCGATGACAAGACCTCTTGCAGCCCGTTTCGGGTTCGCCTTGAGTTCCGCGACCTCCGCCGTCAGAAGGATCATCTCCAGAAGAGAATCGAGGCCTTCTCCGGTCTTTGCGGAAACCGGTACGAACACGGTGCTTCCGCCCCAGTCCTCGGGGATCAGTTCATATTCCGAAAGCTCCTGCTTAACCCGGTCCACATTGGCGCTCGGCTTGTCGATCTTGTTGATGGCGACGATGATCTCCACGCCTGCCGCTTTGGCATGGCTGATGGCCTCCACGGTCTGGGGCATCACGCCGTCATCCGCAGCCACCACCAGCACGGCGATATCCGTCGCGTTGGCGCCGCGCATACGCATGGCGGTAAAGGCTTCGTGTCCCGGTGTATCCAGGAAGGTGATCTTCTGTCCGTCGATATTGACCACATAGGCACCGATGTGCTGGGTGATGCCGCCGGCCTCGCCCCGGGTCACATTGGTATTCCGGATCGCATCCAGAAGGGAAGTCTTGCCGTGATCGACATGACCCATGACACAGACCACCGGCGGTCTGGACACCATCGTGGACTCATCCTCTTCGTCTTCCTTCAGAAGCTCCTCGATGACATCGACGGTTTCTTCCTTCTCCGCGATGATCTCGAACTCCAGCGCGATCTCCTGCGCTTTTTCAAAATCGATCTCCTGGTTCACGGTAACCATGATTCCCTGGAGGAACAGCTTCTTCACGATGGCAGAGGGCTGCATCTTCATGGCCTCCGCCAGCTCGCGGATCGTCAGCTTCTCAGGCAGGGTAATCTCCTTGATCTCCGGTTTCTTCTCTTCCTGTTTAGGCTGCGGCGCCGGCTTCTGGAACGGCTTCGAACCCTGCTTGCCGCCCTGATTCGGACGTCTGGATCCCTGGGTGTTCTTTTCGAAGTCTTTCTTCTTGTTCTCGCCCTTTCTGTCCCGTTCTCTCTTGCTGTCCTTGCCGTTCTTGGACATTTCCGGCGTAAAGGCCGCTTCGCCGCCTCTTCTTGCGCCGGGCTTTCCGGATCCCGGACGGCTGTTCTGCGGACCATTCCCGAAACGTCCGCCGGAGGCGCTGCCGGATCCTCCCGGTCTTCCCTGGCTGAAGCTCTTCTGGCCCTCTGCGGAACGCGGTCCGCGGTTCTGGGTATCTCCGGTCCGGGCCGGTCTCTGCTCGTTTCTCGGCCCGCGGCTGCCTGTCTCCGCGGAACGCGGTCCACGGTTCTGGGCATCTCCGGTCCGGACCGGTCTCTGCTCGTTTCTCGGTCCGCGGCTGCCATCGGTCCTCGCCTGCGGGCGCGGTCTTTCCGTATTTTCTGTTTTCGGGGCTGCGGCAGCCGGTTTTTCCGGCGCTGCTTTTTCCGGCTTTTTCTCTTCCCGGACCGGTTCCGGTCTGGTCTCCGCCGGTTTTGCTTCCGCCGGCTTTGCCTCCGGTTTTACGGCCGGAGCCGGACCCGGCTCTGCTGCCGGACGCACTGCTGCCGGTGCAGGACGTTCTTCCTTTGCAGCGGGGATACGGCTCTCCGGCTTCGGAGCAGGATTTTTCACTTCAGGAGCAGGTGCCGGTGCCGCTGCGGCAGCGGTCTGTACCGGACGCTCTGTCTCCGGACGTGCCGGTTTCTCCGATGCCGGACGCACCGGTCTCTCGCCGGCGGGACGCACGGGTCTTTCACCGGCGGGACGTACAGGACGTTCTCCTGCGGGACGTGCAGGACGCTCCCCTGCAGGACGGACGGGACGTTCCCCTGCAGGACGCACCGGTCTTCCATCCGCACCGCGCATAACGGGTTTTCTTTCTCCGGGTACCCCCGGACGTACCGGTCTTTCTCCTGCCGGTCTCTTTCTCTTTCCTCCGTCGCTTGCGTTCTGCGCATGATAGACCCGGATGATGTTTTTCTTCTTTTTAGGCGCTTCTTCCTGTACGGCTTCCGCTTCTGTGTTTACTTTCTTTTCTTCCGTTTTTGGAGTATCCAACGTATTCAATTGCTCCTTTCCCGTATTCTCTGTATTATGTATCACTCTCATCCCTCCTGTTCGTGGAAGGTTCCTTTTCCATTGCTGTGAGCACGGCCTGTGCCAGGCCGGCGTCTGTTATGACCACCGTTGCACGGAAATCCTTTCCCACTACCTTGCCCAGGCTCTCCCGGTCTCCGATCGTCCGGAAGGGAACCTGATAAAACCGGCAGGAATCGGAAAACTTTTTTTTCGTGTTGGCGGAAGCATCCTCCGCCACAAGGACCAGCCGTGCATTTCCGGACTTTACAGCCTTTTCGGATGCGAACTCGCCGCTCACGGTCTTTCCGGCCCGGGTGGCAAGTCCCGTAAGGGATAACGCTTTACTGAAGGTTCTCAAATGTCATGAACTCCTTTTTCAGTTCTTCATATACTTCGGGCGGCACCGCCATCTTCAGGGATCTCTCCAGCCCGTGGGATTTCACCGCCTTTTCCAGGCATTCGGCGGAGCGGCAGATATAAGCGCCCCGTCCGTTTTTCCGTCCCGTCGCGTCCAGAAGGATCGCATCCTCCGGTGTCCGGATCACCCGCAGCATTTCTTTTTTATTTTTCATTTCCCTGCAGCCGGTACACTGCCGCATCGGGATTTTTCTGCCTGTCGTCATTCTTCTGTGCCATCATCCTCCGGTGCGTATTCTTCCTCCGGTTCATATGCCTCGTCCGGATCGGCGTATTCGCCCTCCTCCGCATACTCCGAGTCATAGTACTCATCGTCGTAATAGCCGTCATCCTCATATTCGTCGTAGTACTCGTCATCGTACTCGTCGTCATATTCGTAGAAGTCTCCGGCTTCTCTGGCCTGGGTCTCGCTCTTGATATCGATCTTGAAACCGGTAAGCCGGGCAGCCAGCCGGGCATTCTGTCCTTCCTTGCCGATCGCAAGGGACAGCTGATAGTCCGGAACCACCACCAGAGCGGTTTTTTCGTCCGGATCGGCCATGACGGCGATCACCTTTGCCGGGCTCAGGGCATTCTCGATCAGAAGAGCCGGGTTCTCGTTCCAGTTGATGATGTCGATCTTCTCACCGCGGAGCTCATTGACGATGGCGTTGACGCGGATTCCGTTCATACCGACGCAGGCACCGACCGGATCCACATCCGGATCATTGGACCAGACGGCGATCTTCGTACGAGAACCGGCCTCTCTGGCGATGCACTTGATCTCCACCGTTCCGTCCCGGACCTCCGCCACCTCGGATTCAAACAGTCTCTTGACCAGCCCGGGATGGGTGCGGGACACCTGGATTCTCGGTCCCTTCGGTGTATCCTTCACCTCAAGGATATAAACCTTGATCCGCTCGTTCGGACGGAAGGTTTCTCCCTTCACCTGCTCGTTTTCATTCAATGTCGCATCCACCCTGCCGAGGTTGATGCTGATGTTCTTCCCGTTGATCCTCTGGACGATTCCGGTCACGACTTCCTTCTCGATGCCGTAGTATTCGTTGTACAGTACTTTTCGTTCTTCCTCGCGGATCTTCTGCAGGATCACATTCTTGGCGTTCTGCGTCGCGATCCGTCCGAACTCACGGGAATGGATCTCCACCTTGACGATATCGCCCAGCTGTGCGTTCGTGTTGATCTTCTGGGCATCCACCAGAGAGATTTCCAAAGCAGGATCCGAAACGGTCTCCACCACCGTCCTGTTGGCAAGCACTTGAAAATCGCCTGTCTCGGGATCGATATGCACTTCAATATTGTCTGCCTTTCCGAAATGCCCCTTACATGCCTGGATCAGTGACTGCTCGATCGCTTCCAGAAGAGTGCTTTTCTTGATATTCTTCTCCCGTTCGAGAGTGTCCAGTGCTTCCATTAACTCACTGTTCATCTTTTTCTCTTTTCCTCCTGCTTTAAAATTGAATATACAGTCTTATCAGCGCGATGTCTTTCTTTTCAAAGATCCTGTCCTGTCCGTCGAGTCCGACGGTCACCGTATTGTCGTCCCAGGCCTTCAGGATTCCGACAAATTCCTTCTGCCTGTCGATGGGCCGGTAGGTCCGTATCTCCACTTCCTTGCCGAGGCTTCGCTCAAAATCCTTCGGCTTCCGCAGCGGCCGGTCGAGGCCGGGCGAACTGATCTCCATCACATAGCTCTCGGGAATGAAGTCCTCTTCATCCATGCGGTCGCTGAACTGCCGGCTCACGGCTTCACAGTCGTTGATGGTGATTCCTCCCGGTTTGTCGATATACCCCCGGAGATACCAGGTTCCGCCTTCTTTTACATACTCCACATCCACCAGCTCAAAGCCGTGCTCTTCCACGATGGGAAGCAGCAAAGCCTCCGCCCGATGCTCGCAGTCCTCTTTTCTGCTCATTTTTCGCGCCAGTTCCTTTCGTGTCTCTCATCACAACAACAAGCAAGAGTGGGCTTTCGCCCACTCTTGTGCAAGTCAGTTATCAGATTCGACCTCATTGTACCACTGTAAATATCAGAATGCAACACCCAAAATCAAGAAACCAGGCGGGAAATCTTCATATTCCGAACGGATATCAGGCAACCGGGATCTCATTTTGCATGTCCATCGTTCTCCTGACTGTCTGGCTGTAGCTGTTCGTGCATGTCAGACACATGTGTCTGCCATTCACGGACATCCACAGCCGGACAGTCCGTCGAAAAGCTGGACATCTGCAAGAATGAGATTCCGACCGCCTGATATCCTGTACTTTTAAGACCTGGGTTTGGTTCCCGTACCGCCCCGCCTGGCAAGCTTAATCTTGTTAAGGATGAAGGGTTTGTCATGCCAGGTAATGGTACACTCGTCGCGGCCGGCCAGCAGATAAGCGTGCTCCACCTTGTCGCCGGTTTTCAGCTTCATGCTCTTCACCCCCATGGCTGTTTTTTTCATCTCCGGCAGCTCGCTTAGCGGGAAGCGCATAAAATATCCTCTGGAGGTCTGTAAAACAGCTTGGTCCATCCCGTCAGCCAGACCTACGAAAACCAGACGATCATCTTCCGACGTCTTGGTGGAAGCGATGGTTCTCTTGGAAGAGACGAACTCCGTTCCGGGAGTAATCTTTGCGAGGGACTGTTCCGTAACAAAAAGGATCTTTTCCTTTTCCACCACGGACAGCGGGGCCACCAGCAGGATCCCTTCGGAAGCGCTGTCATAATTGCTCACGTTGTCCACGGGGGTACCCTTGTCCCGGAACCGTACCACGGGAATGTCTTCTCCCTTGACCAGATGCATCCGGCCGCTGTCCGTAAAGATACAGATCTTCTCATTGCTCATGCAGGTGAAGACATACCGGTTCTCCGAATCCGCCGCTTCCTTGTTCCGTTCATAGGCGGCTTTGTCGATCAGCTTCATGTATCCGAACCGGTCCATCAGGAAGCAGACCTCCGATGCCTCCGGTTTCTTCTCCTCGTAGACGACTTCCTCCGCGTTTTCAATGGCCGTCCTTCTCGGTGTTCCGTATTCTCTTTTGATCTTGTCCAGATCCTTCACGATCACCTGCGACATGGACTCATAATTATTCAGAATATCCTCATATTCCGCGATGTTCTTCATCGTCGTATCGTAATCGGCCATCAGGGCCTCGATCTCCAGCCCGATCAGACGGTACAGTCTCATTTCCAGGATGGCAGCAGCCTGCTTTTCGGTAAAGCGAAGCTTTGAAGCTGCCTTTTCGCTGGCCTTCGTCTTGAAACGGATTCCCTCCGTCTCGCCGTTCACCAGACAGTTTTTCACCTGATCCCGGCTGCGTGAGCCCCGCAGGATCTCGATGATCAGATCGATCACGTCGCAGGCTTTGATCAGGCCCTCCTGGATCTCCTTCTTCTCCAGCTCCTTCTCCAGCAGGGTCTGGTATTTGCGGGTCGTGATCTCGAACAGAAAATCCACGTGGTGTTCAATAATGGCCCGGAGGGAAAGTGTTTCCGGACGACCGTCCGCCACCGCCAGCATGTTGACGCCGAAGGTGTCTTCCAGTTTCGTCTTCTTATATAACAGGGCGGTCAGGCGCTCCACGTCCGTATCCTTCTTAAGCTCAAGGACGATCCGGATCCCCTCCTTGGAGGACTGGTTGGAAATATCCACGATATCCGTGGTTTTCCGGTTCTCGATGAGTGCAGCCACATCGTTCAGGAATTTTCCGATATTGGCGCCGAGCATCGTGTAAGGGATCTCCGTGATCACCAGCAGCTTCCGCCCGCCTTTTTGCTTTTCCACCTCCACCTTTCCGCGGATCCGGAGCTTTCCGACCCCGGTCTCATAGATGGAGAGCAGCTCATCCTTGTTTACAATGATGCCGCCGGTGGGGAAATCCGGCCCCTTCAGATACCTCATCAGGCCTTTTACACTGATGCTGTTGTCCTTGATATAGGCTTTGACGGCATCCACCACCTCTCCCAGATTATGGGTGGGAATACTGGTCGCCATGCCGACGGCAATCCCGTCGGCCCCGTTGACCAGAAGGTTGGGGATCCGTACCGGCAGCACCTCCGGCTCCTTCTCGGTCTCATCAAAATTCGGGACAAAATCCACCACGTTCTTGTCCAGATCCGACAGAA
>CAMOUV010000067.1 GCA_946626695.1 uncultured Blautia sp.
GCCTTTTATTCAGAGTGGTGGAGATACATAGGATCTGTGAAGCCACGGCAACCCCTGCACGGGCAGGAAGGTGCCATCCTGAGCGAGAAATCGAACAATAAAAGGATTGCAGAACACAGAAGCAGTCCGGATATCTGGACTGCTTTTTTTAATAACAAGCATGAAAGGAAACAGAAGAATGGAAAAGAATATTTTTACATCCGAATCAGTAACTGAGGGACATCCGGATAAAATGTGTGACGCGATTTCCGATGCCATCCTGGACGCATTGATCAAAAAGGATCCCATGTGTCGTGTGGCCTGCGAGACCGCTGCCACGACGGGCCTTGTGATGATCATGGGAGAAATCTCTTCCATCGCCAACATTGATTATCAGAAGATCGTCCGGAGCACCATCCGGGAGATCGGCTATGACAATGCGGCATATGGATTTGATGCGGATACCTGCGCGGTCGTCACGATCCTGGACAAACAGTCGGAGGATATCGCTCTTGGCGTGGATAAAGCGCTGGAAGCCAAGGAAAACGATATGGCGGACGATGAGCTTGAGGCCATCGGAGCGGGAGATCAGGGCATTCAGTTCGGTTATGCCACCAATGAGACAGAGGAATATATGCCCTATGCCATCAACATGGCCAACAAGCTGGCTTATCAGCTTACAAAGGTCCGTAAAGAAGGAATCCTTCCCTATCTCCGTCCGGACGGGAAGACCCAGGTTTCCGTGGAATACAACGAAGAAGGAAAACCGGTCCGCGTGGATACCGTGGTCTGCTCCACCCAGCATGATCCGGATGTGACGCAGGAACAGATCCACCAGGATGTCCGGAAATATGTGATCGACGCAGTGATCCCGGCGGATATGGTGGATGAGGATACAAAATATTTCATCAACCCCACGGGCCGGTTTGTGATCGGCGGTCCTCACGGAGACAGCGGACTTACCGGCCGGAAGATCATTGTGGACACTTACGGCGGCACCGGTCGTCACGGAGGCGGAGCCTTTTCGGGAAAGGACTGCACGAAGGTAGACCGTTCGGCAGCCTATGCAGCCCGGTACGTGGCGAAAAATCTGGTAGCGGCCGGACTTGCCGACAAGTGCGAGATCCAGCTTTCGTATGCCATCGGCGTGGCTCGTCCCACCTCGATCCATGTGGATACTTTTGGTACGGGAAAACTGCCGGAGACAAGGCTGGTGGAGATCATCCGGGAGAATTTTGACCTTCGTCCCGCAGGCATCATCAAGATGCTGGATCTGCGCCGTCCGATTTACAGTAAAACGGCAGCGTACGGACATTTCGGCCGTACGGATGTGGAATTCCCCTGGGAGAAGACGGACAAGGCGGAATACCTGAAAAAGTATCTGTAACATTTAAAAATGACAGAGGCTTGCTATGAAGATAAAAACAAAGATCATAGCCGGTTTTGTTCTGGTCATACTGATACCGCAGCTGCTTCTGGCAGCTGCGTTGTTTGCTTTACAGCAAAACAATCTCCGGCCGGTGACGATCTTTCTGTGGGCAACCGGAATCATGGTGGTGACGACCGCCATTGTGGGAGTCTGGATCTACCGGAGCATTTCGGTCCCGGTATTCCGTCTCCGGCAGGCCACCCAGAATATAAAGGACGGAAACCTGGATTTTCAGATCGATACCTCGGGGGAGGATGAATTTGCGGAGCTCAGCAAGGATTTTGACGAGATGCGGATGCGTCTCAAGGAATCCGCGGAAGAAAAGCTTCTGATGGACAAGGAAAACAAAGAGCTGATCAGCAATATCTCCCATGATCTGAAAACGCCCATTACCGCTGTGAAGGGCTATGTGGAAGGAATCATGGACGGCGTGGCGGATACGCCGGAAAAAATGGACAGGTATATCAAGACGATCTATAATAAAACAACGGAGATGGATCATCTGATCAATGAGCTGACCTTTTATTCCAAAATTGATACCAACCGGATCCCCTATACCTTCAGCAAGCTCCGGGTGGAGGATTATTTTTCGGACTGTGCGGAGGAAGTGGGACTGGAGCTGGAGACCAAAGGGATCGAGCTGATCTATGCCAATTATGTGGATGAAAATGTGATCGTCATCGCCGATGCGGAACAGATCCGCAGGGTAATCCACAACCTGATCAGCAATTCCATCAAATATATGGATAAGCCTCACGGGATTATCCAGATCCGGGTCAAGGATGTGGGAGATTTCATTCAGGTGGAGATCGAGGACAACGGCAAAGGGATCGGAAACAAGGATCTTGCGTACATTTTTGACCGGTTCTACCGGACCGACATATCCCGCAATTCTTCCAAGGGAGGCAGCGGGATCGGACTTTCCATCGTGCGGAAGATCCTGGAGGACCACGGTGGAAAGGTGTGGGCCACCAGCCGGCTGGGTCTCGGGACCATCGTTTACTTTGTGTTGAGAAAATATCAGGAGGTGCCGGTTCATGAGCAGGATACTGATCATAGAAGATGAAGAAAGCATTGCAGAGCTGGAGAAGGATTATCTGGAGCTTTCCGGGTATAAGGTGGAGATCGCATACCGGGGGGATCAGGGTCTTTTGAAAGCGATGAAAGAGGAGTACGATCTGATTATCCTGGACCTGATGCTGCCGGAGGTGGATGGGTTTGAGATCTGCCGTATGGTGCGGGAGGAAAAGAACACCCCGATCATCATGGTATCTGCCAAAAAGGACGATATCGATAAGATCCGGGGTCTGGGCCTCGGTGCGGATGATTATATGACAAAGCCCTTCAGCCCCAGTGAACTGGTGGCCAGGGTCAAGGCGCATATGGACCGGTACAACCGTCTGGTGGGTTCCTCCGTCCAGAAAAGGGATATCGTGGAGATCCGGGGAATACGGATCGACAAGACGGACCGGAGAGTCTGGGTAAACGGGGAAGAGGTTGCCTTTACCACCAAGGAGTTTGATCTGCTGACGTTTCTGGCGGAGAACCCGAATCATGTCTATTCCAAAGAAGAACTCTTCCGGGAAATCTGGGATATGGAATCCGTCGGGGACATCGCCACGGTGACGGTCCATATCAAAAAGATCCGGGAAAAGATCGAATTCAACACGGCAAAGCCGCAGTATATCGAAACCATCTGGGGCGTGGGCTACAGATTCAAGATGTGAGGAGAGTGGAGAATGGAACGACTGTACCGGAAACTGGCCTCCTATGATACAGAAGATGTGTATCCTTTTCATATGCCCGGACATAAACGGAATCCGGCTCTTCTGGACGGGTTTTTTCCGGCTGCGCAGGATATCACCGAGATCACGGGGTTTGACAATCTGCATCATGCGGAGGGAATCCTGCTGGAGACGGCCCGGCGGGCTTCGGAGGTGTACGGCACCCGAAATACGTATCTGGGCGTAAATGGCAGCACGGCCATGATCCTGACGGCGATTTCCGCCTGCGTGCAAAGAAACGGAAAGATCCTTATTGCCCGCAACAGCCACAGGTCAGCCTATCACGCCATGTATCTCAGAGGACTGACGCCGGTCTATCTGTATCCGCAGAAGACCTCCGGCATGGAACTGAACGGATCCCTGCGGCCGGAGGACGTGGAAAAGGCTCTGCAGGAGGATCCGGAGATCGAAGCCGTGTTTGTGACTTCACCGACTTATGATGGAGTCATGTCGGATATCCGGGGGATCGCAGAGGCTGCACATCGCAGAAACCTGCCGGTGATCGTGGATGAAGCCCATGGGGCGCATCTTGTTTTTTCCGGGTTTTTCCCGGAATCGGCGATCCGGAGCGGAGCGGATATCGTGATCCACAGTGTGCATAAAACGCTGCCGTCCCTCACACAGACCTCCCTTCTGCATGTCTGTTCGGACCGCATTGATGAAGAACTGGTCCGCCGGTTTCTGACCATCTATCAGTCGAGCAGTCCCTCCTATATCCTGATGGCCAGTATTGACGCCTGCATGGAAATCATACAGGAAAGAGGAAAGGAGCTGTTTCGGGAGTACACGGAGAACTTGGAGAAAGCCAGAAAGAGGCTTTCCGGGCTGAAGTATTTCCGTCTGATCGATCCGGCCCGGGATTACGCGGACACGGTTTTTGACTGTGACAGATCCAAATTGATTATCTCCACCCGGGATACGGGAATGACCGGACAGGAGCTTTCTGTGCTCCTCCGGGAGGAATACCGGCTGGAGATGGAAATGAGCGCTCCCTCCTATGTGGTGGCGCTGACCTCGGTGGGAGACACCGGGGAAGGATTTGCAAGGCTTACAGAGGCCCTGGCCGATATCGAAGCGAAGAAGGCCGGTGAATGGGCACTTCGGGAGGATGAAGCGGGGAAAAATATCCCGGATGAGGAGCTTCAGCCGCCGGGGCAGGTGCTTTCGATGGCGGAGGCCATGGAGGGAAGGACGAGAAAGGTTCTGCTTTCGGAAAGCGAAGGCTGTGTTTCCGCGGAATTCATGCTTCTGTATCCACCGGGAATCCCGCTGATCACACCGGGAGAGAGGATTTCTGGACAATTGCTGCAAAATGTGAGAAGATACCTGCAGCAGGGACTTACGGTTACCGGACTGAAGGACCGGGAAAACCGCCGGATCGAAATTGTATGACCGTACGGGGAGAATGATGGGAAAACTGTTTTATATTATGGGAAAAAGCGCTTCCGGCAAGGATCATATCTACGCGGCGCTTCTGGAAAACCGGCTTCTGCCGCTGAAACGGCTGGTCCTTTACACCACCCGTCCTATGCGGGAAGGGGAAGAGAACGGAAGAGAGTATTTTTTTACGGATGAAAAGGGACTGGACGCTTTTCGGAAGGAAGGAAAGGTGATCGAGTCGAGAGTGTACCAGACGATCCATGGTCCATGGACTTATTTTACCGCGGATGACGGACAGATGGATCTGGATACGTATGACTATCTGGGAATCGGCACGCTGGAATCCTTTGTCAGGCTGAAGGAATATTACGGTGAGGACCGGATCTGTCCGATCTATATCGAGGTGGAGGATGGGGAACGGCTCCAGAGGGCTCTGAAGAGAGAACGGAAGGAGGAGCATCCGAAGTACGAGGAGATGTGCCGTCGGTTTCTGGCGGACCAGAAGGATTTTTCGGAGGAAAATATCCTTGCCTCCGGGATCTGGAGACGGTTTTCCAATGTGGATCTCAAGGAATGTATTGACGAGATAATTCTGTACATCCGATCCCTTCGATAGACAAACCGCCTGATCTGTGTTACCATAAAAGTAACTGTTGATCCGGCAAGTACGGAGAAAGGGGTGATTTTGTGGTAGGTTTTCAGGATATCATCGGTCATGATGAGATTATCCGTCATCTGAAGGATACGATCCGTACCGGGAAGGTATCGCACTCGTATATTTTCACGGGAGAAACCGGGTCGGGCAAGAAAATGCTGGCAGCAACCTTTGCCGCGGCCCTGCAATGTGAAAGCCGGCAGGAAAGACCGTGCATGGTCTGTGATTCCTGCAAAAAAGCCATGGGGAAAAATCATCCGGACATCATTATGACCACCCACGAAAAACCGGGTCTGATCTCGGTGGATGAGGTGCGTGAGCAGGTGATCCATGATGTTTCGGTCCGCCCTTACTGCAGTCCGTATAAGATCTATATCATCCCGGAAGCGGAGCTGATGAATCCGGCCGCGCAGAATGCCCTTCTGAAAACCATCGAGGAGCCGCCGGAATACGCGGTGATCATGCTTCTGACCACCAATGCGGACCGGCTTCTGCCCACGATCCGTTCCCGCTGCGTGCGGCTGGATCTGAAGATCGTGGATGACAGCATGGTCAAGCAGTATCTGATGGAACACCTGCATGTTCCGGATTACCGCGCGGAGATCGATGTCTCGTTTGCCCACGGGAGTATCGGACGGGCAAAAGAAGTGGCCACCTCCCAGGAATTTGCGGATCTGACGCAGAACGCGCTGCGGCTTCTTACCTATTCCGGCAATATGGAAGTCTTTGAGATGACGGAGATGATCCGGACGATCGTCGCCGACAAAGCAAGGATCGAAGAATATCTGGATATATTCCAGTTCTGGTTCCGCGATGTGCTGATGTTCAAAGCGACCCAGGAAATAGACCATCTGGTATTTAAGCAGGAGATCGGGACGATCCGGGAACAGGCCCGGGAAAGGTCCTACGAGAATCTGGAAAAGATTCTGGAATCGATCGAAAAAACAAAGGTACGTCTTCGTGCCAATGTCAATCCGGAGCTGGCGCTGGAGCTTTTGTTCCTGACGTTCCGGGAAAGATGAAATGGAGTAATTTGAATGGCAAAAGTAGTTGGAGTACGATTCCGGAATGTCGGAAAAGTATATTATTTTGACCCGAAAGACTATGAAATCCGGCTGTACGATCATGTGATCGTGGAGACTGCCCGCGGCATGGAATACGGCAAGGTCGTGATGCCTCCGAAGGAGGTCGCCGAAGATGAGGTGGTCCGCCCGCTGAAGGAAGTCCTGCGGATGGCGACCAGGGAAGATGACGAGAGAGAAAAGGCAAACCGGCAGCGGGAAAGAGAAGCCTACAAGGTTTGCCAGCAGAAGATCCGGGAGCATAACCTGGACATGAAGCTGATCGATGCAGAATATACCTTCGATAACAACAAGGTTCTGTTTTATTTTACCGCGGACGGACGGATCGATTTCCGGCAGCTGGTGAAGGATCTGGCGTCGATTTTCAAGACCCGGATCGAGCTGCGGCAGATCGGCGTCCGGGATGAGACAAAGATCCTGGGAGGAATCGGCATCTGCGGCCGGTGCCTCTGCTGTCACACCTATCTTTCGGAATTTGCCCCGGTGTCCATCAAGATGGCAAAGGAGCAGAATCTTTCCCTTAACCAGACCAAGATCTCGGGCGTGTGCGGCAGACTGATGTGCTGTCTGAAAAATGAACAGGACACTTATGAGGAGCTGAATAAACGCCTTCCGGGAATCGGTGACATGGTGACCACTCCGGACGGTGTTATCGGTACCGTCCACAGCGTCAATGTGCTCCGGCAGACCGTGCGGGTGGTGATCGAAGAGAACGATGAAAAGGAAATCCAGGATTATTCCGTGGAGGATCTGAAGTTCCGTTCCCGTAAAAAGAAAGGGAAGAACCAGGATCCGGAGGGAAAAGAAGCTGCGGACCGGAAACCGGAGGAAAAGAAGCCGCAGGACCGAAAAGCGGAAGAGAAGAAGCCTTACGAGGGGAAAAACGAGTCCCGCCGTCAGGAGAACAAAAAGGGAGAATCCCGGAAACAGGAAGAAAAAAAGCAGGAATCCCGAAAACAGAATGATGAAAAGGGAGAAAACAGAAAGCAGAATGACAGAAAACACGATTCCCGCAGACGGGGAGACAAAAAAGGACAGTCCCGAAATCCGGAGGAAGAGCCTTCTGCGAAAAAATGAACGGATCGATGATCTGCAGAACGGGTATTATATCATTCAGGATCCCGGAAAATTCTGCTTTGGGATGGATGCGGTGCTGCTTTCCGGCTTTGTAAAAATGAAGAAGGGCGAGCATGCGCTGGATCTGGGAACAGGAACGGGAATTATTCCCGTTCTTCTTTCTTCCAGGACGGAAGGGGCCTCTTTTACCGGTCTGGAGATCCAGGCGGAGTGTGCGGAGATGGCGGACAGGAGTGTACGCTATAACGGACTTGAAGAAAAGATACGGATCCTGCAGGGAGATCTGAAGCGATCGGTGGAGATCTTCGGGCAGGGCCGTTTTGATGTGGTGACCAGCAATCCGCCCTATATGATCGGGCAGCACGGCCTGACCAACCCTTCCCTTCCCAAAGCAATCGCCCGTCATGAGATCCTCTGTACGCTGGAGGATGTGGCGGAGCAGGCAGCAGGCGTTTTAAAGGACCGGGGACGGCTGTATCTGGTACACAGGCCTTTTCGTCTGGCCGAGATCTTTTCGGTGCTGCAGAAATACCGTCTGGAGCCCAAGAGAATGCAGCTGGTCTATCCGTATATCGACCGGGAACCGAACATGGTGCTGATCGAGGCGCTGAAGGGCGGAAATTCCCGCCTTACGGTGGAGCGGCCTCTGATCGTTTATGAAAAACCGGGAGTCTATACATCATCGATCCTGGAAATCTACGGGAATGTATGAAAAGGAGAAAACGGAGGGATTATGAGCGGCAGACTGTATCTTTGTGCAACACCGATCGGCAACCTGGAGGACATCACGCTGCGGGTTCTGCGTGTGTTGAAGGAGGCGGATCTGATCGCGGCGGAGGATACGAGAAACAGCCTTCATCTTCTGAATCATTTTGAGATCCATACGCCGATGACCAGTTATCATGAATACAACAAGATCGAAAAAGGCAGAATCCTGGTGGAGAAGATGCTTTCCGGACAGAATATCGCCCTGATCACCGATGCGGGGACTCCGGGGATTTCCGACCCCGGAGAGGAGCTGGTGCGGATGTGTCATGAAGCCGGCATCGAAGTGACTTCCGTGCCCGGTCCCGCGGCCTGCATCACCGCACTGACCATGTCGGGACTTCCCACCCGGCGGTTTGCCTTCGAAGCCTTTCTTCCCATGGACAAAAAGGAGCGGTCGGAGATCTTAGGGGAGCTGAAAAACGAGACCCGGACCATCGTTCTGTATGAGGCGCCCCACAGGCTTGTGCGGACGCTTTCGGAGCTCTGCGAGACCCTGGGAGACCGGCCGGCGGTCCTGCTCCGGGAACTGACAAAAAGGCATGAGACCGTATTCCGTTCCACCCTTCAGAGTCTTCTGGATTATTATCAGGAGCAGAAACCGCTGGGAGAATGCGTCCTGGTGGTGGAAGGACAGAGCCGGGAAACCATCCGGGAGGAGGAACAGAGATCCTGGGATGACATTCCGGTGGAAGAACATGTGGAAATGTATGAGAAGCAGGGAAATTCCCGGAAGGAGGCCATGCGTCTTGCGGCGAAGGACCGGGGGATCTCCCGGCGGGATATCTATCAGCATTTGTTGAAATTGACGTAAAAAAGCATCTTCACGGATGCTTTTTTTATTAGGGAAAACTCACCTTTATATGTTATAATAAGGTAGTAATATTATGCCCGAAAAAAGACGAATTCAGGAGAGTCCAAATGGAAGAAAATAGGAGCAGTGAAGGTTTGGAATATGGTGCGGATCAGATCCAGATCCTGGAAGGTCTGGAAGCGGTCCGGAAAAGACCCGGTATGTATATCGGCAGCACCTCCGTCAAAGGACTGCATCATCTGGTTTACGAGATCGTGGATAATTCGGTGGACGAGGCGCTGGCGGGAGTCTGTACAGACATTCAGGTGATCCTTCATAACGACAATTCGGTCACCGTTATTGATAATGGAAGAGGAATCCCTGTGGGGATCAATCATAAAGCCGGACTTCCGGCGGTGGAGGTCGTGTTTACGGTCCTTCACGCCGGCGGAAAATTCGGCGGCGGAGGATATAAGGTCGCCGGCGGCCTGCACGGAGTAGGCGCCTCGGTGGTCAATGCCCTTTCGGAGTGGCTTGAAGTCACCATCTATCACGAAGGAAAGGTATACCGCCAGCGGTATGAGAGAGGAAAGACGGTTTACAAGCTCAAGGTCATCGATACCTGTGAGCCGGAAAAGACCGGGACCATGGTCCGTTTTCTGGCGGACAGCGAAGTCTTTGAGGATATGAATTTCGACTACGATGTGCTGAAGCAGAGACTGCGGGAGATGGCCTTTCTGACAAAGGGTCTCCACATTCATCTGAGGGATGAGCGGCAGGACCGCGAGCAGGAAAGAAGCTTCTGCTATGAGGGCGGCATCGTCGAATTTGTACAGTATCTGAACAAGAGCAAGGAGCCTCTGTACCCGGAGATTATTTTCTGCGAGGGAGAAAAGGACGGCGTGGCCGTCGAAGTGGCCATGCAGCACAATGATTCGTATACCGAAAACTGCTATGGCTTTGTAAACAATATCAATACCACCGAGGGCGGGACCCATATGGTCGGTTTCCGGAACGCCATCACCAAGACCTTTAACGATTACGCGCGGAAGAACAAGCTGCTGCGCGACAGCGAGCCGAATCTGAGCGGCGAAGATATCCGGGAAGGCCTGACGGCGATCATCAGTGTCAAGATCGAGGATCCGCAGTTCGAATCCCAGACCAAGATCAAGCTGGGAAACAGTGAAGCCCGTACGGCGGTGGACAATGTGGTGAGCCAGAAGCTGGAAATCTACCTGGAAAAGAATCCGAGCGTAGCCAAGGCGATCGTGGAAAAATCGGTGCTGGCTCAGCGTGCCCGCGAGGCGGCCCGGAAAGCCCGGGAGCTGACCCGGAGAAAATCCGCTCTGGACGGCATGGCTCTGCCCGGAAAGCTGGCGGACTGTACCGACAAGGATCCCAAAAACTGTGAGATCTATATCGTGGAGGGAGATTCGGCAGGCGGTTCCGCCAAGAGTGCCCGCAACCGCGCCACCCAGGCGATCCTGCCGCTGCGCGGAAAGATCCTGAACGTGGAAAAGGCCCGTCTTGACAGAATTTACGGCAATGCCGAGATAAAGGCCATGATCACGGCCTTCGGCACAGGCATCCACGATGATTTTGACATCTCAAAGCTTCGTTACCACAAGATCATCATCATGACCGATGCGGATGTGGACGGAGCCCATATCGCCACGCTGATGCTGACCTTCCTGTACCGGTTCATGCCGGAGCTGATCAAGCAGGGATATGTGTATCTGGCCCAGCCTCCGCTGTACAAGATCGAAAAGAACCGGAAGGTCTGGTATGCCTATGATGACGATGAACTGAACCGTATTCTGACAGAGATCGGCCGGGACAACAATAACAAGATTCAGCGGTACAAGGGTCTTGGAGAGATGGATGCCGATCAGCTGTGGGAGACCACCATGGATCCCGAGAGAAGAATCCTGCTGCGGGTGACGATGGACGAGGAAGCGGCCTCGGAGATCGATCTGACCTTTACCACCCTTATGGGGGACAAGGTTGAACCCCGCCGTGAATTCATCGAAGAAAATGCGCGGTTTGTGAAGAACTTAGACATTTAACAGGGAGAATTCCAAATGGAAGACAATATTTTTGACAAAGTCCATGACGTAGACCTCGAAAAGACGATGAAAGAGTCGTATATCGACTATGCCATGAGCGTGATCGCGTCCCGTGCGCTTCCGGATGTACGGGACGGACTGAAGCCGGTTCAGAGACGGGTTCTGTATTCCATGATCGAGCTGAACAACGGACCGGACAAGCCTCACAGAAAGTGTGCCCGTATCGTCGGCGATACGATGGGTAAATATCATCCCCACGGAGACAGCTCTATTTACGGAGCGCTGGTCAATATGGCCCAGGACTGGTCCTTCCGCTATCCGCTGGTGGACGGGCACGGGAATTTCGGTTCGGTGGACGGCGACGGTGCCGCCGCCATGCGTTATACCGAAGCAAGACTCAGCAAGATTTCCATGGAGATGCTTGCGGATATCAACAAGGACACCGTGGATTTTCAGCCGAACTTTGACGA
>CAMOUV010000068.1 GCA_946626695.1 uncultured Blautia sp.
ACTGTCCAACTTCTGTTGTTCGCATCTGTACGACACCAGTGTCGTCCATCTGCGTACACCAGAAGTCAGCCAGTCCGTCGAGAAGCCGTACATCTGCAAGAACATATTGTATTGTCAGACGGCTGGGTATGTCAAGCGGATATTTGGCAAGAAGATTATTTTAAGCGTTTTTTTATAAAGATGATTGTTTTAAGAGGTTATTATAAAGATGATGCAGCACTCTGACATAAAATAATAATGGAGGTTGATGTGATTGCATTGATAATCGCAGGCTGATATCACTTCTATTGTAAGCAATACATCTGTCCCATCTGATATAAACAGCCCCCCGGCCGGCAGAATATGTTCTTGCTGATGTACGGCTTCTTGACGGACTGGCTGACCTTGTATGTACGTGAATGGACGACATTTATGTCGTACAGGCACGAACATACAAGGTTGGACAGTCAGGAAAGGGACGAACATGCAAAACATATTCTGCCGGACGGGGGGCGTCCGTTATAAAGAACTCACTCTAATCAATCACGAAGAATGTCCGGTGTAAGGAACCTTCGTGCAGGGAGTCTGAATCAGTCGCAGGCATCCTTGAACTCAGTCCAGGCTTTGCTGTAGGCTTCTTCGGCTTCCGCGCTCACATTGCGGATGATCTCGCCGCTGGTGACGCTGTCCGGAACCACCAGATCCGGGTTGACCAGATCGTCGGCCGCTTTTGTCGTGCAGTAATATCCGATAAAGTCGAAGCACTGTGCGGAGATTTCCGGGCGCAGGATGTAATCAATGAACTGATGAGCTGCCGCCGCGTTGGGTGCCTGGCTGGGGATGAACATGGCCATGATGCCGAAGCCCAGACCTTCTTCCGGATAGACTACCTTAAGGTCCGGATCCTCCTGCATGACTGCAGTCACCTGAGAGGTGTAAAGGAAGGCAGCGGAGGCTTCGCCGTTCAGCAGGGCATCCTGGGTGTTGTCGTCCTGGATAAGGCGGACATTGGGAGCCAGCTCTTTCAGCTTTTCACCGGTCTCGGCGATAATGGCAGGGTCGTCCTCATTGAGGGTGCGTCCCATGGCCAGCTGGGTGATGCCGCAGATCACGCGGTAGTTGGCGGTGAGGGCCACGGAATCCTCCAGGGATTCATCCCAGAGATCGTTGTAGCCTTTGATCTCGAAGTCCACATCCTCGGGATTGTAGACGATCAGCGGGATGCCGGCGCCATAGGGTACGGTATATTTGTCATCGGGATCGTAGAACTGTCCCTGATACAGGGGATTGATCCCTTCAAAATTCGGGATCTGGCTCTTGTCCAGTTCCATGACCAGGCCTTCGTTTACAGCCTGTTCGATGATATAGTCATCCGCCAGGACAATGTCGTAATCGCCGCCCTTTGCCATGGCCAGCTTCTCCAGCATGGTCTCGTCGGTATCAAAATTGGAATAGATCACTTCGATCCCGGTTTCCTCGGTGAAACCGTCCAGCACTTCCTGGGGGAACATGCCTTCCCAGGTATACAGGACCAGTTCGTTGTTTTCCGCCAGGACAGCCTGGGCGGGCATCATGGCAAGGACAGCTGCGATGGTGATCGTTCCTGCGAGTAATTTTCTGGCTTTCATTGTCGGGGTCTCCTTTCTTTTATTGTGCCTTTACTTTCGTCCAAAGCTCGGCATAACGCTGTTTGACTTTGGGTTCCTGATAACCGAAGATTTCGTTCTTCGGATTTTCAATCTGCGGTACATAGGAAGAGATTCCGGCGTAATCGCTTTCCTTCATCTCTTCAAAAGCACTGCTTACAGTAGGAGTATACCCTACTTCGGCCGTGTTGGAAAGAGCACTTTCTTCACTGATCATAAAATTGATGAAGGCATGGGCCAGATCGGTCTCGCTGCAGTCCCGGGTGATGACCATGGCATCGTACCAGACGTTGGTTCCCTGGGACGGAGTCAGATAGTCCAGGTCCTCGTTTTCGCTGATGATATACGAAGCATCTCCCGAGTAAACCACGGCCAGGGCTTTGTTTCCGGAGATCATGTTGTCGATGACATCGTCGCCGGCATAGATCGGCGCCATGGTATCCCGCTGTTCGATCAGCCATTCGTAGGCGGCGTCGATCTCGTCGAAATCCGTGGTGTTCATGGAATAGCCCAGAGCCTTCAGGGCGATCATGAAGGAGTCCCTCTCGGAATCGTACATGTACAGGTCCCCGTTGTATTTCGGATTGCGAAGAAGCTCCCAGCCGTCGTCCAGATCCTCCGGATCCACCACGGTGGTGTCATATAGAATACCGACCGTGCCCCAGAAATACGGACACGAATAGCGGTTGCCGGGATCGTAGCGTTTGTTCACCACATCCTCCATCAGGTTCTTTTTGTTGGGAATCAGATCCCAGTCCAGATACTGGAGGTAGTCTTCCTTGATCAGACGTTCGATCATGTAATCGGAGGGGATCAGCACATCGTAGGTCTCGCCTGCGGCCAGTTTGGTATACATCATCTCGTTGGATTCGAAGGTTTCATAAACTACCGTACAGTTGTATTCCTCCTCGAACTGTTCCAGCAGACTCAGATCCATGTACTCTCCCGCATTGTAGACCTTCAGGACATGTTTCCCGTTGGCCGTGATGCCCATGCGGATCATCAGGGTGCAGAGAGCTGCCACCAGAACGACCGCGATGACCGTATTCCGGCGGTGGTTCCTGTTCAGGCTTTTCTTCCTCAGATGGGGCACGATATTCGCCGCCAGAAGGACCAGGATGATCACCACGATCACGATGGTCGAAAGGGCGTTGATGGTGGGGTTGATCCGTTTGGTCATGTTGTAGACCACGATGGAAATATTCTTCACGCCGTTACCGGACACAAAGTACGAGATCACAAAATCATCGAAGGACATGGTGAAGGCCAGAAGCGCTCCGGCAAAGACGCCTTCTTTGATCATGGGCAGGATCACCTTGGTCAGGGCCTGATAGGGCGTCGCACCCAGATCCATGGCCGCATTGGCCAGGTTCGGGTCGAGACTTCTCACCTTCGGGTACACGCTGGTGATCACGTAGGGCGTACAGAAGGCGATATGCGCCAGGAGCATGGTCGTATAGCCTTTCCGCATTCCGATGGAGGAAAACAGCAGCATCAGACCGATGGCCGTCACGATCTCCGGATTCAGGATCGGAAAATTGTTGACATTCAAAAGCAGCTCCCGGACCACTTTGCGGCTCCGGGACAGGCCGATGGCCGTGATGGTTCCCAGCACCGTGGAGATGACCGTCGCCAGGATGGCGATGGAGAGGGAAACATAGACCGCCTTGTATACCTCCACATTGTTCAGCAGTTCTTCGTACCAGCGGAGAGAAAAGCCTGTAAAATTCGTCAGCGATTTGGACGAGTTAAAGGAAAAGATCATGGTGACCAGGATGGGCAGATAGAAAAACGCCAGGCAGATCACCACATAAAACCGGGTAAAAAAGCTTTTTTTCTTCATCTGCACCTCCTAGTCTTCCTGGGGATCCATCTTCTTCATGAGGCGCATGAAGACCAGGATGATCACTGCCAGGATCATGGAGATGGCACTGCCGAAGTTCCAGTCTCCCACCGAAATGAACTGAGTCTCGATCAGGTTACCGATCAGCATGTACTGACCGCCGCCCAGCAGCTTGGGGATGACAAAGGTGGAGACCGAAAGCAGGAACACCATCATGATCCCGTTCAGCACGCCGGGGATGGACAGCTTCCAGATCACCTTCCGGAAGGTCTGGATCTTGTTGGCGCCCAGGTCGTAGGCCGCTTCGATCAGCGACTTGTCCATCTTGCTGAGGGATGTATGGATCGGGATGATCATAAAGGGCATGAAGTTGCAGACCAGGCCGACCACCACCGAGAAATCCGTGTACATCATGGTCACGGGATCGATGCCCAGAAGGCCCAGCAGCTGGTTGATGATGCCGTTGTCGGACAGCAGGTTCATCCATGCATAGGTTCTCAGCAGCATGTTGATCCATTCCGGGATCGTCACCAGCAGGATCAAAAGGGCCTGAGTCTTCTCCGAAAAACGGGAGATGAAAAAGGCCATGGGATACCCCAGGAGCAGGCACAGTCCTGTCGTCAGAAGGCCCAGACGGAAGGATTTTAAGATCACATTCACATAGGTGCCTTCGGCAAAGCGCGTAAAATTATCCAGGGTAAAGGAGAAGGTCAGAACCGAGTTGCCTTCTTCCGTAAAGGTATACAGCACGATCATGATCAGGGGAACCACGATCATCGCTGCCGCCCACAGCATATAGGGTGTCGTGAGACGTTTAAATTGCTTCATCAGTACGCTCCCATCTTCCACATGACATGGATATCCTCCGGTCCGAAAGACAGACCGACCTTTCTGCCCACCTCCGCATAATCCGTGGTATGCACCATGTAGGTGCGGCTTTCGGTCTCCACTATGATCTCATAGTGAACCCCTTTAAAGGTAACGTTTTTGACCACTCCGGTGATCTGCGCCTTGTCGGGCTCCACGATATCCAGATCCTCCGGACGCAGGACCACCTCGATCTCCTCGTTCTCGGGGAAGCCCTTGTCCACGCACTCAAAGGTGTAGCCGTCAAATTCCACCAGGAAGTCCTTGATCATATGACCTTCGATGATGTTGGATTCACCGATGAAGTCGGCCACAAAGCGGTTTTCGGGCTCGTTGTAGATATCCGTGGGTGATCCGATCTGCTGGATCTCTCCGTTGTTCATGACCACCACCGCGTCCGACATGGAGAGGGCTTCCTCCTGATCGTGGGTGACATAGATGAAGGTGATGCCCACCTCCCGCTGGATCTTTTTCAGCTCGGTCTGCATCTGCTTGCGGATCTTGGCATCCAGAGCGCCCAGAGGCTCATCCAGAAGAAGGACCTTCGGCTCGTTGACCAAAGCCCGGGCGATGGCGACGCGCTGCTGCTGTCCGCCGGAGAGCAGCGTCACATCTCTTTTTTCAAAGCCTTCCAGACCCACCATCTTCAGCATCCGGCTCACCTTCTGGGCGATGACGGATTTGTCCATCTTTTTCAGATTCAGGCCGAAGGCGATGTTGTCCGCCACATTCAGGTAGGGAAACAGGGCGTATTTCTGGAATACCGTGTTGATCTCTCTTTTGTAGGGCGGTACCTTGGAGATCTCGATCCCGTTAAACAGAACCTGGCCGCTGGAGGGTTCGTCAAACCCGGCGATGATCCGCAGGGTTGTGGTCTTGCCGCAGCCGCTGGGTCCCAGAAGGGTCAGGAACTCGTTCTCATAAATGTCCAGATTGATGCCGCGGAGTACCTGCTGGTCATCGAAATTCTTGGTCAGGTCTTTCAGTTCAATGAGCTTGTTTTTCATCCGTCTTTTCTCCTTGATTGATCCGTTTAACGAGGGAATACAGCCCCAGGATCAGAAGCGTGACCGCCAGCATGATCGTGCACAGGGCGTTGATCTCCGGGGTAACGCCGGTCTTGATCTGGGTATAGACCTTGATCGGCAGGGTTGAAACCTTTGGACCGTTGATAAAGATACTGATCACCACGTCATCCATGGACATGGCAAAGGCCAGAAGGGAGCCCGAAAGCACCGCCGGCATGCACAGCGGCAGGGTGATATCCAGGAACGCCCGAAAGGGAGTCGCTCCCAGATCCCGGGCCGCCTCTTCCAGGGCCGGATCCATTCCGGCGAGGCGCGCTTTCACTTCCATCAGAATGTAAGGCACGCAGAAGATGGTATGTCCGATCAGCAGGGTCAGCATGCCGAAGGGAAGCCCCATCATATAGAAAAAGGCCATCAGCACCATGCCCAGGATGATCTCCGGGATCATGAGGGGAAGGATCGAGATATACTCCATCGCTCCTTTCGATCTCCAGCGGATCTTGGAGAGCCCCACGGCCCCCAGCGTACCGATCACCGCCGAAATAAAGGTGCTCAGTGCGCCCAGGATCAGGCTGTTCCGGAGGGCTTCCATCATGGCATGGTTGTTGAAGAGTTTTTCATACCAGACCGTCGAAAAGCCGGTAAAGGCCACCGGCAGCTTGGATTCGTTAAAGGAAAACACGATCACCACACCGATGGGCAGGTACATGAGGAAGAACAGGATCCCCATATAGACCGAAGCAAATTTTGAATTTTTCTTGACACGGCTCATTCCCATCCCACTCCTTCCAGCTGTTTCGCGTTGGTGATCTTACGGTACAGCATGATCATCAGGGTCGTCAGGATCAGCAGAACCACCGCCAGCGCAGCGGCGAACGGCCAGTTGCTTCCCCGGGTCATCTGCTCCTGGATCAGGCTTCCCACCAGGACGATCTTGTTTCCTCCCAGGATATCCGCGATGAAAAAGAGTCCCATGGATGGAATAAAGGTCAGGATCACGCCGGAAAGCAGCCCCGGCAGGGTCAGGCGGAAGGTGACGGTCCAGAAGGCTTTTGTTTTGGAAGCCCCCAGATCCCGGGCGGCCTCGACCAGGCTCCAGTCCAGCTTTTCGGCACTGGAATAGACCGAAAGAGCCATGAAGGGGAACAGCACATACAGCATGCCGATCACCACCGCCGGATAGCTGTAGAGGATCTTCAGCGGCTTGTCGATCAGATGCAGGCTCTTCAGCAGGTGATTCAGAAGGCCCTTCTTCTGGAGAATGATGATCCAGCCGTACAGACGGATCAGGGAGTTGACCCAGAAGGGAAGCATCAGACCGATCATGGCGTGCTTCTTCTTCTTTTCGGGCAGCCGGGCCATAAAATAACCGAAGGGATACCCGATCAGGCAGTTCAGCACCGTGCTGGTCAGCGCCAGCTGGAAGGACTGCTTAAAGGTATTCTGATACACCGGATCCAGGATCCGTTTATAGTTTTCCAGATTGAAGGCCCAGGTTACCCCGTACCCGTCGTTGGCTTTTGCAAAGGAAAGAGCCAGCACATACAGCAAGGGGCCGGCCACGAACACGATGGTAAAGAGATACAACGGCAGGATCATCCAGACTCCGCCGTTTTTCGGCCTACGCATGGCTGTCCTCCGAGGGAACCGGGATATCCAGATTTACCTCTGAAGGACGTCCCAGCTGCACGATCTGTCCGTGATCCATGATGCCGATCCGGTCGGACATGTTGGCAGCCTCCTCCTGATCATGGGTGATGTACACGAAGGTGATCCCCAGCTTCTTCTGCAGGTTTTTCAGCTCCACCTGCATGGCCCGCCGCAGCTGCAGATCCAGGGCTCCCAGGGGTTCATCCAGCAGAAGGACCCGGGGCTGGTTGATGAGCGAACGGGCGATGGCCACTCTCTGTCTCTGCCCGCCGGAAAGCTGGGTGGGCTTTCTCTTTTCAAACCCGGGAAGCTGAACCATATCCAGCATCTCCGCCACCCGTTCCCGGATCTCCTTTTTGGGAACATGGCGGAGCCGCAGTCCGTACCCGATGTTCTCTCCCACCGTCATATGGGGGAAAAGAGCGTAGCTCTGAAAGACCGTATTGACATTTCTTTTTTCCGGTTCCCATTCGGTCACATCCTCCCCGTCCAGGAAAACATGACCGGAATCCGGCAGCTCCAGACCGGCGATGATCCGCAGCGTCGTGGTCTTGCCGCAGCCCGAAGGCCCCAGCAGGGTCAGGAATTCTCCCTGGCGGATGGTCAGGCTGATTCCCTTCAGGACCTCCTCGTCCTTAAAAAAGCTCTTGCGGATATCCCGCAGCTCCAGTGATATTTCATTCATTGTCAGAACCTCTTTGACATGTTTTTGCGCAAAAGAAATACGGACCCCTGCAGTTCCCGGGTGAGCTCTGTCTTACTTTCCAAAACAGAGAATCCCGCCTTGTCTGCAATAAAGTCCGTATTTATATATTTCGTTATGATTGGACGCCCGAGGGCATCAGAAAAAAAGGCCAGGGGTACGGCAGGCCCATCCTGTTCCATCCAGTCGGAACGAACACCCGTGCAGATGAATTCACCGTGGGAATCCATCCCGAGACGCTGCAGAAACGCGGCTGCATGCGCAGCGCTTCTGTGTTCGGCCATATCCTCAAAATGCTTTCTGGTATCGTTCATCCGCCGTACTCCGTGCAGTTTCTGAAAAGTATCAAAATACAATATACACGAAGTTCCGGCGGTTGTCGATAGTTTTTTTATTTTTCTTTTCTGGCGCGTTTGACTGCGGGTCTGCGCACGGTTTTCTTGTCCGTCTCTTCGGGCGTACAGGACAGGATCGTGATTCCCAGAGCCGGCAGCCGCAGCTTGATGGAATAAGCCCGTTCATCGCATTCGGACAGGGAGGCGGCTTTTGCCCGGGGATTGATCCGGTTTTCGCCGCCGTAGGCTGCTCTGTCGGTGTTGAAAATCTCTTTGTATTTTCCGCTGAAGGGAACGCCGACCTGATAGCTGGAGTAGGGCACGGCCGCAAAGTTGCACACCACCAGGAGGGTTTCCTCCGGTTTTTCCGTATTGCGGGTGAAGGCCAGGACGTTTTCTTCGTAGGCCATCAGCTGGATCCAGTCGAAGCCGTCGTAATCAATGTCCATCTTATACAGGGCTGGATGACTCCTGTACAGCGCATTCAGATCGCTGATCATGGTTTTCAGTCCCTCCGGCATGGACGGTTCCGCCGCGGTCATCTTACAGCCCGGGTGAACATACATATACGCGTAGGCTTCCCGGATCTGCGCCGCTTTCTGGGAGGCATCGCCCCAGAGGCGGTCGCGGAAGGCGGCCAGGCCGTCGGTATCCCGGTATCCGAGGGTCAGGATGTATTTTTCGCTGTAGGCATACAGCATGGAAAGCGTCAGCTCATCGTGGTAATTCTTCCGGAAGACCGGATCCACGGAGAGATACTGCAGCAGATCGGAGGTCCAGCCGCCGCTCCATTTATAATCAAAACCGATGTGGTCCTCTTCCACATCTCCGGTGAGCTGGGGCCACAGGCCGTCCTCCTGGGCGATCACAAGGATGCCCGGATTTCTCTTATGCAGGATGGAGTTCAGATGTTTCAGGAACTCCACGGCTTCCAGGTTCTCGTTGGTGCCGTAGAGGTTGGTCCTGGCTTCCATCGGCTTTCTGCCGTAGTCCAGATACAGCATGGCGTCCACATCATCCAGACGCAGACCGTCGGCATGATACACCTCGCACCAGAAGCAGGCGTTGGAGAGAAGGAAATCCACGACCATGGGGCTGCCGTAGTTATACAGCATGGTGTTCCACATGGGATGCACATTGAAGGCCGGATCCGGGATCTCGTAGAGCGGAGTCCCGTCAAAAAGGGCCAGTCCGGCTTCGTTCCGGGGGAACTGGGCCGGCGTCCAGTCCAGGATCACACCGATCTTCTCTTTATGAAGCGTATCCACAAAGCGCTGGAAATCCGCCGATTCGCCGAAGCGTCTTGTGACGGCAAAATAGGAGGTCGTGGAATAACCGTCCGTGACTTCATCCAGATACTCCATCACCGGATGCAGCTCCACATGGGTGTAGCCGGTTTCCTTCAGGAAGGCCGTAAGCTCCTCGCCGTTTTTCCATTCCGTGAGGGTTGTTTCGTAGATTGCCGTCGGCTGACGATGATCCGCAAAGCGGGCCCTCTCTTTGAGCCACTCCGCATCCGTCCACGTAAACCCGCCCAGATCGGCCACGACGGAGGCATCTCCCTGGGGCTCTTCCGCCATAAAGGCGTAGGGATCCGCTTTCAGCTGCAGGGCGCCGCCCTTCACACGGATCTCGTATTTATACAGGGTACCCGGCGCGATCCCGGGCACAAACAGCTCGAAAATCCCGGACATGGGCGACCGGTGCATGGGCAGGAACCGTCCATCCCAACGGTCAAAATCCCCCACCAGGCTGACCCGTTCGGCATTGGGCGCCCAGACGGCAAAATACGTTCCGTCCACCCCGTCGATCACCATCGGATGGGCTCCCAGCTTCTGCCAGGCTTCATAATAGACGCCTGCACAGAAGGCCTTCTCCTCTTCCTCCGTGATCCGGCTGGAAAAGGCATAGGGATCCGCGAAGGTTTTCTCCTCCTCTTCCCAGGTTACATGAAACTGATATTTGGGAATTCTCCGGTCCGGAAGAAGAGCCGCAAAGTATCCTGCCTCATCTTCCTTTTCCATCTCGTAGGTTTTGCCTTCCGCAATAACCTCCGCCTTCAGGGCATCCGGGAAAAATCCCTGCAAAAGTACACCATCCCTGGTAATCCGGGGGCCCATCACATCTCTGGGAGATGCTTCTTCACCGTAGGTTACGGCCTCGATCCGGGGCCAGTCCATATAATCATACGCTTTCACGCTCAATGTGATTCCTCCCTTGTCCTGATTTTCTCTTTGTATCATTTTACCATCTTTTTTTCGAAAAGAAAAGGAATTGTTTGACAAAATAACGATAGTACGATACATTTAAGGAAAGAATCCTGCTATTTCTATGTTTAATTATCAACCGATTAAGGAGGCTCCTATGGAAAACAAACTTTTTGACGCGGTGGCTCTGGGTGAGCTGCTGATCGATTTTACGGAAAACGGAACCAGCCCCCAGGGCAATCCGGTCATGGAGGCCAACCCGGGCGGAGCCGTGTGCAACGTTCTTTCCATGCTGGGAAATCTGGGCAAAAAAACCGCCTACATCGGGAAGGTCGGCGATGACATGTTCGGCCGGCAGCTTCGCGAAGCCGTGGAAGAGGTGGGGATCGACACCCGCAATCTGGTGACGGATCCGGAGGTCAACACCACCCTGGCCTTTGTGCATACCTATCCGGACGGGGACCGGGATTTTTCCTTCTACCGCAATCCAGGCGCCGACATGATGTTGACCAAAGACGAAGTACAGGCGGATCTGATCCGTTCTTCCCGCCTTTTCCATTACGGGACCCTCTCCTCCACCCATGAAGGAGTACGGGAAGCCACCCGTTATGCCATCGATGTGGCCCGGGAAGCCGGCTGCATCATCACCTTTGACCCCAATCTCCGGCCGCCTCTCTGGAAGACCCTGGAGGATGCCCGCCGGGAGATCGAGTACGGCCTGGCTCACTGCGACGTGCTGAAGATCTCGGACAACGAGGTGGAATTCCTGTTCAACACCACCGACTATGACGAAGGCGCACGCCTCCTGAAGGAGAAATACAATATTCCGCTGATCCTGATCACCATGGGCAAGGACGGAAGCCGGGCTTACTATAAGGATATCAAAGCCGAGGCCGCTCCCTTCCTGCAGGAGCACACCATCGAGACCACCGGCGCGGGCGATACCTTCTGTGCCTGCATCCTGAACTATGTGCTGGAGCACGGCCTGACGGATCTGACAAAAGAAAATCTGGAAGAGATGCTCACCTTCGCCAATGCGGCCGCTTCGCTGATCACCACCCGGAAGGGCGCGCTGCGCGTCATGCCGAAGAAGGACGAGGTGCTGCAGTTTATCGCAGAGAAATAAAAACGCGGAGGTTCTCCTCCGTCTGAGAATAAAAAAGGAAGCCTGTCGCAAGGCTTCCTTTTTT
>CAMOUV010000069.1 GCA_946626695.1 uncultured Blautia sp.
TTGACGTGGAAAACGTCCTGAAGGGCGGCTTTGAGATGGGCAATGTCTGGTACAATGAGCCGAAAACGCTGGATACGGCCTTCGATGTCATGGGGGATATCATCCTGAGCACGGCAGCCCAGCAGTACGGCGGATTTACCGTGCCGGAGGTGGACAAGATCCTGGCACCCTATGCGAAAAAGAGCTATGACAAGTATATCCGCGAATTCATGAAGTATTCGGACGAGAGCTGGAATGGCCGGGAAGAGCGGGCGGTGGAGTATGCCCTCGACAAGGTGCGCCGCGATTTTGACCAGGGCTGGCAGGGGATTGAGTATAAGCTGAATACCGTGGGATCCTCTCGCGGCGATTATCCCTTTGTGACGGTGACCATAGGCCTGGGGACTTCCAGGTTTGCGAAGATGTGCAATATCTCTCTGCTCGAGGTGCATAAAGGAGGACAGGGAAAAGCAGGACACAAGAAACCGGTCCTGTTCCCGAAGATCGTTTTCCTGTATGATGAAAAGCTTCACGGCAAGGGCGGCGAGTGCGAGGACGTGTTTGAAGCCGGCGTCCAGTGTTCCGCCAAGACGATGTACCCGGACTGGCTCTCTCTTACGGGAGATGGATATATCGCCAGCATGTACAAGAAATACGGAAAGGTCATCAGCCCCATGGGCTGCCGCGCGTTCCTGAGCCCATGGTACGAAAGGGGCGGCATGGAGCCGGCGGACGAGAACGACGTTCCGGTTTTTGTGGGCCGGTTCAATGTGGGAGCCGTAAGCCTGCATCTGCCCATGATCCTGGCCAAGGCCCGTTCCGAAAGCCGCGATTTCTACGAGGTGCTGGATTTCTATCTGGAGATGATCCGCAATCTGCATAAGCGTACCTACGAGTATCTGGGACAGATGCGGGCGTCCACCAATCCGCTGGCCTACTGTGAAGGAGGCTTTTACGGCGGGCATCTGGATCCCCAGGAAAAGATCGGCAAGATCCTGAAGCCGATGACCTCTTCCTTCGGCATTACGGCCCTGAACGAGCTGCAGGAGCTGTACAACGGCAAATCCATCGCCGAGGACGGACAGTTTGCCCTGGAGGTCCTGAAGTACATCAACGATAAGGTGGCTCAGTTCAAGAAGGAGGACGGCTGGCTTTATGCGATCTACGGCACACCGGCGGAGAGTCTCTGCGGTCTGCAGGTCGAGCAGTTCCGCAAGATGTACGGCATCATCGAGGGGGTTTCGGACCGTCCTTATGTGAGCAACAGCTTTCACTGCCATGTGACAGAGGACGTGACGCCCATCGAGAAACAGGATCTGGAGGGACGGTTCTGGGAGCTTTGCAACGGCGGTAAGATCCAGTATGTCCGCTATCCCATCAGCTACAATATCGAAGCGGTCCGGGTCCTGATCCGGCGCGCCATGAAATTTGGTTACTATGAAGGAGTCAATCTTTCCCTGGCCTACTGTGACGACTGTGGTCACGAGGAGCTGGAGATGGATGTATGTCCGGTCTGTGGTTCCCGGAACCTGACCAAGATCGACCGTATGAACGGATATCTCTCCTACAGCCGGGTGCATGGCGACACCCGCCTGAACGAGGCGAAGATGGCAGAGATCGCCGAAAGAAAATCGATGTAATGTCATTTCCAACTTCAACTGTAAAATTCCAGCTTCAAATGTAATATGAAGCAAAAATGTAATAGTGAAACATGCAAAAAGCGGACAGTTCTGCAACAGAACCGTCCGCTTTTTCTGTCTTGCTTACAGCAGCCCGGCGATGGTGGAGGCCACCTGTTCGCCTGCCGCGATGGTGATATTGTTCATGACGATCAGATCCTTGATGCCTTTTTCCTGCACATAGTTGACCACGTTGACGTTGGCGTAACGGAAGTCTACGATGTAGATCGTCTGATAATGATCGACCAGGAAGGGTACGAAACAGTTTCCGTAGGATTCCTTCAGCACCAGACAGGAGGAGCCGTCCGTGATATTCGGGTTTTCAATGATGCTCATCGGTTTGTCGCCGCCGATATAGCAGTAGTAGCCGGAGCTGTTGTTCCAGGTGCTTACGTCTTCGATGACGTGCCACTTGATCTCCTGACCGTTGGTGTCCCAGAAGGTCATGTCGTTCGTCCCGTTGGGAACATAGGCGGTCACCGTGTCGGGATTCGCGGCCATCTCGGCGTTCTGCAGTTCGGCATAGAAGGTGCCCAGGAACGGTGTAAACACCATGGTTTCGAAATCCTCCAGCTCGTGAGGCGTCCAGCCCTTGGCTTCACAGAAATTCCGGTATACATAGTAGGCACCCAGCTGGGTCCAGTGATGGTCCGTGCGGAAGTACAGATATTCATCGTTATGCTCCCGCAGTGTTTCGATGGTCTTGATACCGGTCACATTGTCCAGAAGACTGTAATAGTACTGGATCGCCTGCGTCTGGTCCGAACCGCCCAGGCTCTTCAGCTCGTCCTCGGGAAGCATGGCTCCGGACTGGTTGGGAACCAGGATGGAGTACACATTTGCTTGGCCGGAGAGCTTCTGCGCGGCGTTGTTCAAAGCATCGGTGTAGATTTTGCAGGCATTCTGGTTAAAGTAGTAAACACTGTAAGCGGCTCCGTCCTTGACATAGAGGCCCTGCTGGATCTGGCTCTGGATGGCAGCCTGCATGGCTTCTGCATCCGGCGGATCGATTTCCACCTTGGGCTGGGGAGTCGGAGTTGCCTCGGTTTCCGCTGCGGTCTCCTCTGTGCCCGTTTCGGGATCTTCGCCGTCGCCTGTCTCCGCATCCGCGGAAGCGGTAAGGGTATCATCGGCGTCGGCCTCTTCCTCCACAATGGGGATGTCATCACCGGTGCCGCCGCCCATCATCATGGTGGAGGTCTTGATGCCGTACACGCTCTTCAGGCCCTGATCCGCTGCGATCAGTGTATCCCGCCCTGGATAGGTGTCCGAAAACCACAGGGAAACCTGGGAGAAGAAGCTGCCGTCCAGAAAGGAGGAGATCGTGAATTCCGGGAATTCCGTCAGCAGACGCTTCTCCGATACGGACCGGTCAGGACGTACAAAGAACATAAGCCCTACCACAAACCCCAGCAGCATCGTAAAGATAAAAAGAACAATGCCCCAGGACCGCAGCTGCCGCAGCTGCTTTTTCTGTTTTTTGCTGAATCTGAGTTTCTTCATTGTCTGTGCACCTCACCTTAAAACTGGAAGTACAGGAACGGATTATAGCTGTCTCCGATCAGAGAGAGCGCGGCAAGCACCAGAAGGACAGCCGGCGTGACGGCTTCCACAACGCTTGCTGCGGTAAAGACAGCCTGATTCTTCTTGCCCAGTTCGAAAACATACCGGCGGAGCCATTTGCCGAAGGGAGTCACGGCGATGATCGCAAAGATCAGGAAGAAAACATTCCCTGCAAACAGGGTGGAGACTTCCATGCTGGTGAAACCGCCGCCGGCGAAGCCGAACATTCCCTTAAGAACCGTCCCCAGGTCCGCCATATTTTCAAATTTGAAAATGACCCAGCCGAAGTAAACCACGATCATGGCATAAAGGTGATTGAGTCCGGCAGGGATCCTTCCCTTGATCACGAAACGCTCCAGAAGCAGGAACGCCAGGTAATAGAGCCCCCACAGGATGTAATTCCAGCTGGCTCCGTGCCACATTCCGGTCAGGAACCAGACCACCGCCATGTTGCGGACGATCTTCAGGGATGAGCAGCGGCTGCCGCCAAGGGGAATGTAGACATAATCCCGGAAAAAGGTACTCAGGGAAATATGCCATCTGCGCCAGAAATCCTGGACGGAATTGGCGATGTAGGGGTAATCGAAGTTCTCGAGATAATGAAATCCCACCATCCGGCCCATGCCGATGGCCATATCCGAATACGCGGAAAAGTCCAGATAGATCTGCAGCATGTAAAACAGAACGCCCATCCACAGGCCGAGGGTGGACTGTCCGGCAAGCCCGTCGGTTCCGACCGGCAGCAATGTGTCGGCCACCGAAGCGCAGGAGTTGGCCAGGATGGCCTTCTTGGCAAGGCCGATGCTGAAACGCCGGATCCCCATGAACAGATCGGTACGGGTTACATGACGGTGATCGATCTCGTTCGCGACGGTTTCATACCGGACGATGGGTCCGGCGATACACTGATGGAACAGACTGGAATAAAGAAGAAGCTTCCAGAACTTCGGCTGGGCTTCCACCTCTTCCCGATATACGTCGATCACATAGGAAAGCAGCTGGAAGGTATAAAATGAAATACCGATCGGCAGCACGATCTGCGGGATATTTTCCGGGAAACCGGTCAGAGCCTGGAGGTTGGACAGGAAGAAGCCGGTGTATTTGAAAATGCCCAGGATCCCCAGTATGCTCACACACTCGCCGATCAGCCAGCCCTTCCGGGCGCTGCCTTCACTGCGCTCGATCTGAAGCGCAAAAAACCAGCTGAGGAACGTGTCTCCCAACAGGAGCAGCAGATAACGCGGTCCGCCCCAGGAGTAGAAGATCAGCGAAAACACCAGCTGTACCATGTTCTTGTTTTTCGGTTTTGCAAAATGATAAAAGATCAGATTTAATGGAAGAAATAAGAATACAAACAGCAGACTGGAAAAAACCATTGTGATACTCCGTTTCGTTTGTTGGTATTTAAGCTTTTCCGCAAAAAAGCCCCATATATCAGTATCGGTGAAACAGAGACGATTGTCAAGGGAGATTAACATAAAATTTTCATTGTCTGAATCTGCTGCCGTGCTTTACTTGAATCCGGAGATATGATATACAGTTAAGCAGGAAAAGAGGACAGAAACAACAAAAGGAGCGTCGCAGTATGCAGGAAAAGAAAAGAATACTGGTGGTTTCGGATTCCCACGGGAAAAACCGGCTTCTTCGGGAAGCGGTAAAGAAAGAGCAGTTTGACATGTTGATCCACTGCGGAGATGTGGAGGGGAACATCTATTCCATTCTCGGAACGGATACGCCGTATGAGATTCATGCAGTCCGGGGAAACTGTGATTATTCCGGCTATTCCGACGAGCTGCTCCTCACGGTCGCAGGGCACCGGATCTTTGTGACCCACGGTCATATGTACCGGGTACGGTATGACAACCAGACTCTGCTGCGGGAGGCGGCAAAGCGAAGCGCTGATGTGGTCTGTTTCGGACATTCCCATATTCCGGAGGTGGAGTACAGTCACGGAAGACTGCTGCTGAATCCGGGAAGCATAGCGGAACCCCGGCAGACCGGCCGGAAAAACACCTACGCCATCCTCACCCTTGAAGAAAACAAAATGCCCCGGGCGGACATCTGTGTGCTCACACCCGGGGATACAGACTGAGACTTATCCTTCAGCAGCCCGGAGAAGGTACGGAACCAGGCCGTCATGGTTGTTGTCCTGGGAGGTAATGACATCGGCAGCTTCCCGTATGGCTTCGGATCCGTTTTTCATGGCAATGCCGGTCCCGGCGGCAAGGATCATGGGAATGTCATTTTCGGCATCGCCGGCGGCAAACGAGTTTTCCACCGGGATTCCCGTGTACTCGCAGAGCCGTAAAAGAGCGGACCCCTTGCCGGCTTCCCGGGGGAAAATCTCCAGATAGTTTGGATTGGAGTAGGTGGTGGTCAGAAGGTCTCCGAACCGCCGGTCGATCTCTGTACGGTATGCTTCGATCCGGTCAAAATCCTTCAGCTCCACACCGATCAGCTTGCAGGGCGGCTTGTCCAGCTCCTTCAGGACATCGTCGGTGATGATCACCGGGGTGCGGATGATCCTCTTGTAATAGACCATCTCTTCATCATAGGCACTGCCCACGATATACCGGTCGTTGAAGGTGTGCACATGGACGTGCATTTCCGCGGCAAGGGTCAGCAGCTCGCTCACCACAGGCAGTTCGATCCCCACCCGGTAGATCACCTTCTGCCGGTCGTGATCCCAGATCTCGGCTCCGTTGTAGGCGATTACAAAGCTTCCCGGAAACGTAAGGGAATACAGCTGTTGCATGTAGACTGCGTTTTCGGTGCCCCGGCCGGTGGAGATGGAAAAGACATTCCCTGCCCGGCAGAACCGCTGCAAAGCTTCCATGGTGGCAGGCGTGACGCTCTTTTCGTCATTCAGCAGGGTGCCGTCCAGATCGGTCAGAAATATTTTTTTCGGATTCATGATACACCTCCATACAGAAAGGATACTGGCTCGGGCCGTTTTTACTTTATCACAGAGAACGAAAAGATACAACCGGGCACCGGTGCGGGAGAGCAGAAGAAAAATATTGAGAATCCCGAAGCAATCTGCTATACTGCTATAAGAAATTTTTATAGACAGAAAGAAGAGGACATAAGACAGATGATCTACAATAATATTCTGGAGGCAGTAGGAAATACCCCGATGGTCCGGCTGAACAGACTGCCTGAGCCGGACAGCGCGCAGATCCTGGTTAAAATGGAAGCGGTCAATGTGGGCGGTTCCATCAAGACGAGAACGGCGCTGAACATGATCGAACAGGCGGAGAAGGACGGTCTGATCGACAAGGATTCCATCATTGTGGAACCCACGAGCGGAAATCAGGGGATCGGTCTGGCGCTGGTCGGTGCCGTAAAAGGGTACCGGACCATCATTATCATGCCGGATTCCGTGAGTGAAGAGAGAAGAAAGCTGGTGCAGCATTACGGCGCAGAGGTTCGTCTGATCCATGATGCGGGAGATATCGGAAAATGCATCGAGGAATGCCTGAATTCGGCGCTTCGCATGCAGCAGAAGAACCCCAAGGTGTTTGTTCCGCAGCAGTTTGAAAATCCGAACAACACCCTCGCCCAGAAGAATTTTACGGCCAGAGAGATCCTGGAACAGGTGAACGGGCCGATCCATGGCTTCTGCAGCGGGATCGGGACCGGCGGAACCCTGACCGGCATCGGGGAAGTGCTGAAGGAAAAGAACCCGGATATGGAGATCTGGGCTGTGGAGCCCGAAAATGCCGCCATTCTTGCAGGCGGAACGATCGGCACCCATATGCAGATGGGGATCGGCGACGGAATCATCCCGGCCATCCTGAACCGGGAAATTTATGATGATATCTATGTGGTTACCGATGGGGAAGCGATCGAGACGGCCAAACGGCTGGCCCGCGAAGAAGGGCTGATGTGTGGAATCTCCAGCGGCACCAATGTGGCCGCCGCCCTTCGCCTGGCCAAAAAGCTCGGCCCGGGCAAGACCGTGGTGACCGTCCTGCCCGACACGGCGGAGAGATATTATTCCACAACCCTGTTCTGCGAATAAAAGGCAGAATAAAGAGAACGCAGGTGCTCCTTTCCCTCGTCGGAAAGGATTTCCCGCAGACTCCGGGTGAAAGAAGCGTCGTCCAGACAGGCGGCAGCCTGCGTGGAAAAACGGGTTCCTCCTTCCTTCTGGATGAAGGAGAGAAGAGCGGTCCATTCCTCCTCACTGCATTCCGGCGTGTAATTCTCGCAGAGAAATACCGCGATGGCTGCGGTATCCGTCATTGTACGGAAGGGAGAGAGGTTACGGACATAGCTGTCCGGATACCCGTCGGATCCGTCGTACCACCGATGATGGCCCAGGGCAGGATCCGCATACATTTCCGTGGAAGTCCGTTTGCGCAGATCATCCGCGCCGGATTCGGCGTGCAGCCTGTACAGCTGGTATTCCGGTTCAAACAGATTACGGGACCGGGAGAGCCTTTCCAGCTTTATTTTAAGAAGACCCGAATCAAGCAAAAGTCCGCACTGCATGGCATAGTCCGTCAGGGCGGATTTTTTTGTCTGCAGATCTTTTGCCGTTCCAATGACGGGGATCTCGTCAAAAAAGGAAGGATCACTTTTCAGGAGCTCGCTGCAGTACAGCTGCATGACCTGTCCTTTTTTCAGGGAACGCAGGTACAAGACCGGATCGATGCGCCGGATCAGCTGCAGAAGAATATCCCGGTAGGACGGGGTTCCTTCGATCTCCAGGTAATCGGTGACCACCAGAATGATCAGGTAATGGAAGAAGTCATCGTACTTTTCGGCGGAGATCGACAGGAGCGTTTTCATCATTTTCCGGTATGCATGGGAAAGAAAACGGACATGCCGGTCTTTGGTCTGCAGGAAGGGATTATCCTCCATCAGACGGCCATAATACACGGGAAGCTGCACGTTGGCATACAGTCCGGAGTAATCGTACTGATCGTAGGGAAGGCTGTCGATCAGCCATTCCATCCGGTTCAGGGTGGTCATCAGACTGGCAAAACCGCAGCTGTATTCCATTTCATAATAGGGCCAGAGCCAGCGGATGTTCGGATTCTCCATGTCCTTTTCGGGTTCAAAGACCACGGAACAGGAGTCCAGCACAGCGGCCAGCTCGGCGGTGCTCATATCCCCTTTGGTCAGGATATGCCGGCAGGAGCTCATCTGCTGATGTGTTTTTCGCAGAAAAGCATCCCAGGGGAGGCCGGGGGCCAGCGTTCGGTAATAGGGATCCTGCAGGATTTGCAGCACTCTTCCGCTGATGCCCACCTTTCGCTTCATGTCAAGAGAGGCAATGGAAATATTCGCGAGACTCCGGAGGATATATCCCTTGGTTTCCTCCTCGCAGATATGCTCAAAATATTTCAGATACGAACCGGCTTCGGTAAAAACCATTTCATTCTCGAAATAAAAGGGCTTTTTCAGGGAATCTTCCATTCCCTGCACCGAACGGTTCCGGTAATACATGCCCATTCCAAGCTTGTAAAGCTCCTGGATGATCTGGCTCCGGTCCTTACGGATCCGGAACAGACTTAAGAGGGCATCGTGGATCAGAAGATACACGCCGCAGTCCAGATTGGAGGACCAGTCCAGAAGGGCGTCGGCAAATTCCCGCAGAGAACGGATCTGTTCGGCATCGGCACGGTGAATATCATCGAGAGTCGGAAACAGTTCCTCCTCCAGAATTGTGATATTTTCCTGCCGAAGGACACGGATCCGCTGTTCCTTTTCCTGCCGGTCACGGTACCAGGCATCAAAACCGGGATCCGGGAGGGGATAGAAGTCCCCGAGCCGGCCGATCTCCTGCATATTCAGAATATAATGTTCCTGATAAGGAAGCATGACGGTTCCCTCCGCAGCGTGACAGTGTACAATGGAAGATCTTACAGGATCTGCCGCAACATGAGCATCAGTTTGTTGACGTCGATGGGCTTTGCGATATGCCCGTCCATGCCGGCGGAACGTGCTTTGGCGATATCCTCCGCAAAGGTGTTTGCCGTCATGGCATAGATCCGGACATCGTGATCGGAGCGGCTGCTTTCGCGGATATGCTTTACGGCCGTGTATCCATCCATCACCGGCATCTGGATATCCATTAGGATCAGATCATAATAGCCCTCTTCGGAGGCCATAAAAGCATCCACTGCCTGCTGGCCGTCCTCCGCCATATCCACCTCTGCGTGGGTCGCCCGGAGGACTTCTCCGGCGATCTCACGATTGATGAAATTATCCTCCGCAAGCAGAATATGTCTGTCGGAAAGATCTGCGACGGCCAGGCCCCCCTCCGAGGAGTTTTCCTCCTGAAGAGCTTCCGTCAGTCCGAGCAGAAGGGATTTCCGGAAGAAGGGGACCGGAATGAAACGATCGATCCCGCTCCGGTTTGCCCGGTATTCGATCTGATTCCAGTCGTGATCGCTCACCAGCAGGATCGGGATCGAAGGATGGGACTTCCGTATATAACCGGCCAGTTCAAACAGGCTGCCTGTCTGTCCGACAGCCTTTCCGAGGATCACAAGATCAGGATGTTCATCCCGGTAATCCCCGTCAGCCAGAAATTCCACCGCTTCCGAAGAAGACGATACAAAGGAATACCGGATCCCGGAATCCGCCAGATAACGGCGGTAGGTGTCCCGAAGCTCTTCATCCGTCTCGATGATAAGAAGAGATTTTTCCTGCAGGGGAGCCGTGTCTACATGGAACTCCTCATAGCGCAGCGGGATCCGCAGGGTGAAGGTGGTTCCTTTTCCGGGTTCACTCTCGATCCCTATCTCTCCGTTCATGGCCTCGATCAGCTTTTGCACGATGGACATTCCGAGGCCGCTTCCCTCGATGCGTGAGACCGTGGTGGAATTGACGCGTTCAAAGGGCTCATAGATCTTCTGAAGAAATTCGGGGGTCATGCCGATGCCGTTGTCGGTACACACAAAAACCAGCACGCAGGTTCCCTGTTCTGTTTTTTCAGAGATCCGGATATCGATCCTTCCCCCGTCGGGGGTATATTTGACGGAGTTGTTGATGATGTTCACGAAAATCTGGCGGAGACGGGTGACATCCCCATACAGACTTTCATAGACAATTTCACCGGTGGTAAACCGTAATTCATGTTTTTTCTGCTCCGCCTGGGGCCGGACGATGGTCAGGGTATCGTGGAGAAGATCCCCCAGGGAAAACAGTTCGTCCGCCAGGACCATCCTGCCCGAATTGATACGGCTCATGTCCAGTACCTCGTTGATCAGGCTCAGCAGATGGCTTCCGGCCACTTCAATCTTGTTGAGGGCATCGATAACCCGAGGCTTTTCGTCGATGTATTTCTGGGCAAGCGCAGTCATCCCTATGATGGCATTCATGGGAGTGCGGATATCGTGAGACATATTGCTGAGAAATACTTCCTTCGCCGTGTTGGCCTCGGCGGCCTCGGAGAGGGAGCGCCGAAGCGCACGGTTTTCCTGCTGAAGTGCATTCAGCTGCTCCTTCAGCCGGCTGATCTCGATATGCGGCGCAGAAGTATCACCCTCCGGATCAAAACGGATCGTTTCGTCAGACATAGACAGGCTCCTTTACTGAACAGAATGGTTTCATATGAGTAATGCTATTGTATCAATGTTTAGGGAAACTGTAAAGCGGACAAAAGAAATCACAGCCGGCTCTTTGACTGCATAAAACCAAGGAAAAACGCCATCCGAAAATCAACGGACGGCGTTTGGTAAAAATAGATGAATCGCAATGCGGCTAACAGGACTTGAACCTGCACGTCGGGGACACCAGAACCTAAATCTGGCGCGTCTGCCAATTCCGCCATAGCCGCGTCTGAATAAAACAAAAAAGCGGAAAGATGTGCTTTCCGCTTTTTCTTAGTGAAGCATCGGGGATTCGAACCCCGGACAACTTGATTAAAAGTCAAGTGCTCTACCACCTGAGCTAATGCTCCAT
>CAMOUV010000070.1 GCA_946626695.1 uncultured Blautia sp.
ACGCAGAGGAATCCTTCGATCTTCGGAAATCGGACAATAAGGAGCTGGCTTCTTTTGTGAAAAAAGCCATGAGGGGCGAGACAGAGGTGCAGCTGACAACGGTGGATGAGGCAGACTGCTATCTGTGCGGCTACCCTGTCGAGAGTCCCGGCTGGGCGGTCATTTCGGTTGTAAGCAGGGCTGAGACGGATAAGCCGACGGAAATGCTGGAAAGCCAGTATGACCAGATCGAGACGTCAGCTCTTACCGCTTACAATACCAGACTTTCCTACTCCAGAAGAACGATCCTTGTGCTTGTCGTCCTGATCCTTGTGGCGGGCATCACTGCGGCGCTCCGGGTGTCGAAGAAGATTGTAAAGCCGCTGGAAACCATCACGAAGAGAGTCGGAAGCATCTCGGAGGAAAATCCCCAGTTCATGATGGATAAGGTCTACAGGACGGGGGATGAGATCGAGGTGCTGGCGGAATGCTTTGCCGATATGTCGGCAAAGACGATCCAGTATGTGGATCAGGTGAAACGGATCACGGCGGAGAAGGAACGGATCGGCGTGGAGCTGGATATGGCTGAGAAGATCCAGGCCAGCCAGCTTCCCAGACTGTTTCCGGCCTTCCCGAACCGGACGGAATTTGATGTATATGCCTCCATGGATCCGGCAAAGGAGGTGGGCGGAGATTTTTATGACTATTTCCTTACGGATGAGGATCATCTCTGCCTGGTAATCGCGGATGTGGCAGGGAAAGGTGTCCCGGCAGCCCTGTTTATGATGGTATCCCGAGTGCTTCTGAAAACCCGTCTGCAGAACGGGGAGACTCCGGGAGAGGCTCTTGCTCATCTCAATGACCAGCTGCTGGAAAGCAACGAAGCGGCCATGTTCGTTACGATCTGGCTGTGTGTTCTGGAGATTTCCACCGGCAAGGGTGTCGCGGCCAATGCAGGTCATGAGCATCCGGCGCTGCGGAGAGCCGGCGGACAGTACGAGCTGGTTACCTATCGCCATTCACCGGCGGTAGCGGTTCTGGAGGGAATGGTTTTCAGAGAGCATGCCTTTGAAATGCATCCGGGAGACAGCCTCTTCGTGTATACGGACGGCGTGCCGGAGGCGACCAGCGAAGAAGATGAGCTTTTCGGTACGGAACGGATGCTGTCCGCCCTGAATGCGGATCCGGATGCCGCGCCGATACAGGTTCTGAAGAATGTGAAGGACGGAATCAATGCGTTTATGGAGGATGCGGAGCAGTTTGATGATATCACGATGCTCTGTCTGAAATACTTCGGACCGAATTCAAAGATGAAGAAAGTATGAAAGAACGGCTCTGACGGAGGGAGGGGATCAGAATGGCAATCAAAAGAGAGTATCTGGTGACGGCTGTGGCTGCGACGCAAAGAACCAAGGCCAATATTCAGATCGTCCTGGGCGTCATGGTGACATTTTTCTTCGGTTTCGGCTTCGTCGGCGGCATAGTTGGCTACAGGGAGCTGAGGGAAGGGGTTCCGCTTTATTTCCTTATGATGATCCCGGGCCTGCTCCTGCTCTGGAGGGGAATTGTGAACGGCAGTCTTGCCAGTGCGGCCCGGAGGTTTGAAACGATCTTCTCCATGGACACGGACGGATTTGTCACCATCGATGAGCTGACCCGGATTACGGGCCGGCCGGCGGATAAAATCCTGAAGGATCTGGAGGCTGTGTTTCGGAAAGGATATTTCCGGAACTGTACCCTGCAGACGGGGCGGGATCCGAAGGTGATCCTTTCCAATGCGGAAGCCTCGGATCGTTCGGGAGCGGGCTTCATCACGGTCACCTGCGTGAACTGCGGAGGAAAGACCCGGATCCGCTCCGGGAGTACGGGAGTGTGCGACTATTGCGGAGGTCCCATCCGCGCAGAATAAAGAAGAAATAAAAGAGCCAGGACATTTCAGCTGTCCTGGCTTTTTCTTCGGAGCCATTCTTCATCGGTTTCGTAATACGGTGTCTGCTCCGGGAAGGCTTCGGAGATTTTTTCCTCCAGGTGAAAGGACTGGTTCAGGGGATCATAGATGATAAAGTTCGTGGCAAACAGGATGAACCAGAAGCCCAGCAGCAAAACCAGCAGAAGCGACCAGGGCAGAAGGAAGATCATGATTCCCCAGTACAGGATCGTAAGTACGGAGATTCCGGCCATTCTCCAGAAAAAAGTGGATGTAAACAGGAGCGCATTTACAAGGATCTGTTTAGCCGGCAGGGTGAACAGGATGATCTGAGGCCAGCAGATGGCCAGAATCATGACAAAAAGGAACAGGCTGAGAAGCAGCAGGATGATCCGGTTCCATCCCGGAAAGACCTTTGACCAGTAAAACAGCATGACCGTAAAGCAGTAAAAACCGCACATGACGCCCAGCACGATGCCGGGGAGCAGAGAAGACTTCCAGTTCTGCTTCCAGGCATTTTTATAATCCGGAAGGATCCTGCCGGAGGCATCGCGAAAGCTCCGGTAGATGCAGTCCAGCATGGCAGAAAAGCCGGGCCCGGCGATCATTCCTCCAAGGATGCAGGAGGGGATCAGCACCAGGATGCTGCTGCTCATGATGGAAAAGAAGATACCGATACAGAGCGGAAGAAAGGTGATCACAGTAAAAAGATTGACGACAAGATAACGTTTTATATGCATGCCCAGGAGCTCATTGAAGCGGGCGAACCCCGTCAGCCGTTTCCCGGTGCGGGGCGGCTGGCGGAAAGAAAAAAGTGAAGCCATAAAGACATCTCCTTATAAGAAGCAAGGATTTCGACCAGGGTTACTCGGTTTTCCTGAAAGAAAGGTTTTCCAGAAAATCGGTCAGGACAGTTTCAAGATCCTGCGTAAAACCTTCCCTGCAGGTGAGTTCTGCACAGAAGGCGAAATTCTCTTTCGCAGAGAAAGCGGATACCCCGTGATGGAAGGGGGAGGTCCCGGGATTGCATTCGTAGAGCAGAATCGTATAATCCTGCCCGGTGATGGTGACCTCTTTTTCCTGTACATTCAGATAGCCGGACCGGGCAGCGCTGAGCCATCTATCCCGGTCGGACGGGGGTTTTGCCGGATCCTCCCTTTCCTGGCTCAGAAAATAAAGCTGAGCGTCATACAGATCTACGTTTTCTCCGTCGTTGTTCTGGTAAGGGATCGGAGAGCCCGACGTCCATGTAGCATAGTAGAGGCCGCTGGCAGACAGGATATCCTTGTTATCCAGCAGAGTGAATCCATCGAAGCTTTCGGGGACGGTAAAAGGCCCGACGGCAGCGGTTCCGACGACAGACCCGGAGGTTTTCTCCTGTCCGGGCTGTCCCGCGGATGAATCGGGTGAAGAGACAGGGACATCGGACGCATCGGAGACGGTGTTTTTTTCATCGGCTGCGGAGGCGGTCACATCCAGTCCGGCAGACAGAGCCAGACGGTTCCAGAGAGCTTCACACTCCGGCAGATTCCGGACGGTTTTTTCGTCATGGAAAAAGCGCCTGCCGACAAACAGGCCGCCGATCCGGTCCTGGTTGCTGCCGGAAACGGACTCGCCCAGAGCAGCGTCAGTGTACGTCCCGGTATCGATGGCGCTCAGTACAGGACAGCTGTTCCATGTAAAGCATTTATCCTCCACGGAGAAATCGTCGGCAGCAGGCTCACTGCCATCCGCACAGGCCAGGATCTGAAAACGCTTCTGCGTATCCAGAGGATCCTCCATCAGAAACAGATAACTCTCACAGTCCGTGATATCTCCGATCATCTCGATTTCGGAAGCATACTGATAATAATATTCATCATCCTTCGACGGAGAGGAAACGGAGCTGTACAGATTCAGCCGGACCAGGACTTCTCCGTCCTTATTGTAATCCCCGGCGACGGAAGCGAACGTCTTCTGGATCGCTTCGACCGTGCCCCGGGGGAGCGGTGCGCCGGTATAGGCGATCTGCAGGTCGGGCTTTTTCTCAAAGAGCCCCAGTGCGCCGCCGATCCACCGCACCAGGAAAGCAAGAAGGAGAATTCCAAGCAGAACGTACCATTTGTGGTAATACCACCAGTTTCTGAATGATTTCATGAAATTTCACCCTCCGGACTCAGTCCCTCGTTGTTCCGCCGGGTTCATAATGGACGGGAAGACAGATCAGAGGGGGCTTGGTGGACATGTTTTCCTGGTGAATCATTTCAACGCACATTTCGGCGATATCCTCCACCGGCTGCACGATGGTGGAGCAGACAAAACCGAATTCAGAGAGGATGCGGACTCCGTCGAAACCGATAACCTGGACTTCTTCCGGAACCTTTACATTAAGAAGGCGAAGACACTGGAGGATGTAATAGGCAGTCGTATCCGTCGCGCAGAAGATCCCGTCAAACGCCAGCTTTCCTCCGGAATAGTGTTCCTGTAAAAAACGGTAAAAGTCTTCCATGCTGGTCCCATCTTCCAGAAGACAGTTTTCATACGTCATGCCGCTGATCATACAGCCGTTTTCGAATCCGGATTTTCGTTTGTTGGGCTCATTGGTGAGAGAGGAGCCGATCCGCATGAAGGCTACATGCCTGCAGCCCAGGGAAGCCAGCTTTTCTGCTGCGATCTGTCCTCCGGCAAAATTATCGGAAGAAATGCAGGGGATTGTCGGCCCGAGACACCGGTCAATTGATACAAACGGAGTATTTTCATCGACCCGGAGATTGGGATTATATGTAAGGCCGATTATTCCATCTACCTGTTTGCGTTTTACCATAGCGATGTATTTGTTCTCGAGATCCTGACGGTAATCCGTACAGCACAGGAGTGTGTGATAGTGTCTTTTGGAAAGGGCTACCGTGATACAGTTTACCAGATTCCCGAAGAACGGATTGATCGTATTGGGTACAAGCAGGGCGATCGTATTTGTCCTGTTGGCTTTCAGACCCTGCGCATAGCTGTTTACCTGATAGTTCAGCTTCTTGATCGCAGACTCGACTTTCTGTCTGTATTCTTCCCCCACGGGCAGCCCGTTGATCACTTTTGAGACGGTGCCCAGAGCCACACCTGCTTCAAGTGCGACATCCTTCATGGTTGGATTTGAGTTCTTTTTCCGCATGGATACAATCCTCCTGGATCGAAAAAAAGTGATTATTTCATATGAAAACAATAGCATAAAAAAGTGAACGGGTCAATCCATTTCACGAAATACACGTGTAACGTTTCATGAAGAACATATGAACAATTTGCCCAATATAATCTTGTAAGAATCATACAAAATTGGATTAGATGAACAAATGATGTATTGACAATGGAGGTTATACCGAGTATCCTTTTAGCATGACGATGTAACGTTTCACGGCGCGCATGAGACGGAAATCAGAAAGGAGAGAAAGAGTACATGAGTAAGCCGAAATCAGCGGATGTGGTCGATACGCACAGACCACTCAGCTATCGCATCAAGGATCACTGGCAGCTCTATGCAATGCTTCTGATCCCGGTCGTCCTGACGATCATTTACAAGTACATTCCGATGTACGGCATCCAGATCGCCTTCCGGGATTACAAAGCAAGCAGAGGAATGTTCGGCAGTGAGTTCGTGGGCTGGAAGTGGTTTGAACGCTTCTTCCGGGCACCGAACTGTACAAGAATGATCAGGAATACGGTGCTGCTCAGCCTCTACAGCCTGCTGTGGAGCTTCCCGATCCCGATCATTCTGGCGCTGATGATCAATCAGCTTCGCTTCCAGAGATTCAAGAGAACGGTTCAGACAGTTCTGTACGCACCACACTTTATTTCGACCATGGTCGTCTGTGGTATGCTGCGTGTGTTCCTGAGCCCGTCCGGCGGTCTGATCAACCTGATCGCGGGAACCAGCATCGATTTCCTGTCGGAGGCCGGAGCCTTCCGGACGATCTACATCGCCTCGGGCATATGGCAGGATGCAGGATGGGGAATCATTGTGTATATGGCCACTCTGGCCAATATTGATACATCACATTATGAAGCGGCAAAGATCGACGGGGCATCCATGTTCCAGCGGATCCGGTTCATCGACTTCCCGGAGCTGATCCCGCAGATCGTTCTGATGCTGATCATGAGCGCAGGAAATCTGATGAATGTCGGATTCGAGAAGGTCTTCCTTCTTCAGACCGACCTAAACAAGGCAACCAGCGACGTTATTTCAGTCTACGTGTACCAGCAAGGTATCGAGAACGCCAAGTACAGCTATTCGACTGCGGTCGGTCTGTTTAATACGGTGGTGAATATCGTCCTTCTGATCATTGTGAATAACCTGGCGAAGAAGCTGTCCGAAGACGTCAGCTTTGTATAAGGAGGCGGGAATATGAATAAGAGCAATTCCGGAAAGCCCACAGGCCTTTCGGACAGGACCAGCGATATTATTCTCGTGGTGCTCTGTCTGATCATCATGCTTGTGGTCGCCTATCCGCTTTATTACGTGCTGATCGCCTCCGTATCAAATCCGTACGATGTGTATGCAGGAAAAACCTTCCTTCTGCCCAGCCAGTTTACGATGGACGGGTACAAGGCGGTATTCTCGGACAACAGTATCCTGGTCGGCTATGCAAACAGCCTGAAATATACGCTTATCGGAACGATCTTCTCGGTTGCCATGCTGTACCTTACAGCCTATCCGCTGAGCGTCAAGGAGCTCCCGGGACGAAAAGTGATCAGTATTTTCTTTATCATTACCATGTACTTCAGCGGTGGTCTGATCCCTACCTATCTCGTTGTCAAGCAGACAGGCCTGATCAATAACATGTGGGCCCTGTTCCTTCCGGGCGGCGTAGGCGTAGGCAACATGATCATCATGAGAAACTATTTTGAAAACAGTATCCCCAAGGAAATGATCGAAGCCGCGGAGATCGACGGAGCTTCCAAATGGAAGACCTTCCTGAAAGTGATCATTCCTCTGTCCAAACCGATCATGGCGGTTATGGTGGTCTTCAGTATGGTGGCGTACTGGAACGACTGGTTCACCGCACTGATCTATCTGACCGGACAGGAGAAGGCTCCGTTGCCTCTGGTCCTGCGGAATATCCTGATCAAGAGCTCGGCCAGCGCCAGCCAGGCCAGCACCATCTCCGGCGGCTATGCCGAGCTGAACAAGCTGACAGAGATGATCAAGTTCGGATCGATCATCGTAGCTGCGGCACCGATGCTAATCATCTACCCGTTCGTACAGAAATATTTTGAAAAAGGTATGATGGCCGGAGCCGTGAAGGGCTGATCTTCGCTTGAACAATATACGGATTTTATCACTATCTGAACAGAGCCGGATGGATACCGGCGGATGGACTATATCGAAAGGATGGTACATTATTTATGAATAACGCATGGAAAAAAGGACTGAGTGTTCTTCTTTGCGCAGGACTTCTTGCTCCGACAATGGCAACAGCTGCATTTGCAGAAGCCAACACCGATACCTCGCAGACCGAGTTTAACATTCTTGGCGGCATGAGCGCGTTGAGCAAGGGCTATAACGACAATGTCGTTCTGAATGATCTGCAGGAGCAGGCCGGCATCAAGATCAACTGGGAGACCATGAGCGACTCCCTGAGCGAGCAGGTGAATATCCGTATCGCCGGAAATGAGCTTCCGGATGCGTTCCTTGGCGTAGGCTTCAACAACTACAATCTGACGATGTACGGCGAAGACGGAACCTTCATCGATCTGACTCCCTATCTGACGGAAGAGTATATGCCGAATCTGGCAAAGATCCTGGAGGAGCATCCGGAGATCAAGAGCGCCATCACCATGGATGACGGCTGCATCTACGGCCTGCCGGCAGGCGAACAGATGGGTACCGCAGGTATCGGTGCCGAGGAAGACTACAGCATCTTTACCATCCCGCAGTTCTCCATGATCAACAAAGCATGGCTGGATGACCTGGGACTGGAGGTGCCGACCACACTGGATGAGCTTCATACCGCTCTGCAGGCGTTCAAGGACAATGACATGAGCGCCAAGTACTATGGCAATGATGCAGGCAGCACCATTCCCATGAGCACCGGTTTTGACCAGTGGTGCTGGGGCCAGAACATCTTCTATGCAGGCTTTGGCTTTACAAACTGGCCGAATGATGTTATTAATGATCTTGTACTCCGTCCCGACGGAACCGTAGACTTCGTGTGCGACGATGACAGCTACCGCGAGGCCATGACCTACTTCCATGACTGGTATGCAGAAGGCCTGATGGATGTGGAAATGTTCTCCCAGAGCGATACGCAGCTGATCTCCAAGTGCTCCCAGGGTTATGTGGGCGTTTCCACCTGGTGGTACATCGAAGAGCTGATGGGCGACTATGCATCTGACTATGTATTCCTTCCTGTCCTGGACGGCCCGGACGGAACTCACAACGTAACCGTACGTACCGGCGGCGGCACCAACAGCGGCCAGCTGAGCATCACCAGTGCCTGCGAAAGCCCGGCCAACCTTCTGAAATTCTTCGATCTGTGGTATCAGCCGGAGATCGTTATGCAGCTGCAGTACGGCCCGATCGACGTATACTTCACCGGCCAGGATGAGAACGGCGTATGGCTGTCCATTACAGAAGACGAAGCAAAAGAGAAATACAACAAGGGCGCCGGCGAGCTTAAAGGCGAAAACGAAGTATGGGGACCGAAGCTGATCCTCAGCGAATACTACAGCACCACCTTCAAGATGGAAGACCGTGCCATCGAGCGTCTGACCGACCTGTATGAATTCTGGATGCCGTATGTGGATGATCCCTGTGTCTATCCGGTAGACTGCGTATTCACCGCGGATGAGCTGGATACCATCGACTTCTACAAGACCGACTTTGAGAACACGGTAGCCGAATATGAAGGCCTGTGGCTCAAGAACGGCGGACCGACCGATGAGGAGTGGGAAGAGTACAAGGACGCTCTGATCTACAACTGCGGTCTGGAAGACCTGCTGCAGGTATACCAGGATGCCTATGACCGCTATGTAGAGGCGGAATAAGCTTCTTGCGTAAAGAAAAGGCAGCTTTTGGTGAAGAGGTATTTTTTCACAAAAGCAGTTTTCAGTACCAATAAAAAATCAACTGAGTCACGAGGCCGGGACTGTTCCCGGCCTCGTGGTGAATCAGAAGAGGAGAAATAATGATCAGTCAGACTTTGCTAGAGGCAAGAAAATTTGAGGAGATAGCAGAAAAACAGATAAGCGAGACGGATCGCCCCGTATTTCATCTTTCCACAAGGGCTGGCTGGATGAACGATCCGAATGGCTTTTCCTTCTTTGAGGGAGAATATCACCTTTTTTATCAATATCATCCTTATGCGTCTCATTGGGGGCCCATGCACTGGGGTCATGCGGTAAGCCGGGATCTTCTGCACTGGACCTACCTTCCGGCTGCCCTTGCTCCGGACATGCCATATGACAGGGACGGATGCTTCTCCGGAAGCGCGCTGACTCTGCCGGATGGAAGACATCTTCTTATGTATACCGGTGTTAAGAAGGAATATCCTGTGATGGGAAAGGAGATTCAGACCCAGTGCCTTGCAGTGTGGGATGGAACGGAATACCGGAAATACGAGAAGAACCCTGTTCTGACCGCGGAAGACCTTCCGGAAGGAGCGAGCATTCACGATTTCCGAGATCCCAAAATGTTTCTGCTGGAGGATGGAACGTACCGCTGTATCGTGGGAAGCCGTCCCGAAGACGGCAGCGGACAGATTCTGCTGTTTGAAAGTGAGGATGCCTTTCACTGGAGTTTTAAGAAGGTACTCGCTGAAAACAAAGGACGTTTCGGAAAGATGTGGGAGTGCCCGGATATGTTTTATCTGGACGGAAAATGTGTGCTTCTGACCAGTCCGCAGGATATGCTTCCGAAGGGGTTTGAATATCACAACGGGAACGGGACGCTTTGCCTGATCGGGGATTTTGATCGGGAGACAGAGACGTTTACGGAAGAGTCTGATCAGGCGATCGATTACGGGATTGATTTTTACGCTCCCCAGACGATCCTGACGCAGGACGGGCGGAGAGTGATGATCGGCTGGATGCAGAACTGGGATACCTGTGATCTTCATATGGAGCAGCGGATCTGGTGCGGGCAGATGAGCCTGCCGAGAGAACTGTCCATCCGGGAAGGAAGGCTGTATCAGGTCCCGATCCGGGAGCTGGATGCCTGCAGACGGAATGAGGTTTCCTTTGAGGGAGTTGTGGAAGGAACACAGAGCCTTGATGGTTTTGCCGGGCGGCTCGTGGATCTTGAGCTGGAAATCGATGTCCCGGATGAGGCTGCTTCGTACCGGAAGTTCTCGGTCCAGTTTGCGAAAAATGAGATGTATCATACCCAGCTGAGTTATCGCCCTCATGAAGAAACTTTGAAAATAGACCGGAAGTTCTCCGGATCCAGACGGGCGGTGATCCACCAGAGGAGAGCCAAAGTATCGCTCCGGAACGGAAAGCTGAAACTGCGGGTGATTCTGGACCGCTACAGTGTGGAGGTTTTCATAAATGATGGGGAACAGGCTATGTCTGCCGTGATCTATACGGACCTGGCAGCAGATGAAATCTGCTTTGTGTCCGAAGGGAAAACACGAATTCGTGCAACAAAATGGGATCTTGAAGTTTAAAAAGGCGGGACACGGAATTATACTCCGTGTCCCACACTTATTTTCAATCCTCCTCGATCACCTGAATCTCCAGATAATCAAAGGGAATCTCTTCGATGAAGCTGTCACGGCCGAAACGGGTGCGGCTGTGCTTTTTGAAATCACGGACCCGGGCATCCAGCCAGATGGGCTGTTCCAGATCAAATTCATAACAGATCTTTTCAAGGGCGTGAAACACCTTATGCGTGCGGGTATCCTCCGACGCATCCGGAATGGTCACGTCCTTTATCATGTGATTATCCTTCCAGAGCTTTCCCCATAAACGGAACATGATCAACAACCTCCTGATATTTTGTTTTTA
>CAMOUV010000071.1 GCA_946626695.1 uncultured Blautia sp.
TTTGACAGCCGCCTGAAAAATGTGCTTCTGGCGAATTCCATCACCCTGACGCCGGGAACCATCACGGTGTTTCAGGAGGGGGACCATTTTGTTGTCCATTGTCTTCGCCCGGAATATGCCGAAGGAATGGAGGAGTCGACGTTTATCCGGCTCCTCAGGAGGGTAAAGTGAGTATCGAAAACGCGTATCGTATTCTTTTTTCTGCTGCACTGATCTGGTTTGCGGTTCTGATCCTGGCGATGCTGATCCGTTCCATCATCGGACCGCGCATCACAGACCGGATCCTGGCGATCAATATGATCGGCACCATGGTGATCAGTTGCATCGCCATCCTTTCCCGCATGCTCCGGGAGAGTTATCTGGCAGACGTGGCGCTGATCTATGCGATGATCAGCTTCATCTCGGTGCTGATCCTTGCCACGATCTACATTCCGAACCGGAGGACCCGGGCGCGGTTCGGCAAGGAAGTGCGCAGAGAGGTTGATAAGGAAAGAAAGCAGCTGCAGGAATCTGCCGAAGCTTCAGAGAATCCGGGAGGTGAGGAAGAATGATGGGAGAATGGATCCTTTTCGGCGTTGTTGCCATCCTTCTGATCCTTGCGCTGCTCTGCTTTACGGCAGCCGTGATCGGGGCGTACCGCTTCGGATTTGTGCTGAACCGGATGCATGCAGCCGGAATCGGAGATTCTCTGGGACTTTTGTGTGTCACGGCGGCGGTGGTTGCAGCCACCGGCTTCTGTATGGATTCGTTGAAACTGATCCTGCTGATCGTGTTCATGTGGTTCACATCTCCGGCCTCGTCCCATTTCCTGAGCCAGGTGGAATATTTTACCAATGAGCACCTTTACAGATATACCGACAGAAAGACGGAGGAAGAATAGAGATTATGGGAATGACGGTAGTATTCAGAACCATCCTTCTGGTCCTGCTGATCATCTGTGCCATCGCAGTCAATCTGACCCGGAACCTTCTGCAGGCTGTGATCATCTTCATGTCCTACAGTTCCATCATGTGTATCCTCTGGATCCTGATGGAATCGCCGGATCTGGCCATCACGGAGGCGGCGGTGGGCGCCGGCGTCAGCGGCATTCTGTTTCTGATGACATTGAAGAAGATCCGGGCGGAGGACGCCGGGGAAACACCGGAGCCCCGGAACGGACAGGAGGAAAAAGACCTGTGAAAGAATGGATTCGAAAGTGGCTGAACGGGGATCTTGACCTGCTGGAAAACGTGACGGATGCGGCGGAGGTGCCGGACAGCACAAGAGAAGAACTGAAAGAACAGAAAAAGGAATTCCGTCAGAGGCTGTATGAGAAAACCAACACGGATGCGGCCATTCAGGCCGAACGGAAGAGCTTTTACGCGATTTACCGGGGCATAGCGGTCATCAGCTGTGTGGTACTGATCGGTGTGCTTCTGTTTACGGTGGCAAACATGCCCCGCTACGGCGTGGAGAATCCGCGGACCGTGGAGGTGGTGAAGCGGTATGTGGAGAAAGGCCTGCAGGAGACCGGTGCGGTGAACATCGTAGCCGGAATGATCCTGGATTACCGTGCCTTCGATACCCTGGGAGAATCCCACGTGCTGTTTACGGCTTTGGTCTGTGTGATGATCCTGCTTCGGCTGGACAAAAAGACGATCCGTGGAGGACACCTGGATGATTACTATCTTGTGAAGCAGGATACCTATTTTGATGTCTCAAAGGACAGCATCATTCGTCTGGTGGGCACGGTGCTGGTGCCCTGCATCATCCTCTTCGGGTTTTATGTGCTGCTGAACGGGCAGAATGGTCCCGGCGGCGGCTTCTCCGGAGGCGCCATCATGGGTGCGGCCCTGATCATGTTTTCCACCGCGTTCGGCTTCGATACCGTGGACCGGGTCTTCACCCGGAAAATGCTGATGATCACATCCTTTGTGTCTCTTGCTTTTTACAGCTTTGCGAAAGGCTATGTGTTCTTTACGGGAGCCAACGGCCTGGAGAACCATATTCCCAAGGGCACGCCGGGGGCGATCCTGTCGGGAGGACTGATCCTTCCGCTGGATATTGCGGTGGGGCTTGTGGTCGCCTGCACCATGTTCGGTTTTTACAGTCTGTTTAAGAGAGGAAGTATCGGCGGTGATTGAACATCTGCTCATCAATAACGAAGAAGCTGCGGCGATCATCCTGTTCGGGATCGGCTTCACCATGCTTCTGTTTCAGAGAAATCTGATCAAAAAGCTGATCGGCATGAATATCATGGATTCCGGTGTGTTTCTGTTCCTGGCATCCATGGGGTATATCGAAGGCCGGAAGGCTCCCATCATCGTGGACGGGATCCAGGAGACTTCGGCCTATATCAATCCCATACCGGCAGGCCTGGTGCTGACAGGCATCGTGGTCTCCGTGTCCGTGACAGCCATCATGCTCTCGCTGACCATACGTCTTTACAAACGATATCATACGCTGGATCTGGATGTGATCTATGTGCTGTCCAGACACCAGACGGAGGACAGATAAGTGGACTTTATAACGAACTTTCCGCTTTTCACCATCGTGCTGAGCCTCTTTTCGGGGGTGCTCTGCTACATGCTGAAGGGGAAAGCGGCAAGAAACTACACAATTGTATACGAAAGCATCCTGATCGTGCTGGTATCCTGTGTTCTCTGGTATACCCTGCACACCGGAAAAGCCTTCACCTATGTGATGGGGGAGTTTCCGGCGCCCTGGGGAAATGAAATCCGCGCGGGCGTCCTGGAGGCGGTTCTGGCCCTTACCTTCCTGGTCATCATGCTCTGTGCCGTGTTTGCCGGCTATCGTTTCGTGGACACGGACATCGATGAGAGCAAGGTCAATCTGTATTATTCTCTGCTGAATCTGATGACGGCCGCCCTGATGGCACTGGTATGGACCAACGACCTTTTTACCGGCTATGTGTTCCTGGAGATCCTGACCCTGACCAGCTGCGGCGTGCTGATCGTCCGCGAGCTGGGGCGGACGACCCTGGCGGCAGTCCGTTATATGATCATGAATCTGCTGGGAAGCGGCCTTTTCCTGCTGGGCGTCGTGATGCTCTACAATATGACCGGCCATCTGCTGATGATGCCGATGCAGGCGGCGGTGGCCGAACTGGCGGCGGACCCTGCGGTCATGCCGGTTCTCACCATGGCGGTGGGCATCCTGACGATCGGGCTCAGCATCAAAAGCGGTCTTTTTCCCTTCCATTATTGGATGCCGGACACCTACGGCTGGGCGACGCCCACGTCGGCAGCCGTTCTGTCCTCCCTGGTTTCCAAGGCGTATATCTTCCTGCTGTTCAAAACCTATTACCGGGCCATCGGGATTGAGGTTTTCGAGCGGATGCCGATCCGGAACATCCTCCTGGTGCTGGGAATCTGCGGAATGGTGGTAGGTTCCGTGCAGGCGATCAACGCCAACAACATCAACCGGATGGTGGCCTTTTCTTCGGCCGCCCAGATCGGATATATTTACATGGGGATCGGGCTGGGGAGCGTGTACGGGTATACCGCGGCGCTGTTTCATGTGCTGGCCCATGCGCTGACCAAGTCCCAGCTGTTTCTGACCACGCCGCGTCTGGCAGAGGTTTCGGGAGGAAATCTCCGGTTCAGAGATCTGCAGGGCAGCGGCCACAGGAACCGGGACGCCGGCGTGTTCTTTACGCTGGGGGCCCTGTCCATGATCGGGATCCCTGTATTTGCCGGCTTTTCGTCCAAGATCCAGTTCGGACTGGCGGCGGTGGAAAGCAGCAGCATCAAGATGATCCTGGTGATGCTGGCGCTGGCGGTGAGCTCCATGCTGAATGCCCTGTACTTTATCCGGACCCTGATCCGTATGTATACGGAGGATCCCGATACCAACGTCCGGGCACATCACCGTGCCGGATATAACGTGCCCATGCTGGTGCTGACGGCGGGAAACGTGTTCCTGGGGTTGTTTTCCTGGGTGGTCGTAAATCTGATCCAGACCGGACTTTCGATGTTCGGATAACAATAGGAGGTAGCTATGTTGCTGTTTTCAGCATTTCTGTTTCCGATGATCGCGGGAACACTTGTGTCGGTGTGGTCCGGAAAAAGCGAAAAGACCCGGAATCTTCTTTACACGGCGGTTCTGCTGCTTTCGGATCTTCTGGGCGTTCTGGCTCTTCTGTACGGGGAGCCGGTGACGCTGTTCCGGATGACGGAAAAAGCGGTCATGGGTTTTTCCCTGGATAACTTTGGCCGAATCGCGCTTGCGGCGGTTCTGGTCCTGTATACGGCTGTCTGTTTTTATGCCTTCGAATATATGAAGATGGAAGAACGGCCGAACGTGTTTTTCGGCTTCTATTTCGTGTCCATGGGAGCCCTGATGGCTGTCTGTATGTCGTCCAATCTGGTGACGCTGTATTTCTGCTTTGAACTGGCCACCCTTTCTTCGGTACCGCTGGTTCTTCACGAGATGACGAAGGCTGCGGTGGATGCAGGGCTCAAGTATCTGTTTTATTCCATCGCCGGAGCTTTGATGGGGCTTCTGGCCGTTTTCTTTGTCTATTTCTACGGCAAGGGAGAGGGGCGTTTCGTGATGGGAGGCTTTCTCGATCCGGCTCTCGTAAAGGGGCATGAGCAGGTCTTTCTGGCCGTGATCTTTGTGGGCATTCTCGGGTTCGGAACCAAAGCCGGCATGTACCCCATGCATGGATGGCTGCCCACGGCCCATCCCATCGCACCGGCGCCGGCTTCGGCGCTTCTGTCCGGCATTATCGCAAAGGCCGGGATCATCGCCGTGGTGCGGCTGGTATACTTCTCGGTGGGGACGGATTTTCTGAAGGGGACCTGGGTACAGTACGCCTGGATGTGCCTCGCCATGCTCACCATTCTGATGGGTTCCATGTGCGCATTCCGCGAGAAGGTGATGAAAAAGAGGCTGGCATATTCTACCGTAAGCCAGATTTCCTACATCATGCTGGGGCTTTCCCTTCTGTCGACGGAAGGCCTGAAGGGCGGTATTCTGCATCTTCTGAGTCATGCGGCTTCCAAGGGCTGCCTGTTTCTGGTGGCCGGAATCTTTATCTATAAGCTTGGGAAAAGAAATGTGGCGGATCTGAAGGGAATCGGAAAACAGATGCCGGTCACCATGTGGTGCTTTATGATCGCTTCTCTTTCACTGGTGGGGATCCCGCCCATGGGAGGCTTTACCAGCAAATGGGCTCTGGCCGGTGCGGCCATCGGGGACGGAATGGGCGTCTTTTCGATCCTTCCTCCTGTGGTGCTGCTGATCTCAGCCCTTCTGACGGCGGGATATCTCTTCCCGGTGGCCATCGACGCCTTTTTCCCGGGACATGATTTTGACGATTCCGGGCTGAAAAAATGTGAGCCCTCGCCGCTCATGACGATCCCGCTCATGGTCCTTTGCCTGGCAGCTCTGATCGTCGGCGTTTTCGGCACGCAGATCGTGGAAGCTCTGCTGTAGAGGGAGGAGAACATTGAGTCCGATATTCTTATTGATACCTGTTTTGCTGCCGGTCATCGGAGGGTTCAGCCTCGTTTTCCTGCGGATCCCGGAGGAAGACGACCGCAGAAGAAATATCTACCTGGAATCGGTTACGGTTCTGACGAGCATCCTGGTCTGGATCGCTCTGTTTGCGGTGCGGAAGGAGCGGGTGGAGATCTACAGCTTTACCCGGGGCTTTTCCATCGATGTGGGTCTGGATGGTCTTGGGTGCCTGTTCGCGGGGATGGTTTCCCTGATGTGGCCCCTCGTCATGCTGTATGCCTTTGATTATATGCAGGAAGAGAAGGGGAAGAACAAGTTTTTCACCTTTTATCTGATGACCTACGGGGTTGCCCTGGGAATCGCTTTTTCGTCCAATATGACCACGCTGTACGCGTTTTATGAGATGCTGACCCTGGTGACGATCCCGCTGGTTTCCTTTTACAAGGACCATGACAGCATGTTTGCCGGCCGGAAATATGCCGCATATACCATCGGCGGAGCCGGCCTCGGTTTCTTTGCCATGGTGATCACCACGGTGTACGGAAACGCTGGAAACTTTATTTTCGGAGGCAGCCTGAACCGGGGCCTCAGCAGTACCATGCTGCAGGTGGTTTTCGTGGTGGGATTTTTCGGCTTCGGAGCCAAGGCAGCCATCTTTCCGCTGTATGACTGGCTTCCCAGCGCTTCGGTGGCCCCGACTCCGGTCACGGCCCTTCTGCATGCGGTGGCCGTGGTCAATGCCGGTGTGTTTGCAGTGACCCGTCTTACCTGGTATATCTACGGGCCGGAGCTTCTGCTGGGGACAACGGCGCAGGCGGTCACGATCCTGACGGCGGTCTTCACCCTCGTGTTCTCCGCGGCGATGGCGCTGAAGGAGAGGCATTTCAAAAGAAGACTGGCCTACTCCACGGTCAGCAATCTGTCCTACATGCTGTTCGGGGTGCTTCTGATGACGCCCGAAGGCTTTACCGGCGGAATGCTGCACATGCTGTTCCACGGGATCATCAAAATGTCTCTGTTCCTGTGTGCCGGCGCCTTCATGCACAGGACCGGAAACGCCTATATCTATGAGATCAACGGGGTGGGCCGGAAAATGCCCGTGACTTTCATTTTTTACACCCTGGGCGGCCTTTCGCTGGCTGGTGTTCCGCTGTTCTGCGGTTTTATCTCCAAATGGAATCTGGTGATGGCGGGCATTGAGGCGGATACTCCCTGGGGACTGACCGGCGTGGCGGGTCTGATCATCTCGGCCTTTCTATGTGCCATGTACACCCTGTCGGTCAGTGTGCGGGCCTTCTTCCCGATGCAGGAGACAGACCGCTATCTGGAACGGACGGATGTCCGGGAAGCCGGTCCTCTGATGCTGGTTCCGATCATCGTGTTCGGCATTGCCAATGTGGTGCTGGGGATCCATCCCCAGCCGGTGGTGGAATTCATCCGCAGAATCGCGGCAGGAGGATTCTGAAGGGAGAGCTTTCAGCAGGCTCCATCCGTAAGAGCTTTTTTCGCCTGCTGTATGTTGTGATCAGGAGATTATGATGATGATACTATGTATGGTCTTCGGACCGTTTATCTGCGGGATCATAGCTTATATGATTGGCAGGAAAAATGAGAACTTCCGGGATGTGTTCGTGATCGGCGTCACAGGAGCGGAACTGGTCCTGGCGCTTCTTCTGTTCCGGCAGCTGCCTTCTTTTTCGATCCCGGACATTCTGGCCGGAGGGTTGACCTTCACGATGGACGGATTCCGTTCGGTCTACGCGGTGGTCACGGCCGTCATGTGGGCAGGGACCACGCTGTTTTCGAAGGAGTACTTTAAAGAGGAACGGGAGAACCTGAACCGGTACTGGTTCTTTGTGATCGTGACGCTGGGCGCTACGGAAGGCGTGATGCTTTCCGGGGATCTGATGACGGCCTTCGTCTTCTTTGAGATCCTTTCCTTCACCTCCTTCACCTGGGTCATTCACGAAGAGACGCCCGGCGCGGTCCGGGCCGGTTATACCTATCTGTTCATCGCCGTGATCGGCGGACTGGTGCTGTTCATGGGCCTTGCGCTGCTGCAGTTTTCGGCAGGGACCCTGTCCTTCGCGGATCTTCGGGAGGCTGTCAGCCGGTCGGAGAAGCCGGAGATGATCTTTGCAGCAGGCGTATGTATTCTGTTCGGCTTTGGCTGCAAGGCAGGTATGTTTCCTGTGCATGTCTGGCTGCCGAAAGCCCATCCGGTGGCTCCGTCGCCGGCCTCGGCCCTGCTTTCCGGTATCCTGACGAAGGTGGGTATTTACGGGATCCTGATGACATCCCTGTATGCGCTTCTGACCCATGAGACCTTCGGTTTGCTGGTTCTGGTGCTGGGGGTCATCACCATGGCGCTGGGAGCGGTACTGGCGTTGTTTTCCGTCAATCTCAAACGAACGCTGGCCTGCTCCTCCATGTCCCAGATCGGATTCATTCTGACCGGTGTGGGGATGATGATCCTGCTGTCTGCAAAGGGAAGCGGGGAAGGAGCCGGGATCGCCCGGTCAGGCCTGATGCTCCACATGACGAACCATTCTCTGATCAAGCTGACGCTTTTCATGGCAGCCGGCGTGGTGGTGATGAATCTGCATACCCTGAACCTGGATGATATCCGGGGCTGGGGCAGGAACAAGCTTTTTCTTAAGATTTCCTTTGCCCTGGGGGCGCTGGGAATCAGCGGTGTGCCGTTGTTCAACGGATATATCAGCAAGACGCTTCTGCATGAAGGGATCGTGGAAGGGATCCATGAATGCCATGCATACAGTGGTCTGCTTTCCGTGATCGAATGGATCTTTCTGGCGTCGGGCGGTCTGACCTTTGCCTATATGCTGAAGCTTTTCATCTGCATTTTTGTCGAGAGGAACAAAGATGCGGCACGGCAGGCGCGCTATGACGGAGACAGACACTGCATGAACGCGGCCAGTACCGCCGCTGTCTTCGGGTCCTCCATTCTGATGGTCGTTCTGGGGCAGCCTTATGTAAGTACAAGACTGGCCTTCCTTATGACCGGCTTCGAGGAGATCCTGCATTTTAAAGCCTTCACCTGGGAAAACCTGAAGGGTGGTCTGATCTCTCTGGGGATCGGTGCTCTGGTGTATGTGTTTATCGTTCGCCGGGTGCTTGTGCGGGAGGATTCCTACGTGAATCTCTGGCCAGAGAAGCTGGATCTGGAGGAGCTGGTGTACCGTCCCCTGCTGACAAAATATCTTCCGGCCGTGTTCGGTTTTGTGGCGGAGATGTTCGGCGAGAATAAGATCCTCCGGCCTCTGTGCCGGTTCGGACTGGCCCTGGCAACGGTTCTGGTGCGGATCCTCGAGATCACCCTGGACGGGACGATCCTTCTGCTTCGAAAGACGATCCTCCGGGAGAAAAAGGTGAAAGGAGCCGAGAGCGCCCATCCGGGACTGCTGCGGACCCTTTCCATCGAGCTGAGCGGCGCCGCAGAGCCCATCACCTCGAACTTTACCTTTGCCCTGATGATGACCTGTATAGGCATTGTGATCATCCTGTGCACGATCATCGCGGTAATTTTCTGAATATGAAAGAGCCCCGGAGGGATTCCCTTCGGGGCTTTTCATATTCAGAACAGATTTTTGATTTTGTTGATCGCGTTGGTAAGGATGTTTCCACCTTCTTCGGCTGCATCCTCTGCCTTTCCGGCTGCTGCATTCACAACGCCCTCTGCTTTGTCGGTGACGGCTTCCGCCGTGCCCGTAATTTCGCTGATGGCATCCTTGGCGACATCCAGAGCACCGCCGGCCAGAAGACCCTTTACGGCCTCGATGACCTTGTTGATGATCTCATCCGGAAGATCGATCCCGAGGATTTTCTGGATAATGTCGGCCGGATTTACGGAAAAGCCGGAGAGCAGGTTCTTGTCACCCTTAAAAGCCTCGATCGCTTTGTTCGCGTATTCCATGATATTTTTCTCATCCATTGTACGTATCTCCTCCTTTTTGTATACAATTCAGATATGTGCTTTTATTATAGCAGATTTCTTTGATGCAGTAAAGTGAAATAGTGAGTCGCGGGGACAGGTTCTGTCCCGCTTTAAAAATGAAAATTTTGTCAGCAAGATTTCGATTGACACATTTTGGGTTTTTGACTACGCTTGAGATATCTGGTCTTTGTTTTAAATAGAAGGAGGAGCTGTTATGGACAAGCTGAAGCATCGTAAATCTACCATCCGTCTCCAGATCCGGAATTCCGACGGGACTCCGGCCGCCAATCAGCCTGTAAAGATCGATCAGGTCTCGCATGAGTTTCTGTTCGGGTGCGGTGCCTTTGATGCACTTGCGATGATCAACGCAAAGGAGGACGCGGAAAAGGAATTCCTGAAGGAACGGGTCGACAAATGGCTTGGACTGTTCAACTATGGCACATTGCCGTTTTACTGGGGACGGTACGAGCCGGTGCAGGGCATGACCGGGCAGGAGTCCGTGATGACAGCTGCCAAATGGCTGCAGGAGAGAGGTGTGCGGCTGAAGGGGCATCCGTTGTGCTGGCACACCGTCTGCGCACCGTGGCTGATGAAGTATTCCAATGAAAAGATCCTTCAGCTTCAGCTGGAGCGGATCCACCGGGAGGTCACGGCTTTTCAAGGTGTTATTGACATGTGGGATGTGATCAACGAGGTGGTCATCATGCCCATTTTTGACAAATATGACAACGCGGTCACCCGGATCTGTCAGGAGAACGGCCGGATCGGTCTGGTGAAGAAGGTGTTTGCGGCAGCAAAGGAAAGCAATCCCTCAGCCACCCTTCTGATCAACGATTTTGAGACCGGCGAGTCCTATGAGATCCTGCTGGAGGGACTCCTGGAAGCGGGCGTGCCCATCAGCGCCATCGGGATCCAGTCGCATCAGCATCAGGGCTTCTGGGGAATGGACAAGCTGAATAATGTGCTGGAGCGGTATTCCCGGTTCGGTCTGCCGATTCATTTTACGGAAAACACCCTGATCTCCGGTGAGCTGATGCCGCCGCATATTGTGGATCTGAATGACTGGCAGGTAGATGCATGGCCGACAACGCCGGAGGGAGAAGCCCGTCAGGCACGGGAGATCGGTCTCATGTACAGGACGCTGTTTGAGCATCCGCTGGTACAGGCGATCACCACCTGGGATTTCCATGATGATGCCTGGCTGCATGCTCCGGCGGGGCTGGTACGGACAGACAATACGGAAAAACCCGCTTATCAGGAGTTAAAGAACCTGATCCACGGTGACTGGGAGACCCATGAAGAGAAGGTTACCGATGAGAATGGGATGATCTGTCTGGAAGGATTCAAAGGCGGCTATATCATTTCAGCAGGTGAAGATACGGCCCGGTTTGAACTGAAGGATGAAAGCCCCGAACTCACA
>CAMOUV010000072.1 GCA_946626695.1 uncultured Blautia sp.
AGGTCTTTACTATGGAGGTAGAAGTAAAATGAAGAAAAAGCTCACATTGTTCCTGATCGTATTTTGGGCGATGCTGCTGGCATCGACAGCGAATGCCGCGGTTCCAATGGCGCAGTCCATCAAGAAGGTATCCAATGCGCGGGCCGGTGTTTTCATCACCTGGCCAAAGTCGTCCAATGCTTCCGGTTATAAGATTTATCGAAGAGTAAACAATGGGGCATGGACATTGCTGAAAACCATTTCAAACCGGAATACGGTGTCTTACACGGATACAACGGCAGTGAACGGCCGTTTTTATTCCTATACGGTGAGAGGCTATATCGGATCGGTACAGAGCAGTTATAATCAGAAAGGATTATCGATTTTCCGCCTGCGTTCTCCATACAGTATTTCCAAATGTGTGAGCAGCACGGCCGGGCAGGTAACCTTAAGCTGGGACAAGAACGGGTCCGCAACCGGATATCAGGTCGTGTACAGTACCAACAGCAGCTTTTCCAACGCAGTGCGGGTTAAAGTAAAGGGAAACCGTGCCGGGGGAACCACGATCAAGAATCTTGTCAAAGGGAAAACCTATTATTTCCGTCTGCAGACGTACAAAACCGTCAATGGGAAAAATTACTTCAGCGGGCTTTGCGGGAAAAAGAGCGTGAAAGTAAAAACAGCCGAGACCAGCTGGGAACAAAGAGAAAAAGCAGCCGGACGTCTTATACTCTCGGGAACGATCCGGAGTTATACGTATGACGAAACGGTAAAACTGCAGGGATACCCTGATTATAATGCAGCATGGACAAACCGGAATGGAAGGTATCGGATCATAGTTCTCGATTCTCCGCAGAGTATCCGGATCAATTCGGTTGACGGATATTTTACAGGGACAACTTCCCTGATCCTGGTCGGTTCTCCGTATACAACAGGTGCCAATATTCCGGCTTCTTACAACGGAAAACACATCGTTTTCAGCATCAGCCCGGCGAATACATACTGGCCTTCCGATACAAGCATACCGCTTGGATCGGCACGCACGACCGATGTCCACGTGAAGGGGTATTCCTGATTCGGGCATACCTTTTGACCCCAACATCATAATGATACCAGGGTCAAAAGGTCATAAAATATGTGCTTGCACATATTTTAATGACTTTGGGACCCGCAAAACATGAGGAAGAAGCCATTTTTCGAAGAAAAATGAGCGGATTCCGAATGTTTCAGGATTTCGGGAGTGCGAAGCACGGAGAAATCCGTATCAGAGTCAGGGGCAAATGCTTTTGACCCTGACATCATCATAATATAGTGCAGAATAAAAAAATTCTTTGTAAGTAACCATCCATGTAACTGTTTTTTGTTATACTGAGAACCATAGAACAGGAATTTCCTGAAAATGGCCCGGCGGTACCGGCGGAGCAGGAGGATCTCATGAAAAAACATACCTGGCAGATGAAAAAGTTTATCGCTTGTATTACAGCTGCAGCCATGATCGTCGGAGGTGGTTCTGCGACGATGGCTGAGGTTTGTGTGGATGGAAATACTGAAAATGAGATCCTGCAGCCCATCGCTTCTGCACAGAATTCCTGCGAGGACAGCATCGAGAACCCGGAGGCAGTGGAAGCAGCAGAATCAACCGCTGACCCTGCGGAAGAATCAACGATGGAACCATCCGTGGAACTTACGGCAGAATCAGCTGCTGAACCTGCAGAAGAGCCGGCTGAAGAACCCTTGGCAGAAGAAACTGCAGAGACTGCGGAAGATTCACCGGAAGAAACGCCGGTTGAACCTACGGAAGAACCCGCCGAAGACCCGGCAGAAGAATCCACCGAAGAATCTGCGGAAGAACCTGTTCAGGAAAGTTCCGCAGTGTCTGTCCCTGTAAAGGCCGACCTGAAGGTCTCCATTTCCGTGATCGGAAATCCGGAATCCTGCAAAACCGGGGATCTGGTTTCTTTCAACATCACCGTTCGAAACAATGGAAACGTTCCGATGGTTAACGTGATCGTGGCGGATGACAACAACGGACTGATGGATACGATCGGGCAGCTTCTGCCGGGCGAGTTCAAAAGCTATATCTCTTCCCACACGGTAACGGAGGAGGATGCGTGGAACGGCACTGTCAGCGACTCGGTCGCGGCCGCCGCTGATGCGGTGGCGGATCCTGCTTCGACTTCCGGTGAAGTGATCCCCTACGGTCAGGCCTCTGTGAGCCTTCGTGTATTCCATGAAGAGCCCGCCGAAGAGGAAGAAATCGCGGAGGAAGAGAGTGATGCGTCCCTGTCTGTAGAAATGACCGTAGTGAAGGGCGACTTTTCCAAGGCCGGAGATGTGGTGGAATTTGAAATCCGCGTCGTCAATAATGGAAAGCTGGCTTACGAGAACGTACTGGTACAGGATGAGCTTACCGGAATGCATCAAATCATTGCCCGCATCGAACCGGGTGAAAAGCGCGTCTATCGCATTCGCTATACCGTGACGGAAGAGGATGCGGCCCGCGGATATGTGGAGAACAGCGCAGATGCAACAGCTGTGGAAACGCATACAGAGAATGAAACAGCCGCTCCGGAACCGGCCAGACTGCTTGTCCGGTATCTGGCGGAAAACGGGACGGAGCTGCTGCCTTCCTTCAGCAGAACCTACGAAAAAGGAGCCCGTTATGATGTGGCATGTCCGCAGATCACCGGGTATACACCGGAAATTGCTTCCGTGGGCGGGACGATCACAGAGGATACAGTGATCGACGTTCACTATACCCGGCAGGCTTATTCTCTGACCGTAACCTATCGTGATCTGAAAGGAAATCCGATTTTTGCTTCCGATGTACGTTCCGTAAATGCCGGAGAAACCTATACGGTACAGATTCCGCAGATCGAAGGGTACGAGACCGCTGCCGCTCCGATCACCGGGGTCATGCCGGGACGCAATGTGGAGATCAACATTTTCTATTCGGAAAGCGAAAATACCGCGGAAGAACAGCCTGCAGACGGAGAAAGTCTTTTCATCGAAGGATACATGACTCCTCTGGGCCTTGGAAACATGAGCCTGACCGCAGGCGAATGCATCGAATGAGAACGACGGTTCATCCGCTCTGGCCGCAGGGCTTCGATCTGAGAGAAAAGATCCGTTTCACAAATTGAAAGACACCGTTTCATGGTACTGTCTGTTGAGGGGTAGACAATCCATGACCGGTGTCTTTCTGTTTGTCTCAGTTATTTCATCCATTGGCAGGCGCCGTACAGATCCGTGCGGCGCCTGTCTGCGTTATTGCAGCAGTTTCCCATAGACCTCCGGGAAGCAGTCAAACGTTGCAAAATAATCCTTCGGCGTCTCCGCCCGGCGGATCATGGAGAAGCTTCCGTCTTCGTGCAGCAGGATCTCTGCAGAGCGAAGCTTTCCATTATAATTATATCCCATCGAGAAACCGTGGGCTCCGGTATCGTGGATCACCAGGAGATCGCCCATATCGATCCTGGGCAGATACCGGTCGATGGCAAATTTGTCGTTGTTTTCGCAGAGGGATCCGGTCACATCATACAGATGATCACAGGGCTCGTGCTCCTTTCCCATGACCGTGATGTGATGGTAAGCCCCGTACATGGCCGGGCGCATCAGGTTGACGGCACAGGCATCCACGCCGATATACTCCTTGTGGATGTGTTTTTCGTGGATCGCTCTGGTGACCAGGCATCCGTAGGGTCCCATCATGAAACGACCCAGCTCGGTGTAGATCGCCACATCGTCCATTCCGGCCGGAACCAGCACTTCCTCATAGACCTTGCGGACCCCTTCGCTGATCGCAGCGATGTCGTTGGGGTCATCGTCCGGGCTGTAAGGGATGCCGATGCCGCCGGACAGATTGATGAAGGTGATGTGGGCGCCGGTCTTTTCCTTCAGCTCCACCGCCAGCTCGAACAATACCTTGGCCAGTATGGGATAATATTCGTTGGTGACCGTGTTGCTGGCAAGAAATGCATGGATGCCGAACCGCTCGGCGCCTTTTGCTTTCAGGATTCGGTAAGCTTCGGTAATCTGCTCCTTGGTCATTCCATACTTGGAATCGCCGGGGTTGTCCATGATGTCGTTGCTGATGCGGAAAAGTCCTCCGGGATTGTACCGGCAGCTGATGGTCTTCGGGATTCGGCCTACGGCCTCTTCCACATGGGAAATGTGGGTGATATCGTCCAGGTTGATGATGCCGCCGATCTCATCGGCAAAACGGAATTCCTCATCCGGCGTGTCGTTGGAGGAGAACATGATGTCTCCCTGTCCGCAGCCCACAGCACGGGCCATCAGCAGCTCGGTCATGGAAGAGCAGTCGCATCCGCAGCCGTATTCCTTCAGGATGGAGATCAGGAAGGGATTCGGAGTGGCCTTTACGGCGAAAAATTCCTTGAAGCCGGGATTCCAGGAGAAGGCATCCTTCAGAGCCTGGGCGTTTCTGCGGATTCCCGCTTCATCATACAGGTGGAAGGGAGTGGGAAACTCCCGGGTGATCTCATTCAGCTTATCGAGGGTTACAAAAGGTCTTTTCTTCATGGTGCCGTTCCCTTCTGCCGCTTTGCCGGCGATGCTGATTTATTGTACATGGGTATGGGTGAACAGATGCTCCTGACAATATTCATAATTGCCGTTGCATTTGGAACAGAAGCGGAATTCCAGGCTGGGATCATCCAGCTCGGTGCGTCCGCAGATGGCGCATTTATGCTTGGTGATGGCAGTGCCGCCGCCGGCGGTATGATGCACTTCCCCCTGGGGGCGCATGGCCTGGCGGAATTTTCTCCGCCGCTGAACCTCCCTCGGGTTAAACCAGGACAGATCCCGGTTGGTAAGATAGAAGATTCCGTAATTGATCAGGGAGGCTACGATGGGAACCGTCAGATAGCCGCCGCCGTTGCCGAGCATCAGATAGCGGATCACCGTGTAGACCATGATCACCAGATAGACGATGGCCATCCACTTCATCCGGATGGGGATCACAAACCACAGGAGGATCTGCCGTTCCGGGTAGAGGGTCGCAAAGGCCAGGAACACCGAAAGGCTGATGTAATAAGTGGTATAGATGAAGGATGCAAAAAAATCGATGGCACCTCCGCTCACAAAATGGGCGATGAACGCGCCGATGATCGTGAGCAGCATACCGTTCAGCATGTAAAAGGTATACCGGAAGGTCCCGATGGTCCGTTCCAGCGCTTCTCCGATTGGATAGTAGAAGAAGACGATGGAGAGGATGAAAAAGAATACGCTGGCATCGCTCGGCGGTGCAATGATCCAGGTGATCAGACGCCAGATCTGCCCGCGGAGGATCAGGGTGACGTTCAGACTCAGCCAGCCCATGACCTGCGGATTGAACATCTGGAGAAAATATCCGACGATATAACAGCCGATGATGATCTTCGTGAGATTCGGGATCCCGAACCGGCCGAATTTCTTTTCAAGCTTATTCATAAAATGCATGGAAACACCTCGCTTGTGTTTGTATTTCTCTCTGAGAATTTGGGTTTTATTATAGTTTTTTGCGTGCTTTTTGTCAATGGAGACCCGCGCGGAATTTGTCGAACGATTTTTCTTGATGCAGAGAGCAATGCGTACTACAATGGAGATGACAGGTAAATAAGAGCGATCCGGCGGAAAATCAGACTGCAGACAGAACAGACGGAGAAGGCAGATGCTTTGCCTTGTCCGCAGAAAAAGGAGCAGAAATGTCTGATTTTACCATTCATCCCGATCCGATCCGTTCGGCCGGAGAGATGCTGAACCAGATCGCGGAAAAACTGAACCGTCTGGCAGAGGAGGCCGAGACGGTCACAAGACAGGTGCACATCGACAGCGCCGCCATGGAGACGGTACGGAGTTCTCTTCTGGCGGCCTGTACAGGGATCCGCGGTACCAGCAGTAAGGTGAGCCTGCTGGAAACCGTGCTTGTAAAGTCGGTGACTGAATATGGGGCATGCGAGCAGCGCTGCCGGGAGGGGCTGACAGAAGCCGGGGGAACGGTAGTGCAGGTTCCCGTACGGGTCCTGGGCGCCCAGTCCAAAATGACAGCCAAAAGCAAAGCCTACACCGTTTCGGCAGAAACCGGAAAGACCGTTTCCCTCGGTGAAATAAAAATCGACAGACCCCTCGGAAAAGAAAAGGAGAGTACAGGAACCGATACACCCGGAAACGGAAAAGGGACTTCCGGAACCGATACAGCCGGAAACGGGAAAAAAGCGTCATCAAAGACAGAGAAAGGGAAGAACAGCACCGGAAAAGACAAAGAGTACGAGATCGCCGGAACAGGGGCTTCCGGGGCTGTTTCCGGGAAAATCTGGAGTGTCGAAAAGGAATCTCCCTTCGGCAAGGTGCAGGCCGAAGCGCTGAGCGGAGAAGCCCACGGAAGCATTTCGGCCGGTCTGTATGCCAGGGATAACGGCGATAAGCTCTTTGCCGATCCAAGAGTCCAGGCAGCAGCCGGCGTGACACTCTGTGCTCTTTCGGGAAGCGCCTCCGGAAAGATCGGTAACAAAAATGCCGGTCTTTCCGGAACCGTGGAGGCATCCGTGGGGAAGGCCGAAGCGGGAGTTACGGTGAGTGCGGGCCTGCGGGACAAGAACGGTGGTCTGGATCCGCACCTTTCCGGTAAGGCCAGTGCGGAACTGACAGCCGCCGAGGCCAACGCCTCCGTAAAAGCGAACCTGGCCGGCGTCGAGGCCAAGGTTACGGCCGGTGCAAAGGTGGGCCTTGGAGCCCACGCCAATGTGAGCATCGGCGGAGGGACCATCCACTGTGATGTGGGTGCGGCGCTGGGCGTCGGTGCCAACGTAGGCGTGGATGTCAATGTGTCCGGGGCGGTGAAAGCCGTCTGCGATCTGGCAAAAGCCGTGGGGAGCGTGTTTACAGGATAGAACGCAGCAGGAGAAATGCGTAATACTTTACAGAGAAGAAAGGAATAAACCATGAAATATAAAAAATGGCTGCCTGCAGGTAGCGTGGTACTGTTGAAGGAAAGCACCAAAAGAGTCATGATCATCGGATTCCTCCAGATCCGGCAGGATGACCCGGAGCATGTGTACGATTACAGCGGCTGTCTCTTCCCGGAAGGCTATCAGGACGCCGAGCATGTCTACCTTTTCGATCATGACCAGATCGAGACCGTCTACTCCGTCGGTTATATGGACGACGAAGTATTCTCCTTCGAGGAAGGGCTGAAAGAAGCCGAAAAAAATTTCAACTGAGAATAAATGAAAAGACCTTTTCCGTTTCAATACAAATACGTGATACAGGAATCGAAAGTGCAGAGCACAAAGAAATCCGTATCAAAGGCAAGGCCGATGAACCGGTCCTGACCGTATCTGTTTGTAACAGAAAAGGTCTTATTGCATGTAAACAGAAGCAGATTCCGCTATGAAGCGGTCATCAGATCTCCACGATCCAACCTTCGGGAGCGGGAAGGCGTCCCATCTGGATTCCGGTAAGGGTGTCATACAGCTTCTGGGTGATCGGTCCCATGGCGTTCATGCCGCTGGGCATGCAGATCTCGGTGCCGTGATCCACGATCTTGCCGACCGGAGAGATAACAGCTGCGGTACCGCAGAGACCACATTCTGCAAAGTCCTTGACCTCTTCCAGGGTGATCTCACGTTCCTCAGCCTCCAGACCCAGATACTCTTTGGCCACATAGATCAGGGAACGGCGTGTGATGGAGGGAAGGATGCTGTCGGACTTGGGAGTCACGACCTTATTGTCCTTTGTGACGAACAGGAAGTTGGCGCCGCCGGTCTCTTCCACCTTGGTGCGGGTGGCTGCATCCAGATACATGTTCTCATCATAGCCCTGATTGTGGGCGTCCACGATGGCATGAAGGCTCATGGCATAGTTCAGACCTGCCTTAATGTGGCCTGTTCCGTGGGGCGCTGCACGGTCGAAATCGCTGACACGGATGGTCAGGGGACGTACGCCGCCTTTGAAATAGGGGCCTACCGGGGTGGTGAAGATGCGGAACTGATAGTCATTTGCCGGCTTTACACCGATGACCGGGTTGGTTCCGAACATATAGGGACGGATATAGAGCGTGGCACCGGAGCCATAGGGCGGAACAAACGCCTCATTGGCACGGACGGTCTCGATCACGGCCTGTACAAATTTCTCCTTGGGATAGACCGGCATTTCCAGACGCTTTGCAGAGTTTTCCATACGTTCGCCGTTCAAGTCCGGACGGAAGGTTACGATCCGGCCATCCTCGGTGGTATAGGCCTTAAGACCCTCAAAACAGGTCTGCGCATACTGAAGGACACCGGCACACTCGCTGATGGTTACCGTGTCATCTGTGGTCAGTCCGCCCTCATCCCAGGCGCCGTTGGTGAAATTGGAGACAAAACGGTAATCCGTCTTCACATATCCAAAGCCGAGGCTTCCCCAGTCGATGTTTTTCTTCTCCATTGTCATTACCTCCTTACTACAATACTGCACTTTATCGATGTATATTGTAAAACTTTTGTCCCTGCTGTGCAACGGAAAAATAAAAAAACTTCAGAAGGGGCTCCATTGTCTTGTATTTTTGACAGTTTTCCATTATAATAATCCCAGAGTCAAAAGGCCGCAGAATATGTGGCTGCATATATTTCTATGACTTTTGGACCCGTATCAGAATCGGGCAGGAAAGCACGATACAGCTATGGAATATACACACAGGAGAAGACATGGAAGATTTTGATTTTGACGAGCTGGGAGACAAGATCAGCGATCTGATCGAGGATGCCTGCAGCTCCAACAATTTTATGAAACTGAACGAGGCCATCTCCGAAGCGGTGAATGATGCCATCGACCAGGGGGCCGATGCGCTGCGGGATGCGATGAAATCCGTGGCCGGGACCCGGGGCGATTACAAAAGATACCGGTATCAGCCGCCCAAGGAGTTTTCGGCAGAGCAGAAGAAAGCCCGGCAGCAGAAGGTGAAAAAGGAAAATCCGACAGAGAAGCTCTACGGCGATCCCTCCGGTACGCAGGTGAAGGGCATTCTTTCCACCATCGGCGGCGCGGTACTGACCGGCTGGAATGCCATCATGCTGATGGTCAGCGGAGCCGTTCCGTGGGGCAGCAATGTGGGGGCCATCGCCAATGCGCTGATCATGGCCATCGGCATCGGGCTGATTGCCTGGGGCAGCAGCCTGATCGGAAAAGGCAAACGCTTCAAAAAATACAAAAAAGCCCTGGGAGAGCATACCTACATCGATCTGAACGAGCTCACCCGGGTCACCAACAAACCGATCAAGTTCGTCCGGAAGGACGTAAAGAGCATGATCGCCAGGGACTGGTTCCGGGAGGGACACCTGGATGCGGAGGAAAAGACCCTCATCACCAGCAACGAGACCTATGACCAGTATGTAGAGACGCAGAAACAGCTGCAGGAGAAAAAGATCCAGGAAGCCCGGGAAAGGGCAAAAGAGCCTGTGATCACGCCGGAGGTACAGGAGATCCTGGATAAAGGAAACGAATACCTGCGTGAGATCCACAGCTGCAACGAACGGATTCCCGGTGAAGAGATGACCGCCAAGATCAAGGAGATCGAGGATGTGATTTCCGAGATCCTGCGCCGTGCCAAGGAGCATCCGGAGGTGACCGGCGATCTCAAAAAGCTGATGAACTACTATCTGCCGATGACCATCAAGCTCCTGAACGCCTATGCCGAAATGGACCGGCAGCCGATGCAGGGCGAGAATATCACCAAAGCCAAGAAGGAAATCGAGGAAACGCTGGGCACCCTCCACGCTGCCTTTGTAAAGCTTCTGGATTCTCTGTTCGGAGAAACGGCCCTGGATGTGTCTACGGATATTTCCGTGCTGAATACCCTTCTTGCCCAGGAAGGGCTTAAGGAAGATGAACTTCAGGTGGCCATGCGCCACTGAAAGGAACCAACCAACCACAAGTTAAAAAAGGAGAGAAATCATGGGAGAAGAATTCAAGGATTTCGAAACAACGACACCGACTTTGACACTGGAGCCGGACATTTCCACGCCGGCTGCCGCAGCTGCTGCCGTAGCACAGGTCGCTGAAGCAGCTCCCGAACCGGAAGTAGTGGTGGAAGAACCGGTCCTCACACCGGAAGAACAGAAAATGGTGGATGATTTCGCCAAGAAGATCGACATCGAAAACACCAGCCAGATCCTTCAGTACGGTGCGAATACCCAGAAGAAAATGGCAGACTTTTCCGATGCGGCTCTTGAAAATGTGAAATCCCAGGATCTGGGCGAGGTCGGAACCCTCCTCTCTGATGTGGTTGGCGAGCTGAAAGACTTTGATGCCCTGGAAGAAGACAAAGGCATTTTCGGCTTCTTCAAAAAACAGGCAAACAAACTGGAGAACCTGAAAAACCGTTATGCGAAGGCCGAAGTCAACATCGACAAGATCACCGAGATGCTGCAGGAGCATCAGATCCGTCTGATGAAGGACACAGCCATGCTGGATAAGATGTATGACCAGAACCTGGCCTACTACAAAGAGCTTACCATGTATGTCATGGCCGGAAAGGCCCGCCTGCAGGAGGTCCGCGACGGACAGCTCCGTGAGCTGGAGGAGAAAGCCGCCCGCACCGGTCTTCCGGAGGATGCGCAGGCAGCCAAGGATCTGGGCGACAAGTGCAACCGTTTCGAGAAAAAGATCCATGATCTGGAGCTGACCAAGATGATCGCGATGCAGACCGCTCCGCAGAT
>CAMOUV010000073.1 GCA_946626695.1 uncultured Blautia sp.
TATTACTGGGCTTTCCACTCTTCATACTGGCGGGAAACTTCTGCCAGCACATCCTGATAGCCGGCTGCGTCCAGCTCACTGCGGAAGCGTTCCAGTGTGGATTCCAGATCTGCCGTGCTTGTACCGCCTTCTTCCATCACGTATCCGTACTGATCATACAGGCTGGTGCAGGCTGCCCACTCGGCCTGTACCGGTGTGAAGTCGAAGCGGAATCCGTTGGCGATGGATTCTTCGGAGGTCGTGTTGAACTGTTCGTACAGTTCCACCTTGTTTTCAGGCTCGCCCGCTTCCAGGGAGATGGTGGCTACAGATCCGGATTCCCAGGAACTGTGGTCGTAGAGACCGCCCTTCTTTACAACATATCCGTCTTCCAGATCATAGTCGGTGCCTTCGATACCGAAGGTGAAGAGGTCTGCCAGTTTGGAATCGGTGTACATCAATCCAAGGAAGTCCACGCAGGCCTGTGCCTGTTCCGGTGTGCTTGCGGAGGAAACCGCGAAGCAGGAACCAAGTGTGCTGGAAGAGTTCAGATAGTTCTTGGTCATGCGGATGACATCGCAGTCCTGTCCGTAGGTACCGTCTGCCTCGTCATTTACGGGCACATCCCACCATGCGGCAAAGCCCCAGTCGGTGGTGTTGATGACTGTATCCGGGATGGTCTTGGTCGCTTCTTCTTCACTGATGTAGCCCTTTTCGCCCCAGTCGCTCATCATCATCAGGAAGTCCTTGTACTCCGGAAGAGACAGGCAGTCCACCACTTCATTGGTTTCGCGGTCCACGGCGATCATGGTGCTGGAAAGAATGAAATCGAAATCATCAATGTAGTATTTGCTGAAGAAAGGCATCATCTGAAGGAGGAGCGGATATTTTACGCCGTCTTCCTTCATCTGGGCAAGCATCGGCTCCAGATCTTTCAGCTCTTTGACAGTGGAAAGGTCCCAGCCGTATTTTTCGGCCTTTTCAACCGGATAGACCAGGTCGTAGCCTTCGGAGGATTCCTTGTAGCAGGATACAAAGTAATCTCTGTCGTCATACTTGCAGGAGTTCCATACAGCTTCGGGCATGGAATCGTAAAGAGCGGAGCCCGGAAGGAGATCTGTCAGGTCGTAGACAGCGTTCTGCGCAACCAGGTTGTCGGTGTTGACCGCACCCATCCAGTTGGCTGTCCAGAAGAGGTTTGCCTCTCCGTTGGCAACGGCCAGGTTGGTCTTGTTGTCGTATTCGCCCTGTCCGATATCCGTCAGACGGACTTCAACGTTGATCTTGTCACTGATGTACTCGTTGATGGCATCTTCAATGGCCATGACTTCTGAAGAATCAGCAGAGGCAATGTTGAAGGTGCAGTGATAAATGTTGATGAGGGTCTTTTCGTCTGCGGATTCCGCCATTGCGGTCTGGGCGAAGGCTCCGAGCGTCATCGCTGCAGCAAGGGCTGCACTGATCACTTTTCTGTTCATAGATGTCCTCCTTTTCCGTGAATTCTGATTCACGTTTCTGATACTGTTTTCCGGCGGTCGGAAATGAAAAGCCGGAAGTAAAACGTCTTCCGGTCCTTGCATTTCCCCTGAGCCGTCTGTGTAAATAATTATAGTTGAAATGAAATCCTCTTTTCAATCGGCAGTGGGGATACTGGAATTTGAATCATCGGAGCAGGGCAACATGTACAATTGAACGACAGAAACAAGGGAGACAAAAGGTAAAAATGCACAAGCGCCTGAAAGTGCTTTCAGATAATAACCGCTTCTTGCGAAACAGGTAAAACCGTGACATGATGATAATGAGCGGAAAACAACATTTCACGTCGAAAACGGCGGCCGGCAGATTCCCTGACGGACCGGCAGCACCTTCGCAGTTATTCAGTTTGAGGTATGCAGATGAAAACGTTGAAAAAAATATGGAAGCACCGGGCACATGTGGTTATGGCCCTGCCGGCGCTGGTGCTTCTGATCGTGTTTGATTATGTGCCGATGGGCGGCCTGATCCTGGCCTTCAAGAAATTCGATTACCGAAGCGGTATCTGGGGAAGCCCCTGGAACGGACTGGAGAATTTCCGTTTCCTGATCGCATCGAAATCGATCTTCCTGAACATTACGAAAAATACGCTGATGTATTACGTCATCTTCACGGCCCTGGGCATGTTCCTGGAGATCGTGCTGGCGATCGCACTGGACCAGCTGGTATTCAAGCGGGCCGGAAAGTGGATGGAGGCAGTCCTTATCATACCTGTCTTTATCTCATATACGGCAGTTCAGTTCATTGTCTACGCCTTTTTAAGCAGTGACACGGGCATGCTGAACCATCTGCTGGGGAAGTCGGTCAGGTGGTATTCAAATCCGGCATACTGGCCGGCCATCCTGACTATTGTGAAAATGTGGAACGGCACGGGATACGGAGCCATCCTGTATATGTCCGTGCTGGCAGGCATCGATCCGCAGCTGTATGAGTCGGCGCAGATCGACGGGGCAGGAAAATGGCAGCAGATCCTGCATATCACGCTGCCCTCCCTGGTCCCCATGATCACCGTGATGCTGCTGCTCTCGGTGGGCGGCATCATGCACTCTGACACGGGCCTGTTCTATCAGGTGACCAGGAACAGCGGCGCTCTTTACGAGACGACCCAGGTCATTGACGCCTATATTCTGAATTCTATTTTCCAGAATTCCAATTTCGGGTTTACTGCGGCAGCCTCCTTCTTCCAGTCGGTTGTGGGTACGGTGCTGATCCTCATATCCAACGGGATCGTGAGGAAGCTGCATCCTGAAAACGCATTGTTCTGACAGGAGGTGAAGCAATTGAAAGACATGTCAAAATCTTCCGCGCAGCTGCGCCGGCATAAGAAGATCCCGCCGGGACAGATCGTACTTCTGCTGATCCTTCTGGCTGTGACTATGATCACCGCTGTTCCTATTCTGCTGGTATTTACATCCGCCTTTTCGGATGAGCAGACCCTGGCGAGAAACGGCTTCAGCCTTCTGCCCGAAGTCTGGTCGCTGAGCGGCTTCAATGCAGTGCTCCGGTATGGGAAACAGCTTTTCACCTCCTACGGCGTGACCATCTTCATCACGGTGACGGGGACAGTGGCAGGCCTTCTGATCATGAGCATGTTTGCCTATTCGCTGACCATCCGGGATTTTCCCCTGAGGGGACTGTTCACGCTGATCCTGCTGGTCCCCATGCTGTTCAGCGGCGGACAGCTGTCCATGTATGTTATCTACACGTCGGTCTACCACATGAAGGACAGCCTGCTGCTTCTGATCCTGCCCATCTGTGTGCAGACCATGTACGTTATCATTCTGAGGACTTACATCGCGGGCAGCATTCCGGAAGAACTGATGGATTCCGCCCGCATAGACGGCGCGGGAGAATACCGGACCTTTTTCCAGATTGTTTTCCCGCTGATGAAACCGGCACTGGCGGCTGTGGGGTTCATGATGGCCACCATGTACTGGAATGACTGGCAGAACGCCCTTCTGTTCATTGACAGCGACCGGAAGAAGCCGCTTCAGCTGCTGCTGATCAATATCCAGAAAAGTATTGAAGCACTGCTTTCAAACCGGAACATCCCACCGGCAGCGCTGGCTGCCATGCAGGGCAGAGTTCCGCAGTATTCCGCCACCATGGCCACTGTGGTGGTGGTGATCGGGCCGATCATGATCGCGTATCCCTTCTTCCAGAAGTATTTCATTAAGGGCCTTATGATCGGGTCCGTAAAGGGGTGAGGAGACCAACATGTGTAGAATTGCAGAGAATATGAAAGGAAGACTGATCGTGTCCTGCCAGGCGCTCTCGCAGGAACCGCTGCACTCTTCCTTTATCATGGGAAGAATGGCCAGAGCAGCCATGGAAGGAGGCGCGGGCGGGATCCGCGCGAATACGCCGGAGGATATCGCAGAGATCCGCAGAAACGTTCCGCTGCCGGTCATCGGGATCATCAAAAAGGATTATCCGGATTCTGAGATCTACATCACACCGACCATGACGGAGGTGGATGCCCTGATGCAGATGGGAGAAGACCGGCCGGATATTATAGCGCTGGATGCCACGGACCGGGTAAGGCCCGGAGGCCGGAGTCTGGACAGCTTCTATTCGGAGATTCGCGGAAAGTATCCCGGACAGCTGCTGATGGCCGACTGCTCCTGCGTGGAGGAGGCGCTGCACGCGGACGCACTGGGCTTTGACTTCATCGGGACCACGCTGGTGGGATATACGCCCTATACCTGTCAGCTTCATATCGAGGATGGAAATTTTGCTATTATCCGGGAGATTCTGGACCATGTGCAGCATCCGGTGATCGCGGAAGGAAACATTGATTCCCCGGAAAAAGCACAGGAAGTGATGCGAATGGGGTGTTTTGCCGTGGTGGTGGGAGGCGCCATCACAAGACCGCAGCTGATCACCAGAAAATTCGCTGCTGCCGTGGACGGGGCAAGGCAGAATTCCTGACAGGTGTATGCTGTTCTGTGCTATACTTGGAGCATAGTCGAGAACATGAAAGAAAGGAACACGCCCCGTCAATGAACAGCAAAAACGACGATTTTATCCGGAATATGACAAAAGAGAGCATCCGGCGCGCGCTGCCGGAGATGACACCCGTGGAAAAGAATGCGGCAGCTTTTTTTCTGGAGAACATGAAGCAGCAGGATTATGCTTCAAGAACGATCTCCCGGAAACTGTTTCTGTCAGAGGCCACGCTGTCCCGCTTTGCGAAAAAATGCGGGTACCGCGGATACAGGGAATTCATCTATTCCTACGAAAAAGACCTTGATGCGGAACTCGCGACGGCAGGGCAGAAATATGAACAGAACCTTTCCGTAATCTCCCGCCGTGTGGAGGCCAGCTACCAGCAGCTGCTGACGGAAAGCATGCGGCAGATCCAGGTGGAAGAGCTTCAGCGGGTGGCCGGGCTTCTGAACACGGCCCGCCGCGTGAAGGTGGTGGGGCAGGGCAGCTCCGGATTTGCGGCCAGGGAATTTCAGCTGAGATTCATGAGGATCGGCCTTGAGGTGGAAGCCATCACCGATTCCCAGGTGATCTCCATGAGCGCGGCCATCGCGGATGAAGGGACCCTTTTCATGGGGATCACGCTTTCCGGCCACACCAGAGTCATCACGGATTCTCTCGCGCTGGCAAAAAGCAGAGGGGCGCGGACTGTGCTGTTCACTGCCTCCGGACGCCCGACACTGAAGAATTGCTGCGATGAGCTGGTCCGGCTGTCGTCTCTCAAGAATCTGGACACAGGAATGCGGATCTCCCCGCAGTTCCCTGTCCTGGTCATCTTTGATATTCTGTACTCATATTATTACGCTAACGATCCCAGATTCAAGGAACAGAAACTGCAGGCAACCCTTTCCGCGATACAGGAGGAGCGAGATGAAAATGACTGAAAATGAACGATACACACCGGAACTGGGCGTGATGGTCGACTGCTCCAGAGGTGCCGTCCTTTCTCTGCCTGCCCTGAAACAGCTGATCCGGCTTTGTTCGAAGATGGGGTACAGCTTTATCGGGCTTTACGTGGAAGACACGATTGAAATAAAAGGGGAACCTTATTTCGGCTATCAGAGAGGCCGGTACAGCGCCCGGGAGATCCGTGAGGCGGACGCGTACGCGGCTGATTTTCATATGGAGCTGAGGCCGTATATCCAGACGCTGGCGCATCTGAACCAGATCACGGACTACGCGGACTATGAAGAATGCGTGGATACCGGGGATATTCTGCTGGCCGGGAACGAAAGGACCCTGCAGCTGCTGGACCGGCTGCTGGAAACCGTTTCCTCCTGCTTCCGGTCCCGGAAGGTCAACATCGGCATGGATGAAGCGCATATGGTCGGCCTCGGGAAATATCTGGATCAGCACGGATACTGCGACAGGGTCAGCATTCTGCTGAGTCATCTGGATGATGTGACCGCGCTCTGCAGAAAACACGGCCTTATGCCCCAGATGTGGAGCGACATGTTTTTCCGGCTGCTTTCACACGGGGAATACTATCAGGTGGAGAACCTGCAGCAGGAGGCAGGACGGATCCGGGTCCCGGAGGGACTGTCTTTATGCTACTGGGACTATTACAGCACGGATGAGGACCATTACCGGAAGATGCTTCAGGCCCACCATCTGCTGACAGAGGATACGGCGTTTGCCGGCAGCGCGTGGCGCTGGATGGGATTTACCCCGTACAACCGGTACAGCATCCGGGCAACAGACGCGGCCCTGGCAGCCTGCAAAGAGGAAAAAGTTTCCTCCATCGTGATGACCATGTGGGCGGATGACGGGGGAGAATGCAGCGTCTTTTCACTTCTTCCCACACTGTTCCTGGCTGCGGCGCGCTGCAGGGTATGCCCGGAGATACCCGCTGGGGAAGAGACGGAGCAGAAGATGCCGGGACAGCTGTTTACCAGGACGGAATCGGAAGCGTTCCGCCGCCTGACGGGATACGGCCTGGAAGAATTTCTGCTGCTGGATGCCGGGAACCCGTTTGCCGATGAGGAAAATGCGAGGAACAACCTTTCCAAGATCCTGCTCTATAACGACCCGCTGCTCGGCCTGTTTGACGGCGCCGCGGACGCGGAGGGCATGCGGGAAATGAAGGCCTGGTTCGCGGCTGCTCAGAATAAACTGGAGAAGGTCCTTCCGGAGGAAATCGGGGAAGAAGATCTGCCGAAAGAAACGCCGGACACCTGCGGCCGTCCGCTGGACTACCTGTTCCGGACCCAGGCCGCGCTGTGCGGATTTCTGGCGCAGAAGGCGGATTTCGGCATAAGGCTCCGCAGAGCATACAAAGAAAAGAACAGCGATGCGCTGACCGCGATAGCGGAAAAAGAGATCCCGGAGCTGCTGGAGAAACTGGAAAGGTTCTATCGGGCCTTCCGTTCCCAGTGGATGAAAGAGAACAAGCCCTTCGGACTGGAAGTGCACACCATCCGGATGGGAGGCGCCCGGCAGCGCCTGGAGGATATCCGGGACCGGCTGCGGAGCCTGCTCGAAGGAGAGATTTCCCGGATCGACGAACTGGAGCAGGAGATCCTGCCGCCGGGATATGTGTTTGATACAAAGGAACTGAAGAACCTGGAGTGGAACCGGTACGAAAAGATCGTTACATCGTCGAGGCTGACATGGTAGTAAGGAAAACAGAAGAGATCAGAAGTACAGAAATAGGGAAAAAACCGGAAGACGGAAGAAACAGAGGAGACAGGGAGAAGACCGTGATCGCGCTGCTGCCGCTGGACGAGCGTCCCTGCAACCGTTTCTTTCCATCCAGACTGTTTGAGGACCCGGATACGGAGATCCTGATCCCGGAACAGGCAGGTGAAAAGAAAAAACCGGCGGATCCTTCCGCCATCAGGGCCTTTCTGGAGGAAGCAGCCGGGAAGGCTGATGCCCTTGTGCTTTCCATGGACATGCTGCTATACGGCGGCCTTCTTCCGTCCAGGATCCATCACCTGAAAAAAGAGGAGCTGGAGAAAAGGCTGAACATCCTGAGAGAGATCCGGAAAGAGCATCCTCAGCTGATGATCAGCGCCTTTCACTGTATCATGCGCTGCCCGGACTATTCCAGCGGTGAGGAAGAACCGGAGTATTATGAATGGTACGGGAAGCAGATCCGTGATTACGGCGCTGCCCTTCACAAGGTGAGAAAAGGTCTTCCCGGGGAGGCGGAGGCAGACCGGCTGAAGCAGGAGATCCCCGGGCTGATCCTGCAGGATTACACGAACCGTCGGGAACTGAACCTGCAGATGAATCTTGAGACACTTCGCCTTGCGGCGGAGGGGGTCCTGGATGACCTGGTGATCCCCCAGGACGACTGTTCCGTGTACGGATATTCCGCCATGGACAGAGAAGAGGTCTCAAAGGAGATCGAACGGCTGGGCCTCAAAGAGCAGGTGCGTACCTATCCGGGCGCTGATGAGGCTGCATTGACCCTGATCTCCAGAATTCTCTGCCGAAGAGCCGCGAAGACACCTGCCTGCCATGTGCAGTATATCAGCAGCATCTCGAAGACACTGGTACCGCTGTACGAGGGACAGCCACTGGCGCAGACCGTCCAGGCCCATCTGGAAAGCGCGGGCTGCCGCCTCGCGGAGTCTTTGGAGACGGCGGATTTTGTGCTGGCGCTTACAGGACCGACCACGGACATGCTGGAGTCGGAGGAGCAGTTCACCGCGAAATGCGCGGACCCGTCGGAACGTGATCTTCCGGCCATGGTCTCATTCATGAAGGAATGCGTCCGGTCGGATATGCCTGTGACCATCGGGGACAATGCCTACGCCAACGGCGGAGACATGGAACTGATCCGCCTTATGGACCGGGAAGGCTTTCTGGCGTCCGTGGCCGGATACGCAGGCTGGAATACAAACGCGAACACGCTGGGAACAGCCATCGCCCAGGGCGTGAGAGCCGTGCTTAGAAAGAGGGACGGTAAACCGGGCGTCCCGGACCGTGATGAAAAGGGGAAAAAGTTCCTCGCGGAGAGATACGTGGAAGATGCCGGCTACTGTGCCGTTGTCCGGAAGGCGGCGATGGACCTGACGGAGGAAAAGGGCTTGTCCGTCCAGGACATCAGTCCGGTCAGGGAAGAGATGACCGCATATATCAGGGAAGGCCTGCAGCGTTTCCTGCAGGAGGAAATGAAAAGCTTTTCCGGTAGATACGAACTGGACAATGTCTCACTCCCCTGGGACCGGCTGTTTGAAGCGGATATAACGGTATCCGCAAAGAACGGGGAAAAACCCGAAGAGAAAAATCCCGTGATCTGCATCGACCTGGGTGGAACGGCCATCAAATACGGGATCCTGGAGCAGGAGTCCGGCGCGCTGACCTGCATCGGGGAGAGACCAACGCCGGTCGGGTGCGCTGCCATCCTTGACGCGCTGTGCGGGATCGCGAAGGAACTTCAGGGAGAAAAACCGGAGGCGGAAGCGGTATGTATCTCCTCCGCGGGCATTATAGATTCCGGATCGGGCATCGTGCTGGAGGCCAATGAGGACCTGATGCCGGACTTTACAGGAACGCCAATCGCGGAGACTGTTTCGCGCCGGACAGGCCTGCCGGTGCATGTGGAAAATGATGTGAACTGCGCGGCTTTGGCGGAATTTCACGAAGGTGCCGCAAAGGGAGCCGAAAGCAGCCTGACGCTGACTGTGGGCACCGGGATCGGCGGAGCGCTGATCAGCGGCGGCAGGCTTTGGAAAGGCCATACATTCAGCGCGGGGGAGGTAGGCTACATTCACATGGAGGGCGGCACGTTCGAAGAACTTGGCGCAACCTCGGCCCTTGTGGCCGCCGTGGCGTCGCGAACAGGCGAACCCGCGGATACACTCAACGGAAAAATAGTCTTTGCCCGCGCGCAGCAGGGAGATTTAGTCTGCAGGGAAGAGATCCGTCGTATGTGTGATATTCTGGCAAAGGGCATTGCCAATCTGTGCTTTGCGTTCAACCCGGAGGTGGTAGTGCTGGGAGGCGGTATCAGCGCCCAGGAACAGGTGCTGCGCCCGCTCCTGGAAGAAGGGCTGGATCGTTATCTGATCCCCGCGATCCGCCGGGAGACCAGGCTGAGTTTCGCTTCCTGCGGCAACCGGGCCGGCATGCGCGGGGCGTGGTATGCCTGGAAAGAAAGCCTGACAGCGGAGAAAGGAAAGACCTGCCTATGAAGGATGAAATGGAAAAGATACCGGGCTGCGCACCGGAACTGGCCGGGGTAAGCAGGCTGCTGGAGGAGATCCGTATGCCGGAGGAAATGGGAGAAGCCGTCCTGCGCTGCCTGGGCAGGACCGCCGGGCCGGCTCCGGACGGGAGCACCGCTGAGGCAGACCAGCCTGTCTCTGACAGGAAACCAGAGGAAGAACCGTTTGAAGGTACGGCTGACCTTTCCTCCCATCTGCTTCAGGCAGTCAGGAACCGGGAGAGCGGTCCCTGGAAAGGTCTTCCGGAGCAGATCTTCCTTGACACCATGGGGTGTTTTTCACGGTTTGTCAGGGAACATCACCGTTCCTACGGGACCTGGGGGTTCGACCGTGGATTCTGGACCACCCGTCAGGCAGAGGCACGGCTGTTCCGGATCGGACAGCTGGAGTATGAACTGGCAGAGGAAAACGGGGAAAAGCAGCTGCAGCTGCACATCCCGTCAGACGCGCTTCTGGAGACGGATCTGCTGAACAAATCTGTCGGGGAGGCCCGGGAGTTCCTGAAACAATGGCGGCCGGAATGGAAAGACCTGCCGCTGCAGCTGGAATCCTGGCTGCTCTCGCCCGCTCTTTCCGGGCTTCTGCCCCCATCATCGCGCATCCTTCGGTTCCAGAAGGCGTTCCGGCTGACCGGGACGGACCCGGAACCGGAAGATTACCTGGAATGGGTCTTCAAGGTGGCCGGCGGTCAGAGGAAAACGGTACAGCTGTCCCGGCTTCCGGAAGATACCGGTCTTCAGAAGAAAATGAAAGCATATGTGATTTCCGGTGGAAAGGTCGGGATCGGAACCGGCATTTTTACGGGGA
>CAMOUV010000074.1 GCA_946626695.1 uncultured Blautia sp.
GCCACGAACAACGCCAGCAGAAAATAATACAGAATACACTGCCACATTGCCGGTCGGCCGGCGATCCATGTGCAGAAGGGGAGCTCGGCTGCAGCCTGACTGAGGACCTCATACAGGTGTAGAAAGAGACGGCCCGGAAGCGCCGTTCCTTTTGCTGCGGTAATCACGATCACTGCAGCGGAGCCAGGCAAATTTACACCGACACATCCCAGAACCGCCGTGAGGGCTGCGCTCACCAGCACGATCCCGGCTGTAGGAAGGATCAGAAGGTTCAGAAAGATTCCCATCAAAGACACCTCCCCGTAAAACCAGAGGGTCAGGGGAAGGGTCGCTGCCTGTACCCCCAAAGAGGAAAGAAGCAGCTTCCCGGGTTCCACTCTTTTGAAATGGCTTCTCTTTTTCACAGGTTCTTTATTCCTGGCTGCGCCTCGAAAGACACTGATCATGGCCGGACCTGCCAGAGACACGCCAAGCACGGCCGCAAAGCTCAGCAGAAATCCGCTGTCATACAGGCAGGCAGGCGATTCCATCAACATCAGGATCGCCGCCACAGCCAGGGCTGTCAGGCTGTCATAAACCCTTCCAAGGATCTTCCCCAGCATGGCAAGCAGGAACATGGTCACCGCACGCATGGCAGAGACACTGCTGCCTGTCATGACTGCATAGGGGATCGCCACACACAGGGATGCGAACGAAGAAGCATAAAGACCAGCGCCTGCTGCCATCAGCACATTGTAAAAGCCCATTCCCAGGATACTGATGTGCAGGCCGGACAGGGCGAACAGATGCATGATCCCGCTCATCCGGTACAGCAGGCTGGTCTCTTCATCCACTCCGCTCCTGTCCCCCAGAACGATCGCTGCAAAAACGGGGGCATCCTCGCCTGCTGCCAGGCACAGGCCGCTGAACAGCTCCTCTCTGAAATCGGCAAGTCCCTGCCGCACCGCATCATAATCGCCGGAGGCTTCCAGGATCTGCGCATCCTGGAGGGTATACCATATCTGTCTCGCAGAATAATAGGTTTTCCGGTCAAATTCACCGGGATTCCGGGGACCCTCGATCTCCCGGATATTTCCGGACAGCAAAAGAACGGCTCCGCAAGGAACCGGTATGTTTTCTGTCAAACTGACCTCAATTCTTTTAATGGGAATTTTTGTCGACTGAACAAGTAGAAATGTGTCTTTAAGAATCAGTGTTCTCTGGTCATCTGTGTCCTGTGAACTCTCCACCTCCCCGCAGACCCGGACCTCTCCGGCATTCTGCAGAGCTGTCTTTATCTCCTCCGGCAGCGGATTCCCCCATTCCGGCGGGATCCCAACCCATCCGGCCGCAAGAAGAAGCACCATAAACAGGAGGCAGACAAGACATAAGGGTCTTCTGAGCATAGCCCTCCTCCTCTCTTTGTTTTCTATTGTACTCTCTTTCCATAATCCTGTAAACAGGGATTATGGCAGCGCATCCGGCCGGTACCATGGATATCCTGTCAGGCTGCACCGATAAACGTGTGATCGGGACAATAGATCCGGTTCTTTTCTGCCAGCTCCTCCCACACTTTCCCGGGCAAGGGGAAACACTCCCGATTTACAGATTTCTTCTTTTCGCTTATACTGATCCTGAACGAACCGCATAACTGCGGGGAAATTCCCGGAAGTAAGAATTATTTCCTGCATTCTTTGCAGAACCCGCATACAGCACACAATCCCGAAATACCATACAGAAAGGAAAACGAACATGAAAATAACCGTACTGATCGACAATCTGGCTCCGGCCGGCATGCTCTGCGAATGGGGGCTCTCTTTCCTGATCGAATACAACGGAAAATGTTATCTGCTGGATGCAGGGACCACCGGAGACTTTACGAAAAACGCGGACGCCCTGGGCATCGATCTCTCTGAGGTGGACTATGCTGTGCTTTCCCATGCCCATTATGATCATTCCGACGGAATGGAGGCTTTTTTTGAAAGAAACACCCGGGCAAAGCTGTATGTCCGGTACGGCACGGAAGAAAACTGTTATGGGCTGAACAACGAGGGAGAAACCTATTATATCGGAATCAAAAAGGGCTTTCTGAACCGTTACCGGAGCCGGCTCGAATATGTGCAGGGCGATTTTAAACTGAACGACGGCGTCTGTCTCATCCCTCACAAGACTCCCGGGCTGGATGCCATCGGACGCAAAGTGGGAATGAAGATACGGACAGCCGACGGCTGGCAGACGGATTCCTTTGCACATGAACAGAGCCTGGTTTTCCGCACGGAGCAAGGGCTTGTGATCTTCAACAGCTGTTCCCACGGAGGTCCCCCAAATGTCCTGCAGGAAGTGATGAGCACCTTCCCCGGAGAGCCCGTGGCCGCCTACCTGGGAGGTCTGCATCAGTACCGCTCCACAGAACAGGAAGTGCAGTCTCTGGCTGCTCTTCTCATGGAGCAGAAGGTCGGACATATTTACACCGGGCACTGCACAGGCGACGAAGCCTTCCGCATATTAAAAAAAGAACTGGGCGATAAAATCTCCCAGTTCTCCTCCGGCTTTCAAATTCTTCTGTAAAACCTATTCCTCCGCGATCAGTTCTTCATTCCACTGATAAAAATTGTAGAGATCGGTCTCCTCATCCATCTTTACATCTGCATTGCCTGCGATGCTGATCTCCACCTTGTCCGTCTCCGTGTTGGCGATCACCGTGTTCACGACGGAGTAGACCGCGGTCAGGGGATCGATCTCCAGCCTCTGCTCCACGAACACCCGGTCAAAATCCGCATAGCAGACCCGGTCGGAAAGAATGACGCTCCGCAGCTCCGTGCTGTCCGGGATCGTCGGATAATGTCCTTTGTCGATCGGCCCCTTGGCCAGCTGCTCCAGGGCCACCCTGGCCTTGGGAATGCTGCTGCGGTAGTAGACTCTCCGGGTCTCCGGCAGAAGCTTTGTCCCGTTCTTATCCGTAAAATACAAAGTAAAGGTATCGTACCGGTAGGAATCCCGGTCCGAGGAAAACAGCTCCACGAAGGAATCTCCCGTCATGCTGCCCAGCTCTTCGCCCTTCTGGCTGGTCAGTTCGTCTTCACCCACCAGAAAATGCACCGCGTTGATCTCGGGAAGCTGGACAAAGGTCTTTACGATCCCTGCACGTACCAGTACCTCCCGGGTGCCGGCGGTCTCCCGGTATCCGGTATCGAAGTGCAGCTCCAGCACTCCCTCCTCCGTGAGATTCCAGGCGATGATCTTTCCGTTATCCGGAAGCACCGCGGAATTTTCCGCCGCGCCTTCCACCGGATTGAAAGCGGCGATCATCTGCTCCACAGTCTCCCGCACGTCCGAGCTGTTACGCTTTACAGATTCGGATTCCAGCTGGGTCTCGGCGCTGTTGATCCTGTACAGCGTGATCCGGCTCTCATCCGAATCAGTCTGCTGCGCATGGCAGGGCCAGGCTGCAAGAAGCACAGCGGCGATCCACAGTCCTGCTGTTCTTTTTATTTGCTTTCTCAATCTATAACCTCCGGCTGCCATTATGGAATATAGGACAGCGGGATCCGTACCGCAAAGGTGGTACCCTCCCCTTCCTTGCTGGATACTTTGATGTTTCCGTGATGCATGGCGATGGCATCCCTGGTTATGGCAAGACCCAGACCGGTTCCGCCAATCTCCCGGGAGTGCGATTTATCCACCCGGTAAAAACGCTCGAAGATCCTCTCCAGCGAATCCTCCGGGATTCCCATGCCGGAATCCGCCACCGTGACGAAGAAATCCTTGTGATCGGCATCCAGGGTGACCCGGACCCAGCCCTCATCCACATTGTATTTAATACCGTTCTCCACCAGATTGCTGATCGCCAGCGTAAATTTCACCTCATCCACGTCTGCCTCCACAGGCCGGAAGCTGTCCAGGAACAGGTCGATCTTCCGCATGTTGGCGATGGGACGAAGCCTCTTCATGATATCCTCCAGGAGCCGGTTGACGCTCACATGGGTGATATTGACATCCGAGGCCTTCTTGTTCATCTTGACCAGTGACAGAAGATCCGTGATGATCTTGTTTTCCCGGTCAATCTCCATCGTAATGTCCTTCAGGAAATCCTGATACAGCTCCTCCGGAAGCCCCTGCTGTCCGACCAGGGAATCAGCCAGGACCTTCATGGAGGTCATCGGTGTTTTCAGCTCATGGGACACGTTGGACACAAATTCCTGCCTGGATTCATCCAGGACACGCATCCTCGAAAGCATCTTGTTGAAGGCGTCCGTGATCTGGGCCGTTTCCGTATAATCCGGAACCGAAATTTCCTCGTTCTGGTATCCGTCTGTCAGATCCTCGATGGATTTTGTGATATGGGACAGGGGCTTTACCAGAACCCTTGCCAGAACATATCCCACCAGCACGGAAAGCACCGCGATCCCGGCCAGGATCAGCAGGCTTTTCTGCTCCATATCCCGGATGGTGGCCCGGATCTCTCCGGCAGAAACCGTGATCAGCATCACGCCCTGCAGGGTCTTTACATCCGGACTCTTTACCGGAACAGCCATCTCCAGATATTCGCCGCTCCTGTCATACCGGAATGCGTTCTCCCCCCGGAAGCACTGACTCACCATCGGGGAAAGAAGAGTCTTTCCCGTATCCGTCCCATAGGTATCCTTCACGATCTTAAAATCCCTGTCAGTCAGAAGAATCCTGCCATTATAAATATTAGACAACAACTCCAGCTTGCTGTTTACCACCTGCGAGCTGGAGTCGTTCAGATAATTCTCCTGTATTAACAGATTGCACAGAATGCTGCATTGCCGTCGGACCGACGCCTCACGGTTCGCGATCGCCCGATCCTCATAATTGGCGATGATCGCCATGCTCACAATAACACTCGGCACAATTCCCAGTATGATCAGAATGATCTGGATCCGGAAACGGAGGCTCTTGAAAAACGGAAATCCTCTGTGTTTTTTCATGCCTGGAAATAGTATCCCACACCCCATTTGGTGTGTACGTATTTCGGCTCACTGGGATTCGCCTCAATTTTTTCACGAAGCCGGCGGATGTGAACATCCACGGTCCTCACATCACCCGGATACTCATAGCCCCAGACGATGTTGAGAAGATTCTCACGGCTGTAGACCTTGTTCGGATTCAGGACAAGGAGCTCCAGGACATCAAATTCCTTGGCTGTCAGGTTGATCTCCTTGCCGGAGATGAAGACTCTGCGGCCCTCACAGTCCATGCGGAGATCGCCCACTTCCAGGGTTTTTGCCTTTTCCTTTTCTTCATGATCGCTGCCGGCCCGGCGGATGATCGCCTTGATGCGTGCCTTTACCTCAAGAATATTGAAGGGCTTGGTGATATAATCGTCCGCCCCGTATTCCAGGCCGAGGATCTTGTCCATATCCTCCCCCTTCGCCGTCAGCATGACCACAGGGACATTCGAAAAGTCTCTGATCTGCTGGCATACCTCCAGTCCGTCCATCTTCGGAAGCATCAGATCCAGAAGGATTATGTCGTATTTCTTTGCCTTTGCCATTTCCAGGGCTTCTTCTCCGTCATAGGCGCAGTCCACTTCCATGCCGTCCTGCTCCAGACTGAACCGGATTCCCTTTACGATCAGCTTTTCATCATCGACAACCAATACCTTTTTTGCCATTCCCTGCTCCTTATCTAACCGTTATTTTATCTTGAATATTATTATAAATACCTTCTTTGATTCCTTCCACCTGCATCAGCTCCTCCGGAGAAGCAAAAGGACCATTCTTCTCCCGGTAGGCGATAACCGCCCTTGCCTTGGCTTCGCCGATCCCCGGCAGCGTGCACAGGGTATCGACCGTAGCCGTGTTCAGATCCACAAGTCCGTCCCCGGATACGGACATCCCCGGCAGGGATGCCTTTTCGTCCAGATCCTCTTCGGAAGGGATATAAAGCTGCTCGCCGTCCGTAATCACCCGGGCAAGATTCACCGCCTCCGGGACGGCCTCCGGCAGAAAACCGCCGGCCGCATCCACCGCCTGGCATATCCGGCTTCCCTCCGGGAGCTCGTACACACCGGGAGAGACGACCGCACCGCACACGTAGACATATACGGCAGGGGACTCGGGGATTTCTTTTTCCCTCTCCGGATCCTCCTGCTCCCGCTCCGCGGCCTTTTCTTCCTTTTCACCGGAGATCTTCAGAAAATCCTCTGTCCGGCCGGAGCATCCGGACGTACCCGTCACAAGCAGGCAGACCGCCGCCGCATACAGCAGCAGCTTCCTTATCAGGATATCGTTCTTTCTCAGATCCTGTTCACCCCTTTTGCAATCATGATGGGCAGGACCCGCACTCATACATACCTTTCTATATTTTATCGAAAAACAATTCATTTTACAAGCATAAATTAAAGAAGTGTTAAAAATTCGACACAAAACAAGGTCTTTTATTCCTCCATCCGTGAATGGTACGGGCAATTTGCCCATAAACCATACTGAAACAACGGTATTTATGGACAAAACATCCGCAGACTATGCCGCTTCAGTCATTAAAACTTTATTACTTTGATTGACTACAGCATCATAATGGTGTATAATCAACAATGATTTTGAAACCACATCATTATTTTAAGGAGGAAATGCACAACATGAAGAAGAAATTACTGAGTCTGATCATGGCTTCCGCAATGGCATTCACCGCTTTTGCTGCTGTTCCCGCCTTCGCCGAAGTAGAAAGCATCGAGCTGGAAGACGATGAGGAAGAGGCTGAAGAAGCAGAAGAAACCGAAACCGAAGCAGCCGGCGACTATCACATCGGTATCGTGACCGGTTCCGTTTCCCAGTCTGAAGACGACCGCCGCGGAGCAGAGGCTTTCCAGGCAAAGTACGGCGAAGACCGCGTAACGCTGGCAATCTATCCCGACAACTTCACCGAAGAGCTTGAGACCACCATCCAGACCATCGTTAACCTCTCCGATGATCCCGACATGAAAGCCATCATCGTCAACCAGGCTATTCCCGGAACGACCGAAGCTTTCCGTCAGATCAAGGAAAGAAGACCCGACATCCTCTGCATCGCAGGCGAATCTCACGAAGATCTTCCGGAAATCGGAAGCGCTGCCGACCTGGTCTGCAACAACGACTTCGTTGCCCGCGGATATCTGATCATCCGTACCGCTCATGAGCTGGGATGCGATACCTTCGTACATATCTCCTTCCCGCGTCATATGTCCTACGAGACCATGAGCCGCCGCGTTGCCATCATGAAGGCAGCCTGCGAAGAGTTCGGCATGAAGTTCGAGATGGAGACCGCTCCGGATCCCACCACCGACGTAGGTGTACCGGGTGCACAGGCTTACATTCTTGAGCATGTTCCGGAATGGGTAGAGAAGTACGGCACAAACTCCGCTTACTTCTGTACAAACGATGCTCATACCGAGCCGCTGCTGAAGCAGCTGCTTGAGTACGGCGGATACTTTATCGAAGCTGACCTTCCGTCTCCGCTGATGGGCTATCCGGGAGCTCTGGGTCTGGACCTCACCGAAGAAGCAGGCGATTTCGAAGCCATCCTTGCAAAGGTTGAATCCGCGATCGTAGAAAAAGGCGGCGCAGGCCGTTTCGGAACCTGGGCATACTCCTATGGCTACACCGTTTCCGCAGGTCTTGCACAGCACGCCATGAACGTAATCGACGGCAAGAGCGAACTGGACAACATCGATGATATCGCTGCTGCTTATCAGGAATTCTCTCCGAAGGCACAGTGGAACGGTTCCAACTACACCAACGCTGACACAGGCGTGAAGATGGACAACGTATTCCTTGTATATCAGGATACCTACATTATGGGCGATCCGGGATACTATATGGGCTCTACCGAAGTAGAAGTACCCGAGAAATACTTTACCACCAAGTAATTCATACCATCGAGACAAAGGGGGAGGGCATCGTTCTTCCCCCTTCCTTTTTGAAAGGCCAGACAGATCCATGAACAAGCAATTTACAACGCTTCTCGAAATGAAAAACATCCAGAAGGATTTCTTCGGCAACCAGGTACTGACAGACATCAACCTGACGCTGGGTGAAGGGGAAGTCATCGGACTCGTAGGCGAAAACGGCGCCGGCAAGTCCACGCTCATGAGGATCCTTTTCGGAGCGGATATGATCCGCGAGACCGGCGGGTACGGAGGAGAGATCATCCTGAACGGAAAAGCCGTCACCTTTTCTTCTCCCTTCGAAGCCATCGAAGCCGGCATCGGCATGGTGCATCAGGAATTTTCCCTGATCCCAGGCTTTACGACTACAGAAAACATTTTATTGAACAGAGAACCAACCAGGAAAAATGTGATCTCCGAAGTCTTCGGAGACCGTATGGATACATTAAAACGCAGCGAGATGGACGAACGGGCGGCAAACGCCATCGAAATGATGGGCGTAGGCATTGACCGCAAGATGATCATCAGCGACATGCCCGTCGGTCACAAGCAGTTCACAGAAATCGCCAGAGAGCTGTCCAAGGAACAGCTGAAAATCCTCATCCTCGATGAGCCTACGGCGGTTCTTACCGAAAAGGAAGCGGAAGCACTCCTGGAATCGATCCGTGGAATGGCGCAGCGCGGCATCTCCATCATCTTTATCACCCATCGTCTGCAAGAGATCCTGGCGGTCTGCGACCGGGTCGTCGTCATGCGGGACGGCTATATCGTAAACGAGTCAGCCTCCTCGGACACCAACGTTCAGGAGATCACCAAATGGATGGTCGGCCGGGACGTGAACACTTCCGGATCCGGATCGGCAGGCATCCGTGATCACTCTGCTGCAAAGACCATTCTTTCCATCGAAAAGCTCTGGGTAGACATGCCGGGAGAGACCGTCCGGAATGTCAATCTTGAGGTAAAAGAGGGCGAGATCCTGGGCATCGGCGGTCTGGCGGGCCAGGGTAAGCTCGGCATCCCTAACGGGATCATGGGATTGTACCAGGCAGGCGGGAAGGTCACCTTCGACGGGCAGGACATTCCCCTTAACAATCCCCGAAGATGTCTGGATTCCAGCTTTGCTTTCGTGTCGGAAGACCGCCGCGGCGTAGGACTTCTGCTGGATGAGACCCTGGAATGGAACATCGCCTTCCCGGCCATGCAGATCCAGAACAGATTCCTCAAAAACTATCTGGGCGGTCTGATCAAATGGCGTGACGAAAAAGCCATCCAGGAGATCACCGACAAATACATCCAGGAGCTCGCGATCAAATGCACCAGCTCCAAACAGAAAGCCCGGGAGCTTTCCGGAGGCAATCAGCAGAAGGTGTGTCTGGCAAAGGCTTTTGCGCTGAATCCGAGGCTCCTGTTCGTCTCCGAACCGACCCGAGGCATTGATGTGGGTGCCAAAGCCCTGGTTCTGGAGTCGCTGAAGAAATTCAACCGCGAAAGCGGCGTCACTATCGTCATGGTCTCCTCGGAGCTGGAGGAGCTGCGTCAGAGCTGCGACCGGATCGCCATTGTTTCCGGAGGCAAGATCGCCGGTATCCTTCCGGCCTCCTCCTCTGTGGAGGATCTTGGCGCCCTCATGCTCAGCCAGGTCATTTAAGGAGGATCGAAATACTATGAACACAGACAAAAAAGAAAAAGGCCGCTTCGGGCAGTTCGTGGAAAGCTTTGGTCTTCCGAGACTCATCATCACCGCTTTCCTTCTGCTGCTTCTGATCATGGCTCCCATTGTGGGTGCGGATCTTCCCACCCAGATCACCAATATCATTGCCCGTTTCAGCTGGAACGGCGTCCTGGTCCTGGCCATGGTCCCCATGGTGCACTCGGGCTGCGGACTGAATTTCGGTCTTCCCCTGGGCATCATCTCCGGACTTCTCGGCGCGACCCTGTCGGTCGAATTCGGGTTTACCGGAGGGTTTTCATTCGTGATGGCGATCCTGATCGCCACCCCCTTTGCCCTGGTTTTCGGCTGCGGCTACGGCTGGCTTCTGAACAAAATAAAAGGCGGCGAAATGATGATCGCCACCTATGTGGGCTTTTCCTCCGTGTCCCTGATGTGCATGATGTGGCTGGTCCTTCCGTACAAGAGCCCCAACATGGTCTGGGGTCTTTCCGGCAAAGGACTTCGTACCACCATTTCTCTGGAAGGCTATTACATCGATGTGCTGGCAAGGATCCTGCGGATCCGCATCGGGAATCTCGAGATTCCCACCGGAACCCTCCTCTTCTTTGCCCTGCTGGCTTTCCTGATCTGGGCTTTCCTGCACACCAAGACCGGAACCGCCATGACCGCGGTCGGCAGCAACCCCACCTTTGCCAAGGCTGCAGGCATCAACGTGGACAAGATCCGGCTTCTGTCCGTTGTCATGTCCACCTGGCTGGCTGCCATCGGCATCCTGGTCTATGAACAGGGCTTTGGCTTTATCCAGCTGTATATGGCTCCGTTCTACATGGCACTTCCGGCGGTCTCCGCGATCCTGATCGGCGGAGCCTCGGTCAACAAGGCTTCTATCATGAATGTGATCATCGGGACGATCCTCTTCCAGGG
>CAMOUV010000075.1 GCA_946626695.1 uncultured Blautia sp.
TTATTCAGTATACCATCACGGGAGTATTCATGTAAACAGTTCCCTGCAACACCAAAAAACAGCACTTCTTCATGAAGTGCTGCTCTTTAATTCCCTTGTCTTTTCTGGCATGAAAAAATGGAAGGTACAGGGATCGAACCTGCGACCTTTCGCACGTCAAGCGAGCGCTCTCCCAGCTGAGCTAACCTTCCATCTCTTCTATCATACCAGATTTTTCGAATTTGTAAAGTCTTTTTTTGAAATTGTGCCTTTCCTGACGACAAGATGCGTAGCGGAGAGCGGTTCCGTAACTCATACCGAAAAAGGGTGAGTCGCGGCGACAGGTCCCGCGACTCACCTTGCATTTTTATCCCAGGAATTTTCCGATCAGGCTGTTCTTTCTCTTCGCCAGTTTCTCCTGGTATTTTTTCTCCTCTTCCTCGAAGTTCAGCCCCTTCTTCTTACAGAGCTCCTTCAGCTCCCGGATCCGTTCCTCCTCGGCTTTCCTGTCGGCTTCCTCCTGCTCTCTGCGGGCACGCTCTTCCGGCTCGATCCAGACTCCGCCTTCCGCAAGGACAGCAGCCTTCTGATGCTCAATGATGGTGCGCTGATCCGCTTCCACATATTTCTCCACATCCATCTTCCACAGCAGGATAATGGAAATAATACCCGCGATCAGATCCACGGCCAGGTACGCAAAGGCAAGAACCTGCTCCGTACCGCCCATCTGCCGGTAGATCACATCTCCGGTCCAGGTGCTGATATCCTCGATCAGCGTCACTGTGGCCGGGTCAACCTCATAGCCCACATTGACATAGCCGGAGAAGGTCAGCATCGCATTGATGATGCCCATTCCCAGGCCGCCAAGCCCCACCATGATGGAGCTGTAGAGCGACATGGTAAAGCCGTCGCTCCGGAAACCGTTCTTCGCTTCCAGATGATCCAGGATATCCGAAAGCAGGGCCAGCATGACATACTGGGCCGGAATGATGCCGATGCTTTTCAGAACCACCGCGGTGACAACCACCGGAAAACTGTTGACATTGATAAAGGCCACCAGGCCGCCCAGGGTCGCAAAGATCAGACCCAGGATGATGGATCTCTTCTTGCCCAGCTTGTTGGCAAGGGGCCAGGCGATGAACATCCCGACCGCCGCCGGCAGACCGCCCACCAGCCCCAGCGTGGACATAAGGCCTGCGGAAGCCGCCTCCGGATCCGGGGAGTTGACCACCGAGTCAAACATCCATCGGGAATAAAAGCTCATGGAAGAATTCTTGCACAGTTGTCCGAACTGGAACACCAGAATGAAGATGATCACCAGCCACCAGTACTTATCCTTCGTACAGGCTTCGATATGCTTCTTCATGGGAATCTTTTCTTCCTTCAGATTCAGCGCCAGGGCTTCCTCCGTGATACGTTCCCGGGTGAAGAAATATTCCAGGATCACGCCAAGGGCGGAAAGAAGCGCGAATGCGATGGACAGGATCCTCCAGTTGGCATAGCTCGCTTCCACATCCAGGCCGTTCGGCCCGGTGACAAACATAAAGGGCTGCAGCAGGATCGGGGCCAGAATACTGGCACCCACACCGGCTGCGGCTACGGTCGATGCGTTAGAAAGAGTCGCCAGCAGGCCTCTCTGGCTGGCGTTCCGGGTAGAAAGGGAAACCAGTGAGCTGTGAGCCGTGTAATAGCAGGGATACGCCAGAGCGTAATACAGATTATAGGTCACCGCGATCCAGATCATCTGCACCGGGGCGGCTGCCTTGGTAGGCGTCATGAACATCAGAAGGATCGCCGCCGCCACCAGCGGGATGGAGATCAGCAGGTAGGGTCTCGCCTTGCCGGCCTTCGTGCGGGTCTTGTCGATCCACTGACCGACCAGAAGGTTGCCCGCCACCACGACGATCGACGAGATCATGGGAAGAAATGTGGCAAAAACACCGAACTTCGTCCAGCCGAGAACATCCACATAATACCGGTTCAGATACGAACCGAAAATCGCATTGGCGATCATGGCACAGAAAGGCGCGGCCAGATAGCCCAAAAGCATCTCCTGGATCTTGACGTTGGAGGATTTGATCCGGGTCGGAAGAAGCAGTTTTTCAAATTTCTGGTTCATGATGTTCTCTCCTTGTGCGCTGTTTTAATAGGGTTTCTTCCCCATGACCGGCTCCCTCAGCCGGCCGTATCTTCGGAGAGCAGTTTTTCATATGCGATCCGGGGATCCGTATCCTCAACCACATAGATGATCCCGCATCGCTGAAAGCCCAGCTTTGTCAGAAGATTCTGCATGACGGTATTGTCGCCGTGCGTATCCATCCGCAGGTGGCCGCACTGCGAAAAGGCCCAGTTGATACAGAAGGATCCGGCTCCCCGGGTGCTTCCGTCCGAAGCGATCCGGTGCACCACGCCATATGGGGTGTCGTCGATCCATGCCCCGTCTTCGATATGCAGATAGGTGGGCTCACAATCCTTTCCCTGGTCAAAGAAAAAGACTGCGGCAATATGTTCCTGCGTCTCCTGACCGCCTCCTTCCTGTCCTTCGGTACCAGGCATGTCCCGGCGGCATGATTCCGGGGAAAAATCCTCTTTATCCACTACACAGACAAAGCTCTTCCCCGACCGGATATCCTGCCGGATCAGTTTCTCCGGCGGCCAGTTTCTGGCTGCCCACTGCCGGGGATTTCCATGCTCCGCCATAAACTGCCGGGCGCAGGCATAGATTTCCATGATTCTTGACAGATCCTCCGGCTTTGATTTTCTTATTCTCATAATTACTTCCCTCGTATTAATGCATGAGTCGCGGGGACAGGTTCCTTGACTCACCGAATGAGTCAGAGGATCCTGTTCCCGCGACTCATTTTTCAAAGTTCGTAGATCACGCTGTATTTTTCTTCCAGATAATCCAGGTAATCGTCCGGGGTGAAATCTCTTCCGGTGATATCCCGGATCCATTCCGCCACAGTCAGGCGGTCAGCCTTTTTGAAGACATTTTCCGCCATCCAGCCGTTGATCGTCTCAAAATCTCCTGCGGCGACCAGGGCGGGCAGGTCGATCTCTTCTTTCATGCGGTTATAGTACATGGCATTGTACATGTTTCCCATGGCATAACAGGGGAAGTATCCGAAGCCGAAGGTCCAGTGCACATCCTGCAGGATTCCTTCGCGGTCATTCTGCGGGCGGATGCCCAGGTATTCCTCGTACTTGCGGTTCCAGAGCTCCGGAAGCTCCTCCATGGTGACGGTTCCCTCCATCATGGCTTTTTCGATCTCGTACCGGATGATCACATGGAAGGTGTAGGTGAATTCGTCCGCCTCCGTGCGGATCATGGTGGGCTCCACGATATTCAAGGCACGGTACAGCTCTTCCTCGGACACTTCCTGCATCACCTGGGGGAAGATCTCGCAGGTCTTCGGATAAATCAGATGCACAAATTCTCTGGAGCGTCCGATGCGGTTCTCATAGAACCGGGAAACCGACTCGTGCATGCCCATGGACTTTTCGCCTTCGATAAAATGATCATAATTCTCCCGGGGCTGCAGCTGGTCGAACAGAGCATGTCCACCCTCATGGATCACGGAATACATGCTGGATGCAAAAGCGTCCGGATGATAATGGGTGGTGATCCGGATGTTGTCGCGGCCCAGCTCCGAGGTGAAGGGATGCTCGGTCAGAGCGATGGCGCCCCGCTCCAGATCATACCGGATCACCTGCATGATATAGTCTGCCATCTGCTTCTGCTGCTCGTCTGTCACCTTACGATGCAGAAAATCCCTGCGGATCTGTACCGGACTGGCCTGGATCTTTTTCAGGAGCGGGATCAGACGTTCCTTGCAGCGTTCAAAACAGGCATCCAGCTCTTTGGTGTGGATCCCGCGGCCATAGTCGTCGAGCATATTGTCATAGGGGACCGGAAGCGCTTCCTCCCGCAGCGAGACCTCCTCCAATGAAAGATCCCGGACTCTCCGCAGATCCTCCTTGTACATGCTGTAATCGGATTGTTCCTTGGCCCGGATCCAGCTGACAAAGGCTTTATTCTGGGCTGTGGAGATTTCCTCCTGCTTTTCGGGCGTCAGATTTTTCGTTTTCAGATAATCCCGGTGCAGGCTTTCCGCCAGAACCCGGTCAAACTCCTCCAGCTCCTCCTTATGGGCATACACATACTCCGCCGCCTCCAGGAAGGCCGGATCCTTTTTCAGCTTAAAGGCCTGATTTTCCAGGAAGGTCATGACCTCCCCCTGCTCCTCCATCGCTTTAGGCGGACAGATGGTCTCCTGATCATAGTTCAGGACGCTGACCGCGTTGACGTATTTTCGTACGTCTGTCAGCACTTTCTTTACATAATCCAGATTTTTCTGTACTTCACCATGCATGATCTTGTCTCCTTTTGTTCCATATAATATGATGATACCAGGGTCAAAAGGTCATAAAATATGTGCCTGCACATATTTTAATGACTTTGGGACCCGCAAAACATGAGGAAGAAGCCATTTTTCGAAGAAAAATGAGCGGATTCCGAATGTTTTCATGATTTCGAGAGTGCAAAGCAGGGAGAAATCCGTATCAGCTGACGGTCTTTCCTGTCCCGAGACTGCCCTTTTTAAGCATCACGATCCCGATGGTGTTGGTCACCACCGTCAGGATATCCATGCACAGGGCCACATAATTATGGATCGTGAAATCAAACACGCTCCACATGATCTCCGAGAGGATGATGATGGCCTTCAGCAGAATCTCGCTGTCGGAATCCAGATACCAGGTAAACAGACACGCCGCAAAAACCGGAAGCCATCCGATGATGCCCAGATTGTTGAAAAACCAGGCCATGACCAGCTGGACTGCAATGAAAAAGATCTTCAGCGGCGCTGTCATCTTCGTCCGGACGGAAATCAGATTCCGCACAATGCTTACCATATTGGACAGAAAGCCCGTCACGCCTCCCAGGATCAGATTTCCGATCCCCATGATCAGGCACTGCACGCACTGGGCAAGCAGGATATTCTTTTTGGTCTTGATCAGGCCGATCGAGACCATGACCAGGGCACCCACAAAGGCAAAAATGTTGCCGATCAGTATTGTATTCAAGCGTTTCTCCTTTTTCTGCGGTTTTCTCTCAGGCCGCCGCTTTCCGTATTTTCTTCTGCATCTGTCAAACCGGCCTTACACACTTCGGCATATAAATTCTTGCTGTCCGAAAGCTCCATGCAGCAGGACCAGGGCAACCTTTTCTATTGTAACATCTGAAAAAATAATGTACAATATGAACTGTTACATTATTCTTCTCTTCAGGTCAGCTCCTTTTGCTGACCCATATCCCTTTATTATCGTTAGGACCTGTCTGTGCTGCCTTCTGCATATTCGACAGACCTTTTCAGAAAGGAGACACCCCCCATGGCCGAAAACACAGGAAACTCCAACCGGATCACCCGCCGTTATCTGGATTCCCTTTTGATCGAGACCCGATACATGAATTCCACCAACCCCTGCCTGGAAACATCACTTTACGGCAGAAAATTTCCATCTCCCATCATGACTGCAGCCCTCTCGCACCTGGATCACTTTATGTTTGAAGGGGCGACGAAAGCGTATGCCGAAGGAACGGCCAAAGCCGGATCGATCCTCTGGCTCGGCATGGCCCCTGAGGAAGAGGTCGAAATGTGCGCAGCCACTGGCGCGTCGATGATCGAGATCATCAAGCCCTATACAAACCGTGACCTGATCTACAAAAAAATCCGGCATGCCGAAAAGGCCGGCCTTCTTGCCGTTGGCGTGGATATCGACCATCCCTTTGCGGAGGACGGGTCTCCGGACGTGGTGGACGGAGACGAGATGACCGCCATCATGACCGAAGAGCTGAAGGAGATCTGTGCTTCCACTTCTCTCCCGGTCATCGTAAAAGGCGTCCTCAGCACCTACGATGCCCTCGAATCGGTCAAAGCCGGTGCGCAGGGCCTGGTGATCTCGCACCACAACAACCGGATCGAATACGCTCTTCCGCCCCTGATGGCCCTTCCCGAGATCAGAAGTGCCGTCGGAAAACAGATCCCGATTTTCGTGGACGGAGATATCCGGACCGGCATGGATGCCTTCAAGGCCCTCGCGCTGGGAGCCGATGCGGTCTGTATCGGACGGCCGCTGATAACGGCCATTAAACAGAACGGCGCACAGGGTGTAACCGAATATCTTACCAGAGCAAACAAGGAACTTGCCAAAGCAATGGCTTATACCGGCTGTACCGACCTGAACAAGATGGATCCTTCGGTCATTCATCCGGTCTGCTTCGGAACCCTTTAACAAGTCTCACCACAGCATATTGTTTCATCAGAAATGAGACAACCATGAATTCCGAAAAAATGCCAAAGCTCGGCTTCGGCCTGATCAGCCGCAGCGGAAAAGCCTCCGACTGCATCGCCTGCGGTCAGTGCGAAGCCGCCTGTCCGCAGCATCTGCCGGTCATCGAACTCATGAAAGAAGCCGCCGAAATCCTGGGGCGGTAATAACCAAGGGGTGAGTCACGGGGACAAGCTTGCTTGTACATATGGCAACTGCCGCGAGGAGTGATGCTTGCCAGCGGCAAGCGTTTATCACCGACCGTAACGGTATGTCTGTCCTGGAGGATTGATAAATATGAATATGATCCCTGTTGCTGACTTTCATGATCCTGTATTTGATATCTACGCCAGACTGAATGAAGTCCAGCTGCTTCGTTATAACGAGCCTGAACCCGGCCTGTTTCTCGCTGAAAGCCCGAATGTGATCACCCGTGCATTGCAGGCCGGGTATGAGCCGGTGTCCTTTCTTATGGAGGAAAAAAGAATCTCTGCAGAAATAACCGGAGTAATCGCAGAATACGCTGACATTCCCGTTTATACCGCTTCCCTGGAGGTAATGCGCAATCTGACCGGTTTTCCGATGACCCGCGGAGCATTGTGTGCCATGCGAAGGAAAAAGCTGCCCTCTGTTTATTCGGTCTGTCAGCAGGCCAGGCGCATCGCGATTCTGGAAGACGTCGAGAACCCGACAAACGTCGGGGCCATCTTCCGGTCAGCCGCCGGGCTTGGAATCGATGCGGTTCTTCTGACAGAAAGCTGCAGCAATCCTTTGTACAGACGTGCTTCCCGTGTGAGTATGGGCACGGTCTTTCAGATTCCCTGGACCTTCATTACAAAAGAAACCCTTTCCGCCCCTGCGCTGCCCGGGCCATATTCTGAGGAGCATTCAAAGCTCTGGCCTCCGGTTGGCATGAAGGTGCTTCACGATCTCGGCTTTAAAACCGTCGCCATGGCCCTCTGCGAAAACAGCATTTCGATCCAGGATCCGACTCTTCGAAACGAGGAAAAGCTTGCCATTCTTCTCGGGGCTGAGGGTACCGGCCTTCTCCCCGAAACGATCGCATATTGCGATTATCTTGTAAAAATCCCGATGGCACATGGCGTGGATTCGCTTAACGTAGCAGCCGCCAGCGCCGTAGCCTTCTGGGAACTGACAAAGTGAAGCCACAGGGACAGGTTCCTTGACTCGTTGCCGCAATGCAGCAATGAGTCAAGAAACCTGTCCCCGTGACTCACCCTTGTTGTTTATTCTACTTCCCGCAGCAGGCGGTCAATCTTGTCGCGTTGTTCCTGGGAGACGAAGGTAAAGGGTCCCCAGGTCATTTCTTCCAATGTGCAAAATTCATTCCGGAAGGGAATGACCCGGCTGTTCAGGTCATATTCGGCTTCCAGGACAGCCCGGGTGGGCGGATACGCACAGAGCTCTTCAAAGACAGAGTCCAGTGAGTAAATCTTCCGGCAGGGTACGGTGGGCTCGTAGACCAGCTCGTAGATTCCTGCCCCGGCATTCACCGTGACATTCTTTCCGGTCTGTTCCCCGTCAAAGGGGCCATAGCCAGCTTTTTCCCATACATCCCGGATCGCCGCCGCATCTGCATCCGGAAGAACCAGCTGCGCTTCGGTGTCGAAGGGTACGGTAAAGCAGAAACGATAGCATTTTCCCTCGATCTTCCAGGCGGATTCGATGAGTCCGGCGGCGGAGCGAAGCCGTCCGGCCGCATGTGAAAAGCGGTAATTCGGCTTCGGCTCGATCCGGAACCGTTTAAAGCCCGGAGCCTCTTCGCAGGGATTGATCCCCACCATATACCGGAACATCCACTCCACGATCGAACCATAGGAATAATGGTTCAGCGAGTTCATCTCGGTTCCGCTGATCTTTCCGTCCGGATTGACCGAATTCCAGCGCTCCCACACCGTGGTGGCGCCCATCAGCACCTCATAAAGCCATCCCGGATATCCCTTTTCCATCAACAGATGATAGGAAAGATCGTTCATCCCGTTTTCGGACAGAGCCCTGCACAGATAAGGGGTTCCCACAAAGCCGGTATTGAGGTGATAAAAATTCTTTTTCAGCCGGTTCAAAAGGCCGGTACGGTTTCTTTCCAGCGCATAGTCCGGCGTGAGGCCCATATACAGAGCCACGGTATAGCCGGTCATGGTATCAACGGCAAGCTTTCCGGAGGGCGTGTAATACTCCCGCACAAAGGCATCGTAGATCTCCTTTGCCAGCGCAGTGTAATACGCGGAGTCCTCCTCTTTGCCCAGGACCGCCGCAGCCTTCGCCACGATGCCGGTGGAATAATAGTAATAAGCCGAAGCGATAAATCCCGGATCCGTCGCTCCGAAAACACCGCCCGGAACATTGCCGTCCAGGGCAAGCCAGTCGCCGTAGTGGGTGCCGGTAAGCCACAGACGTTTTGCTCCGTCTGCGTCGTCCTCCCGCTTCATGAAATCCACCCAGGCCTTCATGCTCTCATACTGGCGCCGCAGGATCCCCTTGTCTCCCGAGTGGAGATACACGTTCCAGGGAATGATGGTGGCCGCGTCTCCCCAGGCGGTGGAAGCATCCCCCGGATTGTTGGCCACAGGAACCACGTCCGGCACGCTCCCGTTCAGCTTCTTCTGTTCCATGTAAAGGTCATGGCCGAACTTGGTATAAAAAGCATAGGTATCCATAAAGTAGGAAGCCGTGCCTGAAAAGATCTGGGCATCTCCGGTCCAGCCATAGCGCTCGTCTCTCTGGGGGCAGTCCGTGGGAACATCGACGAAATTGCCCTTCATGCCCCAGCGGGCATTCTTGACCAGCTGGTTCACCAACGGTTCGGAGGTTTCGATATCCCCCAGCTCCTCCATCTCGGAATGAAGCACCCAGCCCTCAAAATCGGCCGGATCGGGCTCTCCGTCCCATCCTTCCACCTTCACAAAACGGAAGCCGTAGAAGGTGAAATGCTGCCGGACGATCCGTTCCTGCCCGTCGGAAATGTAGGTGAATTCCGACAGCGCGGTACGCAGGTTCTCGTTGTAGAAGCAGCCATCCTGCAGGATCTCACCGGTCTGCAGATAAATCTTTTTCCCTGCAGGGGCTTTGCTGCGGAAGGTGATCCAGCCGACCATATTCTGGCCCATGTCCAGGATCGTCTCTCCCTTCGGGCTTTTGATCACGCTGACCGGATGGATCCGTTCGTGAACCGTCAGCGCCGGAGAAAGCCTCGGGGAAAGTCTGTCATACCCAAGATCGATCTCTTCCGTTTTATATACTTCGCTGTCATCCAGGGTCGCATCAAAGGTTTCACCCGGATAGATGCCGCTCTGTACAATGCGGCTCTTCTTTGCCGTCCAGGTCTCGTCGGTACCGATGATCTCGGTGCTGCCGTCTTCGTAGGTGATATGAAATTCAGCCAGGGCAGCCAGACGGTCGCCATAGTTTTCGGATTTTTTCCGGAGGCCGTACCAGCCCTTGTACCAGCCGTCCCCCAGGACGATCTCCACTTTATTCACGCCGGAAACCAGCTCCGGAACATAGGTCTGGTACTGGATCCAGGAATCATAATCGCAGAAACCGGGCATCAGGTACTCATCGCCCTGTTTTTCTCCGTTCAGCCAGAATTCATAAAGACCCAGGCCGGTCATATAGACCCGGACTTTCTTCACCGGTTTTTCGATGAGGATGTCCTTGCAGAGCACCATCTGCCACTCCTTCGGCACAGAAGGGGTGATCCACCGGGCCTGCCAGACATTCGTCTCTGTCTCCGTTTCCGGAGTGCTGCCCGCTGCCGCCAGGGTTTTCGCCGTCTCAAACCATTGGATCCCGCTCACAGCGGTATCCCCCGCATCGTCGACAACCGTGACCCTCCAGAAATACCGGGTCATGGGTGTAAGAACGACGGGAAGTTCGAAAGCCGTGCTGCAGATATCCGTCCGGACTCCGCTGTCATACAGAAGTTCGTCAAAGGTCTCTGACAGGGAAACCTCCACCCGGGCGGATTCCTGATTTTTTCCGGAAGCTTCTGTTACGACATACGAAATCGTGGGATGCGAAAGATCAAACCCCAGAGGATTTACCAGATGATTCGTCTTCAAATGCGCAATCTTCATGAAATGGTCTCCTTTTTCTGTGATCATAGCAAATATAAAA
>CAMOUV010000076.1 GCA_946626695.1 uncultured Blautia sp.
ATTACTCTCTCGTGGCTGAGCCGGATCTGACCGGACTGACACTGATTGAATAAAAATGAGTCAGCGTGGACAGGTTCCCCGCTGACTCTCTTTTTCATTTTCGTGTTTTTCCCAGATAAGCAGCTTTAACGGATTCGTCCTCCGACAGTTCTTTTCCGGTGCCGGACATGGTGATGGTCCCCACCTCCATGACATACCCGTGATGGGCGGCATGAAGCGCCATGTTGGCGTTCTGTTCCACCAGAAGGATCGTCTTGCCCTGCCGGTTGATCTCCCGGATAATATCGAACACGCCCTTTACCACGATGGGTGCCAGGCCCAGTGAGGGCTCATCCATCATAATGATATCCGGACGGCTCATCAGAGCCCGGGCGATGGCGAGCATCTGCTGCTCCCCGCCCGAGAGGGTTCCGGCCAGCTGCCAGGAACGTTCCTTCAGTCTCGGAAAAAGATCATAGCACCAGTTCAGGTCATCATCCAGACTGTCTTTTCGCAGATACGCGCCGATCTTCAGGTTCTCCAGAACCGTCAGGTCTGCAAAAACCCGTCTCCCTTCGGGAACCAGCGTGATCTTCTTGCTGACGATCTGTTCTGCCGGTTTTCCGGCGATCTCCTCCCCGTTCAGCAGAATGCTTCCGGATGCAGGACGCACCAGTCCGCAGATGGACCGCAGGGTGGAGCTTTTGCCGGCTCCGTTGGCCCCGATCAGGGTGACCACTTCACCCCTCGGCACATCAAAGCTGATCCCCTTGACGGCCTTGATTCCGCCGTAGGCCACGTTCAGTTCTCTTACTTCCAGGATATTCTGATCACTCATCCACAGCACCTCCCAGATACGCTTCTATGACCCGAGGATTGTTCTGAATCTCTTCCGGAATTCCTTCTGCGATGGTCTTCCCGAAATCCAGCACATAGATCCGGTCCGAGATTTCCATGACCAGATCCATATGATGCTCAATCATGAAGATGGTAAGATTGAAGTCATCGCGGATCCTTCCGATAAAGGCCGTCAGTTCATCCGTCTCCTGCGGGTTCATGCCGGCTGCCGGTTCATCGAGAAGAAGCAGGCTCGGTTTGGTCGCCAGAGCCCGGGCCACTTCCACCCTTCTCTGCTTCCCGTAGGGCAGAGATGTGGCCATTTCATCCCGCACATCATCCAGCTCCAGGATGTGCAGAAGCTCGTCGGCTTCGCTGCGCATCTGCGCCTCCTCGGCTCCGTTCAGATGGAAGGTGGCGGAAAACAGATTGCTGGTTCTCCGCAGATGCTCGGCGATCAGAATGTTCTCAAACACTGTCTGGCTCTTGAAAAGCCGGATGTTCTGAAAGGTCCGGGCGATTCCCAGCTTTGTGATCCTATCCGGCGTAGGAGCCAGCACATGGGAATACTGTCCGTTGTTCTCTCCCTTGTACAGCTTCTTCATCTTCCCCTGGGGATGATTCTCGACGATCTTCTCTCCGTTGAAATAGACCGCTCCGTTGGTGGGAGGATACACCCCGGTGATCACGTTGAACGCCGTCGTCTTTCCGGCGCCGTTGGGCCCGATCATGGACACGATCTCACCCTTTTTGACCACCAGGTTCATGTTGTCGACGGCGATCACGCCGCCGAACTGCATCGTTACATTTTCGACCTTTAATACCGTTTCTCTCATTTCGGCTCTCCCTTCTGGGCTTTCCGGGATCGGCCCGAAATCTTATTCAGGATGCCGGATATGGAAAATTCCCTTGTACCCATGATCCCCTGCCGGAAGAAAAGAACGATCACCATGATGATGATGGAGAAGACCACCTTCCGGAAACCGGAACGCATCAGAGGAACCGTAAATTCTCCGATGACATGCTGTTCATCCAGAAAACGTAGGAGCCATTCCGAGCAGGCGATAAACAGAAACGAACTGATCACGCTGCCCGTCACGGACCCGATCCCGCCGATAACCACGATCAGAAGGATTTCATAGGTCATCGCGGAGTTAAAGGATTTCGCCTGCACATTGGTCTGGAACATGGCCAGAAGCGCGCCGGAGATCCCCGCAAAGAAGGAACTGACGGTAAAGGCGATCCTCTTATGATGGGCCAGATTGATCCCCATGGCCTCCGCCGCGATCTCGTCATCCCGGATGGCCTTGAAGGCTCTTCCGTAGGTGGAGTTGATCATCAGCACGATCACTGCGATGCAGACGCCGGATACCACAAAGGGATAGATCACGCTGGCCGACGCCGGCGTAGGATAGCTCCGAAGCATGTTGGAGCCATTAGTCAGCGGTCCTAACGTATCCCACTGGAACAGGGCACGCATGATCTCCGCAAAGCCGAGGGTGGCGATGGCCAGGTAATCACTTTTCAGACGCAGCACGGGTATACCGATCAGAAAGGCAAAAAACGCCGCAAAGACGCCGGCCAGCAGTACGCCGCAGATGGCGGGAATCGCAAATTTGACAATGCCTCCGTTATAATACATGTAAACCATCTCCCGCTGGTCCGCGGGGATCGTAAAGATCGCATAGGTATAGGCACCGATCATCATGAATCCGGCCTGCCCGAGAGAAAACAGTCCGGTAAAACCGTTCAGCAGATTCATCGAAACCGCCACCAGCGCATAGATGGAGCCTTTTTTCAGCACCGTCATGAGCATCGCCCACTTGGACTGGGGCGAAATGTTGATCTCCATGAGGCGCAGGATTCCGATGAGGACCGCGATCAGGACAAGACTTATGACAAGCTCTTTTTTCTTCTTCATCACTCTGCCCCCTCTCATACCTTGTCTGTCTGTTTTTCGCCGAACAGCCCGGTGGGCTTGAAAAACAGAATGATGATCAACAGCAGGAACGCGAAGGCATCCTTGAAGTTTGAAATGTCGATGGACACATACTGGTTTGCCATCATGACCAGATTCTCACAGATACCGATGATAAACGCTCCGATTACTGCTCCGGGAATCGAACCGATTCCTCCGAATACCGCGGCTACAAAGGCCTTCAGTCCGGGCATGGTACCGATGGTCGGCGTGACGCCCGTGTAGTTCGAGAAGAACAGAAGGCTTCCGATGGCGGCCAGGAAAGAACCGATGATAAAGGTCATGCTGATGACCGAATTGATCTTGATGCCCATCAGCTGGGATGTCTCAAAATCCTTTGAGGCGGCCCGCATGGCCATACCGATCTTTGTATTCTTGATCAATGCCACAAGGAGCACCACCAGGATGATCGTCAGAAAGGGGGTGATCACGGTGACACGTTTGGTCGATGCGCCGAACACGGTGATCTGGTCGCTGATCCAGGGAATCGCCGGATACTGCTGGGCAAGACCGCCCGTGATATAAAGGGCCAGGTTCTGCAGCAGATAGGATACGCCGATGGCGGAGATCATGACAGACATACGGGGAGCGCTCCGCAACGGCTTGTAAGCCACCCGTTCTACCGTGAAGCCGATCAGGACCGTAAGTACGATGACAAGAGGAATCGAAACATAAATCGGCAGTGAGGCCGACAGATATACCATCATCAGCCCGGCTACCATGAAAATATCGCCATGCGCAAAGTTGATCAGACGCAGAATACCATAAACCATGGTATATCCGATCGCGATCAGCGCATACTGCCCGCCTACGGAAATGCCCGCCAGAAGATACGGCAGGTTTCTGCTAAGCCATTCCATATGGAACCTCCCATAATGTGGTTCGGGGCGGGAGAATGCTCCCCCGCCCCGGAAATCGTCAGGATTCTGATGCGGGATTCTGCTCTGTTTTCAGCTGCAGATCACCGCCTGCCTTCTTATTCGGAAATTGTCTGCTCCGTCACAAAGTCCCAGGCTCCGGTTTCGGTGTTGGCGCTCTTTACGAATGCCGTATCACGCTTCGCGTCGCCGTTCTCATCAAACTCCACATGACCGCATACGCCGTCATAGGTCAGAGTCCAGAGTGCTTCGTTGACAGCTGCGGGATCGGTGGAACCGGCTGCCTGCAGAGCGGCCAGTGCAACGTAGTATGCGTCATAACCCATGGCGGTAACGGCTGCCACAGTGTCATCTCCGCCGTTGTTGGCCAGATTGGTGTCATCGGAATTGATGAAATCCTTCATACCCTGGTCGAATTCCGCGTTGCCGCCCTCCTGATAGAAGGTGGTTACGAAGATCTGTACGTTTTTGTCTTTTGCCGCATTCAGGATTACGTTGGAATCCCAGGTGTCGCCTGCCAGAAGCGGTACCTCAACGCCCTGTGCCGCTGCCTGTTCGATGATCAGGGCTGCCGCTTCCGTGGAGGTCGGAGCCATGATGACATCTGCTTCGAAGTTCTTGGCTGCAGTGATATAGGAAGTAAAATCACTGTTGCCTTCCGGGAAGGTTTCTGCCTTTGTCTCGCCGCCAAGAGCCTGGAAGGCCTGATCGAAGTAATGGCCCAGTCCTGCGGAGTAGTCGTCACCCTGTTTGGTCAGGATGTAAGCTTTCTTTGCTTCGAAGTTCTGGGAAGCAAAGTTTGCGAGGACGGTTCCCTGGAAGGGATCCAGGAAGCAGATCCGGAAATAATGGGTGTTGCCGAGGGTTACCTGCGGGTTTGTACAGGTAACACCGACTGCGGGAACGCCGCCGTCTGCAAAGGTCTGGGATCCGGCAATGGATACGCCTGAGCCATAGGAGCCCAGAATGATGGAGGATCCGTCGCTGACCAGCTTGGACGCTGCGGAAACCGCTTTGTCGTTGTTGGATTCATTATCTACGATATCAAGATTGACGTCATATTCCACTCCGCCGATCTCAACGGTGGGCTGCTGGCTGTAGGCATACTGCATGCCCAGTGTTTCCTGCTTTCCGCCTGCTCCGTTGTCGCCGGAAGCGGGTTCATACACGCCGATGGTGACCGTGTCGGCCGCCACGATGCTGGCTGTCATGGATACAGCAAGAGCTGCGGTCATCAGTGCAGAGATTACTTTTTTCTTCATAAATATTCTCCTCCTTTGCTTGTAGCTCCATCAAAGACAACTGTTCGTCTATGATGTACATCGACTGAATTATATCATTCTTTCACACTTTAATCAAGCAAATTATTGAATTTTAGGATTTTGTGTAAAAAACATGGGATAATCATAAGATGCCAGGTCTTTTACAAGAGTGGAGGAAAAGAGATACAGGGGGGACGCCGGGGGTTACTCAAGAGGGACGCGGGTAAATGTCTCGGCTCCCGGCTGCCTGTCACGAACTGCTTCAGCCGCCCGGGCAACAGAAAAATAAGCTAAGTGCCAACTACGGCCAGCCGCGCTCAGGAGAGCCTTCGCGCGGGGTCTCCGTAGGCACTGGATCTTATTTTTCTTAAAGGCGCCCGGAAATGCGGCTGAGAGCAGTTGCGTGACAGGCAGCCGGGAGCCGAGACATTCATCCGCTGATTACAGACCGACTGGTTGTGAAAGATTCTTGTGGTTGGAAAGACTCGGTTTGCCATGGAAACCAGCAGCTGTCTTTGAATCACACAAGTTTCCATAAACAGCAGAAAAAACAGATGTCCATATCGTTTCAAACCGTTTTTGAAGGGCGGTTTTAGCCGGAATGAGATCCAGTGCCTACGGAGACTTCGCGCGAAGGCTCTCCTGAGCGCGATTAGTCGCAGTTGGCACTTAGCTCAGTCCGGCGTTGCTCTTACGGTTTGCAACGATATGGACACCTGTTTTTCCTGCGTACTTGTCAAATCACCCTGTGATTCAAAGGCAGCGTACGTTGATATGAATATTTACGTTATTATTTGACTACAATGTTGATGATCTTTTTCGGCACGTAGATTTCCTTGACAATATTTCCGGTCAGCTTGTCGGCCACGGCTTCTTTTCCGGCAGCGATGGCTTCTTCCTTGGAAGCTTCCGCAGAGATAGTGACAACAGCCCGGGTCTTTCCGTTAACCTGAACGGGAACCTCGATCTCGTCATCCTTCATGGCATTCTCATCATGCTCCGGCCAGCCTGCGGAGAAGACGGTCTCGGTATGGCCGAGCATCTCCCACAGCTCTTCCGCGATATGCGGTGCGAAGGGCGAAAGCAGGATCACAGCCGTCTCTATGGTCTCGCGGTCTACGGCTCCGTCGGAGCCTTTGGCCAGCTCGATCATCCGGTTGTTGTATTCCATGAAGCCGGAAATGACCGTATTCAGGCTGAAGCTTTCCAGTCTCTGGGTGATATCGTGCACCATCCGGTGTCTGGTCTTTACCATATCTGACGTTGCCGGGACATTCTTTTCAATGCTGGTGACGGCAAGGTTCCAGAAACGCTTCAGGAAGCGGGAGACACCGTCGATTCCGCGGTCATCCCATTCCGCATCCAGTTCCGGCGGTCCTACGAAAAGCTCGTACATACGAAGGGAATCGCAGCCGTAATCCTCAACAAGGTCATCGGGAGACACCACGTTTCCTTTGGATTTGCTCATCTTGATGCCGTTCTTTCCGGTGATCATGCCCTGGTTGAACAGCTTGACGAAGGGCTCTTCAAAGTCCACCACGCCGATATCGTACAGGAATTTGGTATAGAACCGGGAATACAGAAGATGAAGCACCGCGTGTTCCACACCGCCGATATACATGTCCACGGGCAGATATTTGTGGGCTTTCTCTTTGGATACCAGTTCTTTGTCGTTCTTGTTGTCCACATAGCGCAGGAAATACCAGGAGGAACCGGCCCACTGGGGCATGGTGTTGGTCTCGCGCTTTGCCGGGGAGCCGCAGCAGGGACAGGTGGTGTTGACCCACTCATCGATGGCGGCCAGGGGGGATTCTCCGGTGCCGGTGGGCTGGTAGCTTTCTACTTCCGGCAGACGGAGCGGCAGTTCTTCCTCCGGTACGGGGACGTTGCCGCATTTCGGACAATGGATGATCGGGATCGGCTCGCCCCAGTATCTCTGGCGGGAGAAGACCCAGTCACGCAGCTTGTAGTTGACGGTCTTTTTACCGATTCCTCTCTCCTCTATGATCATGGGCGCTTCTTTTTTCAGAACAGCGGATTCCATCCCGTTCCATTCGCCGGAATTGATCATGGTGCCGACCGCTTCCGTGTAGGCTTCGGTCATGTTTTCGATCTCCTGGCCGTCCTTTGCGATGACCTGAATGATCGGAATGCCGAACTTCGTCGCGAATTCAAAGTCGCGGTCGTCGTGGGCCGGCACACACATGATGGCGCCGGTTCCGTAATCTGCCAGCACATAATCGGAGAGCCAGATCGGGATCTTCTCGTTGTTCATCGGATTGATGGCATAGGAGCCCGTGAACACACCGGTCTTTTCCTTGTCCTGCAGACGGTCCACATTGGATTTCATGGATGCGTCAAAGATGTACTTTTCCACTGCTTCGCGGGTCTCATCCGTTGCCAGGGATGCGGCCAGGGCATGTTCCGGTGCCAGAACCATGAAGGTTGCCCCGAACAGGGTATCCGGACGGGTCGTATAGACGGTGATCTTCTCGTCTCTTCCGGCGATGGGGAATTCCACCTCGGCGCCGTAGGATTTTCCGATCCAGTCAGTCTGCATCTTCTTGACCTTTTCCGGCCAGTCCAGCTTGTCCAGATCGTTCAGCAGACGGTCCGCGTATTTTGTGATGCGCAGCATCCACTGGCGGAGATTCTTTTTGGTCACGGCAGCTCCGCAGCGTTCGCAGACTCCGTTTACCACTTCCTCGTTGGCCAGACCGGTCTTGCATGAAGGACACCAGTTGATGGGGAATTCCTTTTCATAGGCAAGGCCTTCCTTGAACATTTTCACGAAGATCCACTGGGTCCATTTGTAAAATTCCGGATCCGTGGTGTTGACCTCCATATCCCAGTCATAGATGGCCGCGATATCATTGATCTGCTTTTTGATGTTTTTAACATTCTCTGCCGTGGAAATGGCCGGATGTACGCCCATCTTGATGGCATAGTTCTCTGCAGGAAGGCCGAAGGCATCCCATCCCATGGGGTGGATCAGATAATATCCCTGCTGCATTTTATAACGGCTCCACACATCGGAGATCACATATCCTCTCCAGTGCCCCACATGAAGACCATTGCCGGAGGGATATGGGAACATATCCAGACAATAGTATTTTTCTTTCTTGCCGTCATTCACATTGACAGGTTTTTCCGCCCATCGGGTGCGCCATTTTGCTTCTATGGCTTTGTGGTTGTAAGGTGCTGCCATTCTCTTTTTCCTCCTGCATATTTCATAAAAGAAGCCTTTCGTCCCGAGTGAGACGAAAGGCTCCTGATAGTTCAAGGGATTCTATGTAATTCTACCGATACAAACCGGTTTTGTCAAGGGTTATCAATCCTCGTCTTCCGCATTGGCTCTCGCTTCGATTTCCTTCTGCTGGATCTCTGCCGGAGCCTGCTCATAGCGTGCAAACTCATACGAGAAATCGCCGGAGCCGCCGGTCATGGAACGAAGATCGGTGGAATAGCCGTAGATCTCAAGCTGCGGTACATCCGCTTCGATGATGGTGTTGCCCATATGATCCGGGTTCATGCCCAGAACACGTCCGCGGCGCTTGTTCAGGTCGCCCATGACATCGCCCGTGAACTTGTCCGGAACGGTGACCTTCATGGAAACGATGGGCTCCAGAAGAACCGGATTGGCTTCCATAAAGCCCTTCTTGAAGGCAAGGCTGGCTGCCGTCTTGAAGGCCATTTCGGAAGAGTCTACCGGATGGTAGGATCCATCATACAGGACGGCCTTCAGACCGACTACCGGATAGGCAGCAAGCGGTCCCTTCAGGACGCATTCCTGGATACCCTTTTCAACCGCCGGGAAGTAGTTCTTCGGCACGGCGCCGCCAACGACTTCCTGCTCAAATACATAGGGGGTCTCCAGATCGCCGGAGGGCTCGAAACGCATCTTTACATGACCATACTGGCCGTGGCCGCCGGACTGTTTCTTGTGCTTGCCTTCCACATCTGCCTTTTTACGGAGGGTCTCACGGAAAGCAACCTTCGGCTTGGTCAGTTCCATATCCACTTTGTAACGATCCTTCACCTTGCTGACAACCACATCCAGCTGCTGATCGCCGATGCCGTACAGCAGAGTCTGACGGTTTGCACCGTCGTTCACGACGCGCAGGGTGTTGTCTTCTGCCATCAGACGGTTGAGCGCCTGGGAGATCTTGTCTTCATCGCCCTTCTTCACAGCCATATATCTCTTATAGGTATACGGAGTGGAAAGAACGGTCTTTTCGTACTGGATCGGGTTCGCCTTGGTGGCAAGGGTATCGCCGGTAGCAACGCTGTTCAGCTTGGCAATGGCTCCGATGTCTCCTGCGTACAGCTCCGGAACCTCCTGCGGTTTGGAACCTTCCATCACATAGATCTTGTTCAGACGTTCTTCTTCGCTCTTCTCGGTATTGAACAGCGTGTCATCGCTCTTGATCACGCCGGAGCAGACCTTGATCAGAGAATACTTTCCAAGGAACGGATCCGCGATCGTCTTCCAGATGTAGGCAGATTTCTCGGCCTTGGAAGGATCATAGTTGGCTGCAAAAGCTTCTCCGCTGCGGGTGTTAGTGCCGGTCTTCTCTCTCTCGGAAGGATTGGGGAAGTACTGAACAATGTCATCCAGCAGATTGCCTACGCCATACAGCATAACGGGAGCGCCCATGCACACGGGAACAATGCTTCCGTCGTGGATATTGGCGGAAAGAGCCTGCGCCACTTCCTCCGGAGAGAATGCATCCGCGCCTTCCTCAAAGTAACGGTCCATAAACTCTTCGCTGGTCTCGGCTACGGACTCCATCAGAGCATCATAGCTGGTCTCCAGAGTATCTTCCAGATCCGCAGGAACGGGGCACTCTGTCTTTGCGCCCTTCGCGCCGTACTTGCGACCCGCCTTTTTGACGATATTGACATAGCCGGCAAACTTGCCGCCCTCTTTGAACGGATAGTGGATCGGCTTTACCTTCTGTCCGAAGAGCTCTTCGAGATCAGACACGATCTTGCCATAGTCCACATCATCCAGATCCATGTCGGTCACGAAAATGATTCTGGGCAGATTATATTTTTCGCAGAGGTTCCATGCCTTCTGGGTTCCGACCTGGACGCCCGCCTTGCCGGAGATCACGATGATCGCTGCGTCCGCGACGCCTGCGGCTTCCTCTACTTCACCGACGAAATCAAAATATCCCGGTGTATCCAGAATATTGATCTTGGCCTTGTTCCACGGTACCGGAATGACAGAAGTGGAAATCGAGAAATGTCTTTTGATTTCTTCCTTATCAAAGTCGCTGATTGTATTTCCATCTTCCACGCGGCCCATACGGCTGGTCATTCCTGCCAGGTTTGCCATAGCCTCTGCCAGCGTTGTTTTTCCGACGCCGCCATGACCTAACAAGACCACATTTCTGATTTGGTCAGTTTTATAAACATTCATAAGTAATACCTCCCTGTTTGCTGTATATGTTTATATTCTACTAAAATGTGATTTCAAATTCAAGTATTTCTTATCATAATTGCCCT
>CAMOUV010000077.1 GCA_946626695.1 uncultured Blautia sp.
ACCTGGTTTTTTATGACAGTGGTGGTTCTATTGCTGTGCACCCTTCTGTTCTATATGGTAGTGTCATGGCAGGAGAAACAGAATGAGAACCGGGAGGAAAACCTGATCTCTTATATGGAGACGCTGGAAACGAATTATTCGCAGCTGCATCGGATCGTACGGGAGATCTATTCCGGAAACAGTGATTTCTCCGGTGTCGGGGTCTATCCGTCCGTCGGGGAAAGATGGAACCGCCTGTATAATCTGATGAATCTGATGAAAGTTCAGACAAAGGTCAATCAGGGGATAGAAGGGCTGTTTGTTTTTTATGATTCGTATGAACATCTGCAGTACGCAATAAACAATGATGTTTCCTTTGATGAGGCAAAAATACTAAAGGAAGACAGCCGGCAGACTCTTATGAGCGATACACGGAACATTCTGGATCATGTGGTTTCCTCCGACGAGAGAAAATGGTACAGTCTTTTTATAAAGAAAAACAACGCCGCAGTAGGAGGATGCATCAGTCTGTCAGCGGGTCTTCCGGAGAGAAAAGAATCGGGAGCTTTCTATGGCGTTGTGTTTGAAGGACAGTTTTATCCAACATGGATCGCGGAAGAGCATCAGGAGGGAAAAAACAGCCTGCCTGGCGCCGAGATCGATTGGGCGGCGCTGGCAGAAGGTAAAACGACTCTGGAGGACCGTGTGCTTTTTTATCATAAAGGGAATGCTGTCAGTTTCGGTGTGGTTGAGATCCTTCCCAGGAATATCTGGTTATATATAAACAGAACGCATCTGGCAATTGCGGCTCTTATCATGCTCCTCGTTGCTGCCATTATCCATACACAGCGTTTTGTGTACCGGGAGCTTTCAAGGCCTCTTGAGAATATGACCTCCGCTTTGCAGAATATACAGGCCGGACAGTGGGAGGTCGACTTTTCGGTGCCGAACAGGATCACAGAGATCGAAGACGTGAAGCAGTCCATCCGGCTTCTCCTGGCAGAGATTGAGCATTACAAGATCCGGTTTTATGAAGAAGAGCTGGAAAAGGCACGGATCCACCGGCAGTATCTGCAGATCCAGCTTGCTCCGCATTTTTATACGAACTGTTTAAAAAATGCGTATTATATGCTTGCTTTGAAGGAATATGACCAGGCAGAGGTCTTTCTGCAGAGGCTTTCGGTACATCTTCGGTATCTTCTTCAGCAGAACCGAAGCTTTGTCAGGGTAGAAGAGGAACTGGATTTTGTACGGAATTATGTGGATATGCAGAAGCTGATGACCAGCAAGCCTCTCTCCTGCGAGATTGCTGCTGACGAAACGGCACGGGATAAGATGATCCCGATCATCGCGATTCAGACTTTTGTGGAGAACTCTGTAAAGTATGCCAGAATGAATGACGGGAGTCTTCTTCAGATTCACATTTCGGTCCGATACAGAGAAACGGAAGAAGGAAATTTCCTGGATATTACGACTCGGGACAACGGCCCCGGATATCCGGAAGAACTGCTGGTATTTCTGAACGGCGGGAAACCGGTTGAGGATGAAAAACTGGGAATCGGCGTACGAAATCTCCTGGAGCGTCTGAAGGTCGTATATGAAGAGGAAGAGAAGCCTTCCTGGTATTTTGAGAACAGAAGCGGTGCTGTAAGTGAACTTATTCTTCCGGTAATCGGAGAGGACTATAAAAGAGATGGAATACAGGGAGATTCCTGACTGGATTTACAGGGTGGAGGTATGAAATGACAGTATTGCTTGTGGATGATCAGGAGAAGATCCTGGAAGCAACGGAAAAACTGGTACATTGGGACAGCCTGGGAGTGGATATCGTATACACCGCAAACAGTGCCGCTGCGGCAAAAGAGCTTCTGGCAGAAAAGCCGGTGGACATCATGCTTACGGACATTGAAATGCCCCAGGAGGACGGTATTTCCCTGCAGAAATGGCTGGTAGAGAATTATCCTTATGTGTATTGTATTTTTCTGACGTCTCACGCGGATTTTTCTTACGCACAGGAGGCGCTGAAGAACAGAGCTTTCGATTATATTATACAGCCGGCAAGCATTCCGGATATAGAGGATGCCATTCGGAGATGCATTAAGGCACTGAAGGTCCGGACGGATATTCTGCGAAAAGGCGATCAGTATGATGAACTGACAGAGCAGGCTGATTTTCCGGAAGACCGGAAGCCGGACAGCACCCGTTGGGGAAAATGGATGATCCGCGGAGACTATACCCTGGTCCGGAATCAGATTGTAAATCTGCTGCGTCTGGCGGAGCGGGACGGATATCTCAGCACCGGGTACCGGCAGCAGATCATTCATGGGATCCTGGAAGCATTGTCTGTAGCCTGCTATGAGAGGAAGAAGGACCTGTCGGAGCTGTTTTCGGATTCCTTCACCTATGAAGAAATGCTTCACAGCTATCATTCCGATACAGAGCTGCTGAAGGCAGTGGACGATTGTCTGCACGCGTTGACTGCAGACAAGGCGGAAGGCGGCGGGCAGGAGGACAGCCCCATGACGGCGGAGGAGAGAGTGCGGGAAGTAATTCGTTTTCTGGAGGACAACATGGACCGGATGGTATCCCGAAGAGAAGCTGCTCAGTATGTGTTTCTCAATGAGGATTATTTCTCCAGGATATTCCGGAAAGAGACCGGGCTCGGATATAAGGAGTATCTGCTGAAGACGAAGATGGATTATGCGGAAAAGCTTCTGGCAAATACATCCATGCCTGTGACATTGATCGCTTCTAAGGTGGGCTATGAGAACTTTACCAATTTCTCCCAGATGTTCCGGAAAATGACAGGGATGACACCTTCGGACTACCGGAAAAACCAGGGGAATGTATAAACGCAAGTCGGAAAATCAATAATCCGGGTCGGAAATCGGCTACTTTTCAGGAACTGCAAAAGCTACACTATACTCATCAAAACAAAAACCTCTACCGATGAAAGGAGAAGGAAATGAAGAAAAAAGCTTTGGCAGGAATTCTGGCAGCAGCCATGACAACAGGTCTGATGGTCCCGGCAGCAGTGTCTGCAGCGGATATGACGACAGTATCTCTTTGGATCCCCACACTGGCGAATTATACAGACGAGGCAGTTACCGAGGTGGAAGAAGCCATCAATGCGTATATGGCCGACAAATATGGCGTACAGGTAGATCTGCAGTACATCGAGATCGGCAATTTCGAGAAGGCTGTGAACCTGGCCATGACCACCGATGAAGTGGATGTTACCTGTTATTTCACCGACAACGGACAGCTGTCTACCTATGTGGCCAACGGACAGCTGCTGGATATCACGGATTATTTTGAGAGTGCTTCCGATGAGCTGAAAGCAACCTTTACGGATGCCGAGATGACGGCTTCCAGCATGAACGGCAGACTGTATGGTCTGGTCCGGAAGTATCAGTATGGCGGTCATGAGACAGCCGTCATGAACCAGGCGATCGTGGAAGAGCTTGGAATTGATGCAAAATCCATCACGACCATGGAACAGTTGGAAGAGGTTCTGTATCAGGTACATGAAGCCCATCCGGAGATCTATACACTGGTACCGCAGAGTGCGGCCGAAATGACCTGGGCCTGGGCCGGCGTTTGTGACAGAGGAATCGGTCTGACAGCATATGCCTATGCAGACTGGGGCACCACAGAGCTGAAGAGCCTTTTTGAAACCGAGGGCTTCAAGGAATTCGCCGGGTATATGAATAAATGGTACAACGATGGAATCGTCATGGCTGACGCCCTGAGCAACACGATGGAAGGAAGCAGCATGGTAAAAGCAGGTTCTGCCTTCTGTACACTGCATAATGGCGATATCGATCCTCTGGACAAGATTTATCCGAATACCGTTGAGAGCGGCATCCTTGCTCCGGCCCGCGCAGAGAGCATCGCGATCGGCAACCTTCAGTATGGCATCAGCGCAAATAGCGCACATCCGGATGAATCTTTTACCGTATTGGAGGCTCTGTATACCGATCCTGAATTTGAAACCATGCTGTCCTATGGTCTGGAAGGAAAGCATTATGTGCTGAATGACAAAGGCCGTGCAGAATATCCGGAAGGAATGACTGCAGAAAATGAGCCTTATGGCGGTTTTGCCGCAACAGCCGCGTATCCGGATTTCCTGATCATTCCGGTAAAAGAAACCGCTCTTTATGAAGACGCAAAAGCAACTGTTGAAGCATGGGATGAAGACGTGGAGGTTTCTCCGGCATTCGGTTTCTTCTATGATACGACAGAAATGACAGATTTTATCACAGCATATGTGAATCTGGAAGATAAATACAAGGATGCGGTCATGACCGGCAGTGTGTCTCTGGAAGATGTTCTTCCCCAGATCAAGAGCGAACTTGAGTCCATCGGATTCTATGAGGTTCTGGCTGACACCCAGGCTGCACTGGATGCATTTCTTGCAGAAAAGTAAATATGGTCTGATCCCGGAGCTGGCACGTGTTGCCGGCTCCGTTTTATCGTAAACGAAATAAATCATTTCGTTTACGATATTCTCGCTCGGAGAATAATTGCTGGTTTGAGCAGGCTCAAACCGCAATTGCTTTCCTCGCTTACTATATGTGCAGGTGGAGGATCTGAAAAGTTTCTGATAAGTCGGAAAACCGATAATCCGGGTCGTAAAACAGCTACTTTTACAGGGGAATTCGGGATAGACTATGGATCATAGAGATATACATCTGGTGAAAGGAGCGGAGTATACAATGAAGAAACAGGCAAAATCAAAAACCAGCTGGAAAAATGTTTTCCGCCATTGGGAGCTGTATGCGATGATGATTCCCGGGCTGATCTATCTGATCGTCAATAACTACATCCCCATGGCCGGACTGGTGGTCGCTTTTAAGAATTATAACTATAAGGAAGGCATCTGGGGCAGTGCCTGGTGCGGACTGAAAAACTTCAAGTTCCTCTTCAGCACCCGGGATGCAGGTCTGATGATCCGGAACACCCTTGGATACAATCTGGTCTTTATCGTGACCGGAACTGTTTTTGCCATTGTAGTTGCGATCGTGCTGAATGAGATCAGAGCTTCTCTTCCCAAAAAGATCTATCAGGTTTTTATCCTGATCCCGTACCTGATTTCCATGGTTGTCGTAAGCTACATCGCTTTTGCTTTCCTGAGTACGGACGCCGGTTTTATCAACAAGACCATGGGTACCAGGACCAACTGGTATATGACCCAGAAGTACTGGCCTTTTATTTTCGTCATTATCAACCTCTGGAAAAGTTTTGGTTACAACAGCATCATCTACTACGCAACCGTCATCGGAATCGATTCTTCTTTGTACGAGGCGGCTGTGGTGGACGGTGCTTCCAGATGGCAGAGGATCTGGCATGTGACATTGCCGGGACTTCGCCCCACGATCATCACAATGACTCTTCTGGCTGTCGGCCGTGTCTTCTATTCCGACTTCGGTCTTTTCTATCAGGTTCCGCAGAATTCCGGACTCCTGTATGATGTGACCACCACGATCGACGTATATGTATATAAAGGTTTGATGCTGCTGAATGATGTGGGACGGTCCGCTGCGGCAGGTTTCTTCCAGTCCATCTGCGGTTTCATCCTGGTATTGACTGCCAATATGGTAGTGAACAAAGTTGACAAAGACAATGCCCTGTTCTGAGAAAGGAGAAAACGATGGTACAGCATGATAAAATTCAACAGACAATAATGCATATCCTGATGATCTTTCTGGTTCTCTGCTGTGTGCTGCCTTTTCTCCTGATGGTGATGGCATCCTTTACCGAAGAACAGACCTTGATCCGCAACGGATACAGCTTCTTTCCTGAGGTCTTCAGCCTGGAGACCTACCAGTACATCCTTCGCAGTGCAAAGACGATCTTTCGTGGATATGGCATGACGATCCTCGTGACCGTGATCGGAACTTTCTGCAATCTGGCGATGACCGTGCTCTTTGCCTATCCACTGTCCAGAAAGGATCTTCCTTTCCGGAACGTACTTTCCTTCATCCTGTTTTTTACAATGTTGTTTAACGGCGGCCTGGTCCCGACCTACATGATGTATGCCAATACGCTTCACATTAAGAATACGATTTGGGCACTTCTTATTCCGAACCTGATGATGAATGCTTTTTATGTGATCATGATGCGGTCCTTCTTCACCACCAGTATTCCGGAGTCCCTGATCGAGGCGGCCAAGCTGGACGGTGCCAGCGAGCTGAAAATCCTCCTGAAGGTGATCCTTCCTCTGTCAAAGCCGATGATCGTCACACTGGTGCTGATGGTAGGACTGAATTACTGGAACGACTGGATGAATGGTATGTACTATGTGACAGACAACAATCTGAACACGATCCAGATGATCCTGAACAACATGATCCAGAACGTGGAATTCCTTTCCAAGAGTGCAAGCGTCATGGGAAGTGATGCGGCTATGATCAAGATGCCGACGGTGGGTATCCGTATGGGAATTGCCGTGATCGCGGTACTTCCGGTCATGGTCATCTATCCGTTCCTGCAGAAATATTTTGTAAAAGGCATCGTAGTCGGCGGTGTTAAAGGATAATATGAAAGAATGGACCGGCAGCAAGAAGCGAGGGCAGATTGCTGCCGGTTTTTTAAAAAGAAAAGAGGACAGTTATGGAAATATATAAAGACGCAGCAAGAATTCCGGAGGAAAGGGCCAAAGACCTGCTGGGCAAGATGAGCCTGGAAGAAAAAATGGGTCAGGTCGTCGGCGCCTGGGCGAGAAAAAGAGAAGAAGAGGAATGGAAGATCGATCATTCCTGCGGGATCGGACAGATCAGTACACTGGAATTCCGCAGCTGTGAAAGCCTCGAGGAGGCAGCTGCGTGGCAGCACAGTCTGCAGGACAGGATCATGGCGGCCAGTCCGCATCATATTCCGGCCGTATTTCATATGGAGGGGCTCTGTGGGCCATTCATCCAGGATACCACGGCGTTTCCTTCCGGGGTAAACCGCGGAGCTTCCTTCGATCCGGAGCTGGAGCAGCAGCTGGGCGAAATCGTTTCGAGGCAGGAGGCTGCCTGCGGCATCACGCAGATTCTGGCACCGGTTCTGGATATCTCCCGGGATTCGAGAATGGGACGCCAGTCGGAACCCTATGGGGAGGATCCGACCCTTGCCGCGGCTATGGGAGTTGCTTTTACGAAGGGGATCCAGGAGACGGAGACCGCCGGACGACGCCCGGAATCCGCTGCAAAGCATTTTCTGGGATTTCATAACTCACAGGGAGGCATCCACGGAGCCAATGTGGACACGGGAGACCGGCTGCTTTTCGAAATTTACGGCAAGCCTTTCCAGGCAGCCATCACGGAATCCGGGCTTCGAGGGGTCATGCCCTGCTATTGTTCTATCGACGGACTTCCGATCCACGCTTCAAAAAAATATCTGACTGGTCTTCTGCGGGAGAAGATGGGATTCGACGGGGTGACGGTATCGGATTACTGCGGTGCGGATAACGTATTACATGTACAGCATGTGACGGAAAACAAGGGAGAAACCGGACTGCGATGCCTGTCGGCCGGACTGGATGTGGAGCTGCCGGAGATGTCTGTGTACGGTGATGAACTGAAAGCACTGTTCGAAAGCGGAGAAGCAGATCCGGCCATTCTGGATCAGGCGGTCCTCCGTGTACTGGAAGCCAAATTCCGGATGGGACTCTTCGAAAATCCATATGCTTTGACCGGGAAGGAACTGGAAGAAACAGTTCATCATGAAAAAGATGAAGCTCTGTCCATGAAGAGCGCGCAGGAGAGCATCATACTTCTGAAGAATAACGGAGTTCTTCCCCTGAAAGGAAATGAGACAACGATCGCCGTGATCGGACCGCACGCAGCCAATGCCCGGTATTATTTCGGAGGATATACCCACCTAAGCATGGTGGAAGCGATCCACGCGGCCGCCAACTCCATGGCGGGTGTGGGAGCCGGCGGGGATACGGCTTCGATCCGGTTCGAGCGGGTTCCCGGCACCAATGTCCAGGCTGATGAAACAGAGCAGTTTGCGGCGGTTCTCCGTAAGCTCCATCCGGACTGCCGGAATCTGCTGCAGGTCCTGAAGGAAGAGCTTCCGGATACGAAGATCCTCTATGCTCCGGGCTATCCGAAAGCCGGTGCGGATGAAAGCGGATTTAAGGATGCGTTGGAGATTATAAAAGAAGCAGATGTGGTGATCTTGACTGTGGGAGGCAAAAACGGTTCCGGATCAATCGCTACCATGGCGGAAGGCGTGGACGGCACAGATATCAACCTTCCGGACTGCCAGGATGCTTTTATCCGAAAGGCAGCGGCGCTGGGTAAACCGATGATCGGTGTACATTTTGACGGAAGACCGATTTCCAGCGATACGGCGGACGCCTGCCTGGATGCGATCGTGGAGGCCTTTACACCCGCGAAATATGCGGCGGAGGCTGTTGTCAACGTTCTGACAGGAAAGTACAATCCTTCCGGTAAAATTCCGCTGACGACAGCGAGAAATGCCGGGCAGATCCCTATTTACTACAATCATCCCAATGGGTCCGCGTGGCATCAGGGACCGAGCATCGGTTTTTCGGATTATGTGGATATGCCTCACACCCCAAGGTACTGTTTTGGGCACGGGCTGAGCTATACTGATTTTGTATATAGTGATCTTTGTCTGGACAAACGGAATGTGAAGCCGGACGAGGAACTTGCCATATCCTTGAAAATAAAGAACAACGGGGCGGTCAGCGGTACAGAGGTGGTTCAGCTGTATCTTCGGGATGTACAGGCTTCCATGATCCGGCCGGTAAAAGAACTGCAGGGCTTTATCCGTGTCAATCTGGCTCCCGGAGAAGAGAAGAAGGTCTGTTTTTCGGTAACACCGGATCAGATGGCTTTTCTGGATGAGGACATGCGATGGTTGGTGGAAAAAGGAGAGATCGAGGTGCAGATCGGCTCCTCTTCCGAGGATATCCGGCTAAAGGACTCTTTTACGGTGACGGAGAATGCCTGGATCGGAGGAAAAGACAGAAGATTTTATGCAAAAGCAGAAATCATATGATTGGGAAAAGCGTTTCTGAGGATGAATTAACAACAGAGCAGATCGAAGCGGCTGCCGAAGCACGCTGAAAATCGGGAGGAATTATTATGCTTCAGTATCAGACTTTTGAACTGGTTTTTCAGGGGGAGGAGCCTTCAGGGTCCTGGACAGAGGTTGACCTGAAAGGGACTTTTGTCTGTCAGGGGATTCAGAAAGAGGTCGATGGTTTTTATGCCGGGGACGGGAAATATATGGTGCGTTATCTTCCTCAGGAGACAGGAATCGTTCATTGGAAAGTGACCGGACTTTTTAACGGGGAAGGCGAAGAGGAATGTGTATCCTGTGATGACGGGATACACCACGGTCTGGTAAAACCGGATGGGACAGCCCTGCGGTTTGAGGACGGAACTCTCTGCCGTCCTTTCGGAACGACTGTGTACGCGATGATGCATCAGCCGGAGGAACTGATCCGACAGACCGTCGAGACCATGCTGGCCTCTCCCTTTGACAAGATCCGAACCTGCGTCTTTCCCAAGCATTATATTTTTAATGAAAATGAGCCTGAACGCTTTGCCTTCGAGAAAAAAACGGAGGGCGGATTTGATTTTCACAGACCGGATTTCCGATTCTGGGATGCTTTTGAAAAGGTGATCCGGATCTTTGATATGCACCAGATCCAGGTTGATCTGATTTTATTTCATCCCTATGACTGTTGGGGCTTTTCGGAGATGAAGGAAGAAGAGTATCTTCCCTATCTTCACTATCTTATGGCCAGATTCAGCGCGTTTCCGAATATCTGGTGGAGCCTCGCCAATGAATATGACTGTATGAGAGCCTTTACCCGGGAGGACTGGGACCGGATCGACAGCTTTGTCAGTGAGAAAGATGTCTATGGCCATATGCTTAGCTGTCACCATATGATCCGGCACTATGATTTCAGCAAAAAGAATATCACACACTGTTCTCTGCAGGGGGATGCCGCAACAGTAGAAAAGTATATGAAGCTTTTCCATAAGCCGGTTCTGATCGATGAATGCGGATATGAAGGGAACATCTTCTGTCACTGGGGACACCTTTCCGGTTTTGAGATGGTGAACCGGATCTGGCTCTGTGTAGTGATGGGAGGCTACTGCACGCATGGAGAGACCTTCATGCATCCGGAGGATATTCTCTGGTGGGGGAAGGGCGGGAAGCTCTATGGAGAGTCGCCGGAGAGAATCCGGTTCCTCAAAAACATCATCCATGAGCTGCCGGGACCGCTTACTCCGGTTCCTTCGACCTTCTTATCCCTTGAAAAGCTGGAAGAAATGAAAAAAGGCCTTCATCCGGAAGAAGTGACGGATTTTGTCCGGGCGGTCATGGATATGCCAAAGGAAGAAGCCGAACGGGTGATCGAG
>CAMOUV010000078.1 GCA_946626695.1 uncultured Blautia sp.
TGCGGGGATATCATGCGGATGTTCCTGGATATCGACGATGAGACCCATATCATCAAAGAATGCAAATTCAAGACCTTCGGATGCGGCGCGGCCGTGGCTACCAGCAGCATGGCGACAGAGCTCGTCAAGGGAAAGACCATCGAGGAGGCTCTGCAGGTGACCAACAAAGCCGTCATGGAGGCGCTGGACGGACTGCCGCCCATCAAGGTTCATTGTTCCCTGCTGGCGGAAGAAGCCATTCATGCGGCTCTCTGGGATTATGCCCAGAAGCACGGAATCGTGATCGAAGGACTTTCCAAACCGAAGAATGACATATCCGAAGGAGAGGAAGAAGAGGAATATTGAGTATGAAGGGACTTACAACCCTTGAAGTTCAGGAACGGATCCAGGAGGGCAAGGTCAACACCAATGACCAGCCCATCACCAGGAGTTACAAGCAGATTATTCTGAGCAATACCCTGACCTTCTTCAATTTCCTGAATATCGCACTGTTCGTCCTGGTGATCCTCGTGGGCTCCTATAAAAACAGCATGTTCATGGGCGTCATCATCTGCAATACGGTCATCGGAATCGTGCAGGAGATCCGGGCGAAGAAGACCATCGACGAGCTGGCGATCATGACCCAGTCCAAGGCTGTTGTGATCCGGGAGGACCGGAGATGGTCCATCACCACGGATAAGCTGGTGCTGGATGATCTGGTGGTACTGAAAACCGGGGATCAGATCCCGGCGGACTGTGAAGTGATGGAGGGAGACATCGAAGTGAATGAATCCCTTCTGACCGGCGAGGCGGACAATCTTTCCAAGAGTGTGGGAGACGAGCTGTTTTCCGGCAGCTTTGTGACTGCCGGGGAGGCTGTGTGCCGGGTGATCCATGTAGGTGCGGACAATTATGCCTCAAGGATCACCAGCGAAGCGAAGGAATTCAGAAAGCATAATTCGGAGCTTCGGAATTCGCTGAATGCCATTCTTCGGGTGATCAGCATCATCATCGTTCCCATGGGCGCTCTTCTGTTCTACAAGCAGTATTTTGTGACAGGCGAAGACCTGAGAACCTCGGTGGTGAGCACCGTGGCCGCGGTGCTGGGCATGATCCCCGAAGGGCTGATCCTGCTTACCAGTATCGCTCTGACTCTGGGAGCGGTCAAGCTGGCCATGCGGAAAACCCTGGTCCAGGAGCTGTACTGCATCGAGTCTCTGGCCCGTGTGGATACTCTGTGCCTGGATAAGACCGGGACCATCACCGAAGGCACCATGGAGGTGCAGGATGTGATCCCTTATCCCCTCTGGTCCGAAAACGGAACGGTTACGGAGATCGGCGGAGAGGATCTGAATGCGGCGGCTGGTCCGGAGAGTGAAGAAGGAGTCGATCCGGATGCCCTGGCTCTGATCGGGGCGCTTCCGGAGCTTGAGCTGTATCAGCAGGAGGAGCAGACGGCAGGAGAAGAACTGCAGGGTGCGGAGCTCGGCCTGGGTGAGATCGAGCGGATCATGGGCAACCTGATGGCGGTGCTGAAGGATCAGAATGCCACCGCCGCGGCCCTCCGGCAGCGGTTTTCTTTGCGTCATGACATGAAGGCGTCCCAGGTGATTCCTTTTTCGTCGGACCGGAAGTTCAGCGGGGCCTCTTTTCAGGAGGAAGGAACCTGGCTGATCGGTGCGGTCCAGTTTCTGTTTCCGGAGGGCGGAGAAGCCCTGAAGCTTCGCTGCAGCGCCTACGCGGAGGAAGGCCTGCGTGTGCTGGTGCTTGCCCACAGCGATCAGGAGATGGAGACGGTCTGTCTTCCGGAGGATCTGCGCCCTGCCGCGCTGCTGGTGATCACGGACGTGATCCGGCCGGAAGCACCGGATACCCTGGCCTATTTCCGGGATCAGGGTGTGGATCTGAAGATCATTTCCGGTGATGACCCGGTTACCGTCTCGGCGATCGCAAAACGGGCGGGACTGCCCGGGTCGGAAAAGTATGTGGACGCGACGACTCTCGCGACACCGGAGGACATGCGTCATGCGGTACAGACCTACAGTGTGTTCGGCAGAGTGACGCCCCAGCAGAAAAAGGAGATGGTGCTGGCCCTGAAGGAACAGGGTCATACCGTTGCCATGACCGGGGACGGCGTGAACGATGTCCTTGCCCTGAAGGAGGCGGACTGCAGCATCGCCATGGCGGCCGGAAGCGACGCGGCGAAAAATGTGGCCAACGTGGTGCTGCTGGATTCCAATTTTGCATCGATGCCCGATATCGTCAACCAGGGGCGGCGTGTGGTCAACAATATCCGTACGGCCGCATCCATGTTCCTGATCAAGACGATGTTTTCGGTGATGATTTCCCTGATCACCATTTTTGCAGGGGATATGTATCCCTTCGAACCGATCCAGATGTCCCTGATCAGCGCCTGCGCGGTGGGTATTCCTACCTTCTTCCTGGCACAGGAGAACAATTTTGAGAAGATCGATCATACCTTCCTGCGGCATGTGTTCATGAACGCATTTCCGGCGGCCATGACCATCACCGGCTGTGTGGTGGCGATCCTGATCGTGAACACGAACGCCTATGAACGGGCAGACATGCTGCGGACCGCCTGTTTCCTGGTGACCGGGTGGAACTACATGGCAGCGCTGCGTACGGTGTACGCGCCGCTCAATACCTACCGGAAGACCATCATCTACAGCATGCAGCTGATCTTTTTCACCCTGTCCGTCATGATCCAGAATATTCTGTCGCTGAAGTCGATGGAATACGGCATGATCGTACTGGTGTTCGTGCTGATGATGTTCTCGCCGCTTCTGATCGAACTGATCACGAACAAGATCCGCAAGCTGTACGCGACCTCGCTGGACGGTCCCGGAGATACCTGGATCCACAGGCTCTACAGAAAAGTTGCAAAATAGAAGAACCTGTCTTGCGCAGAACGCGGGAGTCAGATACAATAGCATAGAGAAAACTGTAAAGCGGGAATGGATATGTCCCGCTTTCTTTGACGGAAAGAGGGCGGAAAATGAACAATGTGCAGAAGGTAAAAAACATCGTGCTGGATGTGGGCGGGATCCTGATCGGGTTCCGCTGGTATGAGATGCTCACGGAGCATGGCTTTTCTCATGATGAGGTGATGGAATTTGCGGATACGGTGTTCCCGGATCCTCTGTGGAAGGAATTCGATCTGGAGAATGAACCCTTTGACCATGTGGTCGAAAAATATGTGAAGAAATATCCGGGCCTGGAAAGGCAGATCCGCTGCTTTTTCGGAGCTCCGGAGGAAATGGCGGTCCCGAGGCCGGAGGTCTGGAACCGTCTGCATGCGCTGAAGGAAGCCGGTTACGGGATTTATCTGCTCTCCAATTATTCCAGCGTTCTGTTTCTGGCTCATCTGCGGGGCGCGGGTTTCTGGCCGGATGTTACGGGCAAGCTGGTTTCCTTTGAGATCCACAGGACCAAACCGGACCGGGAGATCTATGAAGAATTCTTCCGGCGTTTCGATCTGAAGCCGGAGGAATGTCTGTTCCTGGATGACCGGAAAGAAAATGTCGACGGCTCTCTGGCCTGCGGCATGCCGGCCGAACTTACGGAGACAGAAGAGGAGGTGCTGTCCGTGCTGGACCACCTTCTTGTGGAACGGTGCATCCGGTTTGATCCGGAATCCGGTGTATTCTCTCTTCGCACCGGAAACAGCAGCTATCAGATGCAGATCGGGCGCTATAATGTTCTGCTGCATCTGTATTACGGGTCCCCCATCGGAGAACGGGAGGGGGCAGACCGGGAGGTCTTTCTGGACCGGGGCTTTTCGCCGAATTATTTTGACACGGGAGAGGACCGGACCTATTCCCAGGATACGCTGATGAAGGAATACTCCGGAGCCGGAAACGGGGATTACCGGATCTGTGCCCTGGATCTTAGGCAGGCAGACGGTTCCCAGATCCTGGATCTCCGGTATGTATCCCACAGGATTCTGGATGGGAAATACAGTCTGCAGGGGATGCCGGCTTTGTTCGGGGATGAAACGCAGGCCCGCACGCTGGACATCCTGATGCGGGACAAATGCAGCGGCGTGGAAGCGCACCTCCTTTACGGCGTTTTTCCGCTGGCGGATGTGATCACCCGTACGGTGCGGGTGGAAAACAAGGGAAGTCTCCCGGTGACGCTGGAGAAGGTGCTCTCAGCCCAGCTGGAATTTGCGGATTCCGACATGGACATGATGTGCTTTTACGGAGGTCATGTTTCGGAGCGGAGACCGGAGCGGCGTCCCCTTCGCCATGGGATCCAGTCCTTCGGCAGCCGGCGCGGCACCTCCAGTCATCATTACAATCCCTTTACGATCCTTGCAAGGCCGGATACCACGGAGGTTTTCGGCGACTGCTATGGAATGTCCTTTGTCTACAGCGGAAACTTCCTCTGTGAAACGGAAGTGGACCAGACAGGCCAGACCCGCCTGCTTATGGGAATCCATCCGGATCAGTTTTCCTGGAGACTGTCGCCCGGAGAGACCTTTGAAGCCCCGGAAGCCGTCATGACCTTTTCCGCCGGGGGACTGGAAAAGCTGAGCCATATTTTCCATGACATTTTCCGGAATAACCTGATCCGGAGTCCCTATGTGCGGAAACCAAGACCGGTGCTGGTGAACAACTGGGAAGCAACCTATTTTGATTTTGATCAGGACAAGCTCCTGGAGATCGCAAAGACAGCCAAGGAGATCGGCCTGGATCTGTTCGTCCTGGATGACGGATGGTTCGGGAACCGGGATTCCGACAATAAAGCCCTGGGCGACTGGTATGTGAACCGCGGGAAGCTTCCGGAGGGCCTGGACAGGCTGGCCGGCAGAATTCACGAAATGGGGCTGAAATTCGGTCTCTGGATCGAGCCTGAAATGATCAGCGAAGACAGTGATCTGTACCGGGCGCATCCGGACTGGGCGCTGGCGGCTCCGGGAAGAGAACCGGTGCGGGGGAGAGACCAGCTGAACCTGGACATCACCCGGAAGGAGGTCCGGGATCATGTGATGGCGCAGATCTTCGAGGTCCTGGATGCCTGTAAGGTGGATTACATTAAGTGGGACATGAACCGGAGCGTTGCCAATGTGTACTCCCGGGCACTTCCGGCGGACCGGCAGGGAGAAGTGCTGCACCGGTATGTGCTGGGACTTTACGAGATGCAGGAAGCTCTGGTAAGCCGGTATCCCGGTCTTCTCCTCGAAAACTGCAGCGGAGGCGGGGGCCGTTTTGATCCGGGAATGCTCTATTATTCGCCCCAGATCTGGTGCAGCGACAATACCGATGCCGTCGACCGGCTGCTGATCCAGTACGGGACATCCTTTGCCTATCCTGTCAGCACCATGGGAGCTCACGTGAGTGTCTGCCCGAATCATCAGACCGGGAGGACCGTTCCGGTGGAGACCAGGGCGGTGGCCGCTTCGGCGGGAACCTTCGGGTTTGAGCTGGATCTGACAAAGCTTTCTCCGGAGGAGAAAAAGCAGGCAGCCCATCTGCTTTCCCTTTACCGGGAAGAAGAAAATCTGGTTCTGAACGGGGATTATTACAGGCTGTGCGACCCGCGGGTGCAGGATCGTTTTGTGCTTTGGGAGATTGCGGCACGGGACAGGAGCGAGGCCATCGTGAACGGCGTCATGCTCCAGTATGAGGTGAATCCCCGCAGCCGGATCGTGCGGCTCCGGGGTCTGGATCCGGACGGGATCTATACAGAAAAAAGCACCGGCAAAAAATATACCGGTGCCTATCTGATGAACGCAGGTCTGGTGCTTCCCGACGGAAGCGGGCAGAACCAGCCGCTTCGTTTTCACTTTTTCAAGAGTTGATGAAAGAACACAGTTCTTTTATACTGTGTGATGGTTTTGCGGGACGGTGCCGGCTCCGGTCAGTTCCGGAGCAGCCAGTAACATCCGAAGGCGGGGATCATGACGCCCCTGGCTTCAAGCTGCTGTCCGGAAATAAGATCGGTGTAGGTGCCGTCTTCTTCGTTGATCCAGGCAACCTTGTCCTGCTCGCTGAAGTTGTAGATCCCGATGAACTTCTCGGTTTCGGTCTCCCGTACCACAGCCAGGATTGACGGATCCCAGGTGTCCAGTGTCCGCAAAGCGGCATCCGCGTTGAATACGGCATGGGAGGAACGGATCTTTTCCAGCTTCAGCAGGGCAGGGAAGATCATTCCCTGGACGGTTTTCGGATCATTGCGGTTTCCGGCCAGATCCCAGCGGAAATCGCCGCGGTGCAGATACCGCGAGTCGGGCGCTTTATCCGGATCCTTTTTGTAGGTGTAATCGTTCAGCATGCCGATCTCGTCGCCGCTGTACAGCACCGGGATCCCGGACTGGGAGAACATGAAGGCGTGCAGCGTGATCACATAGCGTACGGACAACTCCACGCCGGCGCGGTTCCCTTCAAAACCGTATTTTTCGATGCCGCAGAGAGAAGCCGTGGTGCCGCAGAGCCGGGCGTCCTGCAGGCGTGGATCATCGTTGTAAAGCTCCCCGCGGCCGAAGGAACCGGGAAACAGGCCGGTGAAGAAATCGTTCAGGTATTTCTTGTGAGGCGCTTCCTGCATGCCGAAATTCTGAAGGTATTCATAATCCAGGCCCCAGCCGATATCGTCATGACAGCGCAGGTAGTTCTGGAAAATATATCCCCGGGGAAGAGAGGCCACGATATCCATCTGCCGCCGGAGAAGCGAGACATCCCGGGTGGCGACGGTGTGCCATGTGGAGGCCATGGTGGTCACGTTGTACAGCATGTGGCATTCCGGCTTTTCCACCGTGCCGAAATAAGGCACGACCTTGTCCGGAGCCATGACCACTTCACCCAGGAGAAGGACGCCGGGACATACGATCTCGCAGATCATGCGCATGATCCGGACGATGGTATGCACCTGGGGAAGGTTGCGGCAGGTGGTCCCGATCTGCTTCCATATATAAGGCACGGCATCCAGACGGACGATATCCACCCCCTGGTTGGCCAGAAACAGCATATTGCAGATCATCTCGTTCAGGACGATGGGATTGCGGTAATTCAGATCCCACTGATAGGGATAGAAGGTGGTCATGACATGCTTCTGACAGTCAGGCACCCAGGTGAAGTTGCCGGGCGCCGTGGTGGGGAACACCTGGGGACAGGTCTGCTCGTACAGGGCAGGAATGTCGAAGGTGTCAAAGAAGAAGAAGCGGTCCTGGTACTCCTTCTCGCCCGCCCGGGCTCTTTTGGCCCATTCGTGATCCTCCGAGGTGTGGTTCATCACGAAATCCAGACAGACATTGATGCCCTGCCGGTGACAGGCGCCGGTGACGCGGGCAAAGTCCTCTATGGTTCCCAGCTCCGGCTGTACCGAGCGGAAATCGGAAACGGCATAGCCGCCGTCGCTTCTGCCTGCCGGGGAGGCCAGAAGAGGCATCAGATGCAGATAATTGACATTGCATTCCCGCAGATAGTCCAGGTGCTCCTCCAGCCCGGAGAGGGTTTTGGAAAAAGCGTTGACATACATCATCATGCCCAGAAGATCGTTGCGTTTGTACCAGTCCGGATCGGCTTCCCGTTTCCGGTCGGAAGCCTTCAGATCCGCAGGACGTTCTTCATAATACTCCCGGATCCGGCTGCAAAGGTCATCCAGATGCATCCGGACGTAGGGATTGTCGGCGTACAGTTCGCAGTACAGCCACTGCAGTTCATCGTAAAAACGGTCGAACCGTTCCTGAAAAATGTTTCCGGCGGAGGCGCCGGAGCTTTTTTTTGCCATGGGGATCCTCCTTATGGTTCAATGAGATAAAAGGTGGGGGTTCTTTGGGTAAAGACCGTAAAATAACGGAAGCCGCATCGGAGAAGTACATTTTTTGCCCGGTCAAAGGAGTAAGCGATCCGGTCGGGGGCATGGGCATCGGCTCCCAGGGTAATGATCTCGCCGCCCAGCTTTCTGTACCGGGCGAGGATCTCTTCGCAGGGATTCGGCTGCTCCAGACCGTAGTGAAACCCTCCGGTATTCAGCTCGAGCCCGATCCCGCGCCGGATGAGCTCCGTCAGGAGAGCATCCAGAACCTCTGCATGGTCCGCATAGCGGAAATCCGCGTTTTTCCGGGGACCGTAGCGAAGAATATAGTCCAGATGGCCGTAGACGTCAAAGCCGGAAAAAGCCTGCAGGCAGGCAAGCTCCGTCTCGAAATACCGGCGGTACACCGCTTTCTCTTCTTTTCCTTCAAAAAAATCCGGGTAGTAGGGGTCTGCGTGATCCATCACATGGGAGGATCCGATGACAAAGTCGAAAGGCTCTTTCCGGATCAGAGAAGAAAAGGTCCCGGCCAGGTGGGGCTGCAGACCCAGTTCCACTCCGTACAGGATCCGGATCTTCTGCCCCCAGGTTTCCCGCAGCGCATACAGCGTGCTGCGGTACGAGGCGAAGTCGGGAGAGAAGTCCAGATGGTCCGGCGTCTCCGGATAGTCCGGATCATAATGTTCGGTAAAACAGATCCCCCGCAGGCCGAGACGGATGGCCCTGCGGATCATCTCCTCCATAGGCGCAGTGCTGTCGGAAGAGAAAGAAGAATGCATATGACAATCCCAGAATTCCGTATACATGACCGGATACCTCCAATACGCGTATTATAACAGCAGAGTAAGGGAAAGGGCAATATAAAAGAAGAATAAAAAAGAAAAGGGTTTTCGGAAAAACCTCTTGAATTTTATACAGGAATTCGTTACAATATCCCATAGGTTGGTGCCCGCATTTTATCCGGGCTGCCTACAAAACCCATTCAACTTTTTATAGGAGGATTTAAACATGGCAGTAAAAGTTGCAATCAATGGATTTGGTCGTATCGGTCGTCTTGCATTCCGTCAGATGTTTGGTGCTGAGGGATTCGAAATCGTTGCTATTAACGATCTTACCTCCCCCAAGATGCTGGCTCATCTTCTGAAATATGATTCCACACAGGGAAAATATGCCAAGGCTGATACCGTAGTGGCCGGTGAAGATTCCATTTGTGTAGACGGCAAAGAGATCAAGATCTATGCGATTCCGGATGCCAACAATGCACCGTGGGGCGAGCTTGGCGTAGACGTAGTTCTGGAATGCTCCGGATTCTATACCTCCAAAGCAAAAGCTGAGGCTCACATCAATGCTGGCGCAAAGCACGTTATCATTTCTGCTCCGGCCGGAAACGATCTTCCGACCATCGTTTACAATGTAAACCATGAGCAGCTGACTGCAGACGACAAGATCATCTCCGCTGCTTCCTGTACCACCAACTGCCTTGCTCCGATGGCAAAGGCTCTGAACGACTGCGCACCGATCAAGTCCGGTATCATGTGCACAATCCATGCCTACACCGGCGACCAGATGACTCTGGACGGACCGCAGAGAAAAGGCGATCTGAGAAGATCCCGTGCAGCTGCAGTGAATATCGTTCCGAACAGCACCGGCGCTGCAAAGGCTATCGGTCTGGTTATCCCGGAACTGAACGGCAAGCTCATCGGCGCTGCACAGCGTGTTCCGACCCCGACCGGCTCCACCACGATCCTTACCGCAGTTGTAGAAGGCAACGTGACCAAAGAGCAGATCAACGACGCTATGAAGGCTGCTTCCAATGAGTCCTTCGGCTACAACACCGACGAGATCGTTTCCAGCGATATCGTAGGAATGACCTATGGCTCTCTGTTCGATGCTACCCAGACAATGGTTCTGCCGCTTGACAACGGAACCACACAGGTTCAGGTTGTTTCCTGGTATGACAATGAGAACTCCTACACCAGCCAGATGGTTCGTACCATCAAGCACTTCGGAAAGCTTCTTGGCGCTTGATTGAATAAGAGATAACGCAATGACTCAGGCAGGGGTCCGGTCTGTAAAAGGACCGGGCCCCTTTACCATCCGGTGAGGTCCGGAGCAGAAAAAAGGAGACGAATTATGGGACTGAATAAAAAATCGGTTGACGATATCAATGTAAAAGGCAAGAAGGTGCTGGTGCGCTGCGACTTCAACGTTCCGTTGAAAGATGGCAAGATCACAGACGAAAACCGTCTGGTAGCAGCACTTCCCACCATCAAGAAGCTGGTAAACGACGGCGGCAGAGTGATCCTTTGCTCTCATCTTGGCAAACCCAAGGGAGAACCGAAGCCGGAGCTTTCCCTTGCACCGGTAGCTGCACGTCTTTCCGAGCTCCTTGGCCAGGAAGTGAAATTTGCGGCAGATCCCGAAGTAGTAGGACCGAACGCCAAGGCAGCCGTAGAGGCAATGCAGGACGGCGATATCGTTCTTCTTGAGAATACCCGTTATCGTGTGGAAGAAACCAAGAATGGCGAAGCCTTCTCCAAAGAGCTGGCTTCCCTGGCAGAAGT
>CAMOUV010000079.1 GCA_946626695.1 uncultured Blautia sp.
GAGCTGGAGGATTCCACGTTCCGTCTGAATCAGATCTACCGCAAGATTCTGGTGTACACCGGCGCCAATCCGGATGTGTACAGAGATTATCATATCGACACGACCTACCCCGAGATCATGCAGGCCATGGACCTGGAAAAAATGCGTCTCTTCAAGATCGTGGATGATATGGTCAGCTACAGCGGCCAGAAGGCCGACAACATCGCCACCGCCCAGACCGTGGCGCAGCAGCTGGAGCGCTTCTGCAAGGCTCCCAACAAGATCACGACCGAATTCATTACCTTCAAGGACAATGTGACTGCCCTCGGAACGGCCTCGCTGAACATGAGCGAGACCAAGCTGGATATCGACTATCTGGCAGTATACGGTACCGAAGCGGAACCGCCCGGGGACAAGGCTTCCACGCTTGACGGAGCCGTCCATGAGGCAAAATCCTTCGGAGCCTCCTTCGTGGTGGATTATAATTCGGTAGGCGATGTGTATGACAGTGATGATGAAGACATCGTAAAGGTATGGATCCTGACCGGAAGGGATCAGGGAACCATCCTGAAAACCATGGTGGATGATGATTTCACTCCGAGTACGGAAGTGAAAGTGAATGTGGAGGTCGTCGACCAGACCGCTCTTCTGAATGCGGTACTGGCAGGCCGGGGCCCCAATGTGGTGCTTTCCGTCGGAGCGGATCAGCCGGTCAACTACGCGCTGCGTAACGCGGCGGAGGATCTCACGCAGTTCGAAGACTGGGAGGAAGTTTTTTCGCACTATTCCGAAAGCTCGTATGAACAGTACCGGCTTGATGAGCATATTTATGCTGTGCCGGAAACACAGACCTTCAATGTCATGTTCTACCGGAAAGATGTTCTGGAGGAGCTGGGACTGTCCATACCGCAGACATGGCAGGAGCTGATCGAGATGTTCCCGACCATTCAGGGAAACAACCTTTCGGTCGGAATCCCTTCGGCAGCAGGAAGCAGCAGTGCGGCTGCAGCCACAACCGCCGTCATGTCCAATGTTCCGGATCTGTCGCTGTATTTTTCCCTGCTGTTCCAGTATGGCGGAGACATGTACAACGAAGCCGGCACCAAAACCAGAGTCGACGACGAAGCCGGTATCCGGGCATTCGATGATTACATCCGGTATTTCAACGATTACGGAATCCCGACGGTATACGATTTTGTGAGCCGTTTCCGTTCGGGAGAGATGCCGATCGGAATCTCTCCGTATTCCACGTACAATACCCTGATGGTCTCTGCACCGGAGATCCGGGGGTTGTGGGATTTCACTCTGATCCCGGGAACGGAATACACCAGGGAGGACGGGAGCACGTATATCGACCGTTCCGATTTCATCACCGGTTCAGCTACGATGATGATCTCGACCGAAAACCAGGAACTGAAGAATAAAGCCTGGAGATTTATGAAATGGTGGGCTGAACCGGATACACAGGTGCGGTTTGGCCGTGAGATCGAAGCTCTTCTGGGATCCTCGGCGCGGTATGCCACCGCCAACCGGGATGCATTCTCCAGACTGTCCTGGAGCCTGGACGATATTGAGGTGCTCAGCGCACAGTGGGATGAGACCCGGGGGATCCGGGAGGTGCCCGGCGGATACTATACCGGACGTCATATCAGCAACGCGATCCGGAAAGTCATCAACGAGAAGACCGATTCCCGGGAAACGATCATTGATTATTCCATCCGGATCGATGAGGAGATCACAAAGAAGAGAAAAGAGTTCGGCATGCCCGTAGACTGACGGGATATGACAGATCGCAGGGGAAACAGTTATGAGAGAGTACATCAGAAAGTATTTCGCACTGCGGAAACATAATTTCAAAGTGGCTGTCAAGAAAGCAAAGCAGCGGAAGATGTGTTATCTTTTCCTGGCGCCGTATGCGATCCTGTTCGCCATGTTTTTTGTGTTTCCCGTGGTTGCCTCGATCTATTACAGCTTTACCTACTACAATATCCTGGAGCCTCCCCGCTTTGTGGGACTGCAGAATTATATCAGCCTGATCCTGGAGGACGATATTTTCCTGACCAGTATCAAGAACACGTTTATGATCGCCATCATCACGGGGCCGCTTGGCTATATCCTTTCGTTCCTGTTCGCATGGCTGATCAATGAGCTGCCCCGATGGGTACGAAGCGTGGCGGTCATCATATTCTACGCACCGTCCATCGCAGGCAACTGTTATGTGATCTTCTCCGTGTTCTTCCGCGGAGACGCGTACGGGTACGTGAATGCGCTTCTGCTGGACTGGGGCATCATCGACACTCCCAAGCTCTGGCTGATCGACCCGAAGTATATGCTTCCGATCTGTATGCTGGTCATTTTGTGGATGAGTCTCAGCATCGGCTTCCTTTCCTTCGTGGCAGGCCTGCAGGGAGTCGACAGGTCGCTTCTTGAAGCCGGCTGTATGGACGGCATCAAAAACCGCTGGCAGGAGCTCTGGTTCATTACTCTTCCGGCGATGAAGCCCATGCTTCTTTTCGGGGCGGTCATGGCCATCACGCAGTCCTTCAATGTCTGCGAGGTCACTATGGCGCTCTGCGGCTACCCCAGCACAGACTACGCAGCCCGGACCATCGTTACGCACCTTTTTGACTACGGCTTTTCCAGATTTGAGATGGGATATGCCTGCGCGATCGCAACGATCCTCTTCCTGATCATGATCCTTTGCAATAAAGCGATCCAGGGCCTGTTAAGGAGAGTGGGAACTTGAGTAAAAAGAAAAAGAAAGAAAAAGAACAGGTATACAGAAAAAAGCTCATCACAAGGAGAAAGCCGAACCGTTCGATCGCCGGCGATATCGTGCTGTATCTGTTTCTGATCGTGGTGGCGTTCATCATGGCGTTTCCTATAATCTATGCCGTGAGCAGTGCTTTGAAGCCGCTGGATGAGCTGTTCAGGTTTCCGCCGCGGATCTTTCCGCAGCATCCGACGCTGGACAACTTTTCGGACCTGTTCGTCACGATGGGGAAATCCTGGGTGACATTCACGAGATACCTCTTCAACACGGTATTCATCACGCTGCTGGGAACGGCCGGTCATCTGATCATTGCTTCCATGGGGGCTTTTGTCCTGGCAAAGTATGATTTCCCCGGAGGAAAAACCTTTTTCAAGATCGTAACCGTAGCCATGATGTTCACCGGCTATGTGACACAGATCCCCAACTATCTGATCCTCAACAAGCTGGGATGGATCGATACGTACTGGGCCATCATCATCCCGGCTTTCGCGTCCCCGATGGGATTGTTCCTGATGAAGCAGTTTATGGAAGGACTTCCCACCTCCCTGATCGAAGCGGCAAAGATCGACGGGGCAAACGAATGGCAGGTGTTCACCAGAATCGTCATGCCGAACGTCAAGCCGGCCTGGATGACGCTGATCATTTTCTCCGTACAGGGATTGTGGAACAACAGGGCGGCAACTTATATCTATTCCGAAGAAAGAAAAACGCTGGTCTATGCACTGCAGCAGATTCAGAGCGGCGGCATCGCACGTACCGGCCAGGGCGCAGCCGTCCTGGTGGTGGTCATGATCGTACCGATCCTGATCTTTATCTTTGCAGAAAGCCAGATACTGGAAACCATGGCAAGCTCGGGCCTGAAGGATTGAATCTATGAAGAGATGGAAAATAACCGGAACGGTTCTGGCGCTGGCCGGAATGCTCCTGTGCACTCCCGGCACGGCAGAAGCCGAGGAGACCTCGTATACATATAATTATGACTATTGGGGCGATGTGCAGTACAGCCCGGATCTGTATTCGGTGAGCAAGGTGTTCACCTCCTCCGATCTGGGACTGGAACAGAAAATGGTCAGCCCCTCGGGTTTGTATGTGTATAAGGATCTGATCTATGTCTGTGACAGCGGCAACAACCGTATCCTGGAGATCAAAAGACATTCCGCGGAAGCTCTGGACGTTACGCGTATCATCGACGGTTTCCAGGGAGATGTGGACGTCACGACATTCTCCAATCCCACCGATGTGGCTGTCTCGGAGGAAGGATGCTTCTTCATCGCGGATCAGGGAAATGCGAGGATCCTCAAACTGGATCCGGATCTGAATTACCTGATGCAGTTCGATAAACCGGTGGATAATACGCTGGATCCGGCTGTGGCCTTCCAGCCCAACAAGATCACGATCGATACCGCGGACCGGGTATACTGCATTGCGACCGGTATCAACAAGGGCCTGATCAAGTACGAGAGTGACGGGACTTTTTCCGGTTTTGTCGGTGCCACAAAGGTCACCTATGACTGGACGGACTACATCTGGAAAAGACTGGCCACCCAGGAGCAGAGAACCCAGATGGAATCTTTTGTTCCTACCGAATATGACAATATCTACATGGATTACGAGGGCTTTATCTATGCCTGCACCGGCGCGGTCAGCAGCGATGACCTTCGGAGCGGACAGGCGGATGCGGTCCGTAAGCTCAATCTGATGGGAAATGATATCCTTGTCCGGAACGGAGAGTGGCCGGTCTATGGCGATCTGTATCTCAACGGTTCGGGCGGCGGTTACGAAGGACCTTCCTATTTCTCGGACGTAACGGTCATGGAAAATGATATTTACGTCTGCCTGGACCGGAACAGAGGACGGCTTTTCGGTTATGACGACCAGGGGCGTATGGTTTTTGCCTTTGGCGGAAACGGCAACATGGACGGATACTTCCGCAAGCCGGTTGCGCTGGAGCACATCGGACACGAGCTTTATGTGCTGGATACGCTGGACTGTGCCATCACGACCTTTGTCCCTACGGAGTTCGGGAATCTTGTCTATTCCGCGATCGAGCTGTTTGACCAGGGCAAATACGAAGAGTCCGGTGAAGCCTGGAAACGGGTGATGGCGCTTAACGGAAACTATGATCTGGCCTATATCGGGATCGGACGGGCTCTTTTAAGACAGGAAAAATACAAAGAGGCCATGGAGTATTTCGAGATCAAGTACGATGACGAAAATTATTCAAAGGCCTTTAAGCAATATCGTAAAGAATGGGTGGAGGAACATATCGTGTGGATCATCGTGGTGATCCTTCTGCTGTTCCTGATACCTTTGGGCATCGGTAAGATCCGGGCCCTGAAGCATGAGATCGATACGGACGAATACTTCCAGATGCAGGAGAAGAAGCTATGACGACAGCACAGAGCCGATCGAAATCCGGCCATCCCCGGCTGGGAAAATACTGGGATTCCCTGAAATTCGCGCTGTACTGCATGACGCATCCGCTGGACGGTTTCTGGGATCTGACACACGAGAAACGAGGGACCATGGCTGCGGCCAACACGATCCTGATCCTTTCTCTCGTGGTACGTATTCTGAAGCTGCGATATACCAGTTTTATCGTCATGCAGGTTTACTGGGAGGATCTGAATATCTTTCTGTATCTGGCAAGCATCCTGCTTCCGCTGGGTCTGTGGGTGATCGGCAACTGGGCGCTTACCACGCTTTTTGACGGAAAAGGCAGGCTTGGACAGGTCTATATGGCCACGTGCTATGCGTTGACGCCGTATCCCCTGATCCAGTTTCCGCTGATGATCCTGAGCAACGGCTTTACCAAAGATGAGATGCAGTTTTACTCCGTCCTCAGCATGCTCTCCCTGATCTATACGGTGATCCTGATTATCACGGCGATGGGACAGATCCATGAGTACGGTGTCGGTAAAAATCTTCTGTTTACGGTGGCTACCTTGTTCGCCATGCTGGTGATGATTTTCCTCATGATGATCTTCTTCAGCATGATCTCCCAGGGCGTGTCTTATTTTATCTCGCTGGCGAGAGAAATGCTGTTCCGGATGTAGCCTGCAGAAAAAGCGTTTGATAGAGGCGTAGAGCAGATGAAAAGCACGAAGAAAGCAAGTACAGAACGACAGACGGAGAGGAATGCCAGGATCCGGAAGACGATAAGAGGTCTGGTGTTCCCGGTGATCATGCTGGGTCTGGTGGCCAGTGCAGTGTATGTGATCATGAACTATAAGGGAGCGCCTGAAGAGGTGGAGCCGATCCCCATCCATGGCTATGAGGGAGGAAAGGATCCGGTCATCATGGAAAATGACCGTCTCCTTTTCACGATGGATCCGGCAACCACACAGTTCACGGTGGAGGTGAAGGACACCGGAAAAATCTGGTATTCCAATCCGCAGGGGGCAGCTTCGGATGCGAAAGCGCTCAATGATGAGAAGGCAAAGCTGCAGTCCACGCTCCTGATGTCGTATTCCATGACAGCGGGCCTGGAGGTTACCTATAACACCGAAAGCTTCAGCATACAGAACGGAATCTACGATATCGAACAGGGGGACGATTATGTCAAGGTTCTTTATTCCCTGGGAGACGTGGAGAAGGAGTTTGTCATTCCGCCTGTGACGACGGCTGCTTTGTTTGACAAATGGACCGATACCATGAGTCCCAAGGAAAAGGATCTGGCGCAGCAGTATTATAAAAAGTATGACATCAACAAGCTTGGGAAGAAAGACAATAAAGAAGAACTGGTCGCAGCGTATCCTGTGATCGAGCAGGAAGTGATCTATGTGCTCCGTGACCAGACGAAGGATAATGTAAAGAGCAAGCTGCAGGAATACTTCGAGGCAGCCGGCTATACATACGAAGACTATGAAGCGGACAAAGCGCTGAGCAGCGCGGAAAAGACCTCTGACAAACCGATCTTTAACGTAAACATGATATACCGGCTGGACGGAGATGATCTGGTAGTGGAGATTCCGCTGAAGGATCTGGAATACCGGCAGGATTATCCGATGTATACACTGACGCCGCTTCCGTACTTCGGAGCAGGCGGGACCTCCGACTCGGGTTTTCTCCTGGTGCCGGAGGGAGGCGGTTCCATTATTGATTTCAATAACGGAAAGGTTTCCCAGAGCAGCTATTACACGAATGTGTACGGTTGGGACATGGCCCTTTCCAGAGACGCCGTGGTGCACAATACCAGAGCATATTATGGCGTGTACGGCATCTCGAGCGGAGAGGATTCATTCCTGTGCATCCTGGAGGACGGTAACTCTTATGCTTCCATCCAGGCGGATATCAGCGGCAAGAACAACAGCTACAATTTTGTGAATGCGGTTTACAGCATCAGCCAGCGTGAAAAATATGACGTCGGCGATATCGCCAACAGCGACATTTACATGTATGTGAATGAGCTTCCGGATGAGAACCTGTCCCAGCGGTATCACTTTATCGATGCTCCGGATTATGTGACGATGGCAAAGAGCTATGGCACCTATCTGCAGAACCGTTACGGGGAAGCCCTTGCCATGAATACGGACGAGAGCACTCCGGTGGAGGTGGAGATCGTCGGTGCCGTGGATAAGGTACGGCAGATCCTTGGCGTTCCGGTTTCGAAGCCTCTAAAGCTTACCACCTACAAAGAAGCGGAGGAAATGATCGGTGAACTCTCCGAAAGCATCGGAAATCTGTCGGTCAAGCTCTCCGGCTGGTGCAACGGCGGGGTCAAACAGAAGGTCATGAACGATGTGGACCTGATATCCTCTCTGGGGAAGAAAGCAGACCTGGAAAGTCTGTCAAAGACCAGCCGTGACCTGGGCGTGGATCTGTATCTGAACGGGATCACCCAGTACGCCATCAACAGCAGCCTTCTGGACGGCTTCTTCTCCTACAGAGACGCCGCCAAAAACATCAGCAAGGAAAGAGTTTCCCTGCTGGAATACAGCCAGGTGACTTATTCGGAGCGGGATGACCTGAAGGCCTATTACCTGCTGCACACGGACAAAGCGCAGAAAACAACAGAAACCCTGGCGGAAGCGGCGGAGGTCTATGGCACAGGGATTTCCTTTGAGGATACCGGCAAGGATCTTTCCTCCGACTTCTACAAAAAGCAGACCTTCAGCCGTCAGTCTGTGCTGAAGCAGCAGGAGGAAAAGCTGAAGGAACTCTCCGAGAATGGTACCGCCCTCTGTGTGAATATGGGGAACGATTATGCGGTGCCTTACTGCAGACTGGTGACGAACGTAGATCTCCGGGGGAGTGAATATACGATCCTGGACGAGTGTATACCGTTCTTCCAGCTGGCTGTGCACGGCCGGGTCAACTATACCGGGTATCCGCTGAACATCTGCGGAAATACGGAGGATGAACTCCTGTATTCGGCGGAATACGGAGCCGGTTTGTCCTTCACTCTTATGAAGGAGACTCCGTTCGTTCTGCAGAAGACTCTGTATACCGAGTATTACGGGTCCTGCTATGACGACTGGAAAGAAGAGATGCTTTCCATCTACGAACGATATGAAAAAGAACTGGGTCATACCTTCTCGCAGGAGATGGTGGGACACAGGAACCTTACCCCGGTGCTGTCCTGTACGGAATACGAGGACGGCACAAAGGTGTATGTCAATTACGGATACAGCGATGCGAAGGAAGACGGTGTGACCGTTCCGGCGAGAGATTACAAGGTTGTTCGCTGACAACGAGGTGTATGTACATGAAGAAACGCAGGAAATATGTGGGGCTACAAAGGAGAAAGGCGAAAGCAGGGTACCTGTTTATCATGCCTTTTATCATTGGCTTTCTTGTATTTATGGTGAAGCCTCTGTTCCAGTCTCTCTATATGAGCTTCTGCACGGTGGAACTGGGAGCGGCGAATTTCAATCCCATCTGGGAAGGCTTGACAAATTATAAAGATGCTTTTCTGGTGGATCCGGAGTTCAACCGTCTTCTTGTGGAAGAAATCACGAGGATGATGGTCTACTCTCTGGCGATCATCGTATTCAGCTTCTTTATGGCGCTGATCCTGAATCAGGAATTTCACGGAAGAGCGCTGGTAAGAGCGATCTTCTTCCTGCCGGTCATTCTTTCCTCGGGAGTGATCATCGGTCTGGAATCCAACAACCAGCTGATGGCCAATCTGGCCAACACGATCGAACAGACGACCGAAGGCGTCAGTATCACTGCGGCGCTGAAGACGATCCTGACCACCTCCGGAGTGGGTGTGCGGGCCTTTGAGACGATCTTCGATCTGATCGACCATATCTATGATGTGGCGATCGCATCCGGAATTCAGATCATCATCTTCCTTTCCGGGCTGCAGACCATCCCGAAAAGCATGTATGAGGCAGCGGATATAGAGGGCTGTACAAAGTGGGAGAGTCTGTGGAAGATCACATTCCCGATGATCAGTTCTCTGTTCCTCGTCAACTGGATCTATACCGTGGTGGATTTTTCCATGCGTTCGGACAATGCCGTGATCGAGAAAATCCAGAAGGTCATGATCGAACAGCTTCGCTACGGTCCGGCATCGGCAATGAGCTGGGTGTACTTCCTTCTGATCCTGGCGTTCATCGGCATTACATCCCTGGTGATCTCGAGAGGAGTTTATTATTATGACTAAACCCAAGGAGAAACCAACCGAATACAGCAAACAGATGAGCTTCCGGGAGCGAAACCGTCTTTCGGAGGGATATGTCCTGCGAAGAGGAGTCATGAAATGGACGGTCGCGATCGCGCGGTTTATCCTGCTTTTCGGCCTGTGCTTTCTGATCCTGCAGCCGATCCTCAACAAGATCTCCGTGAGCTTCATGACCGAGGCCGATCTGTATAATCCGATCGTGATCTCCATTCCGGAGCATTTTACGACCGATAATTACCGTCTGGCGGCGGAACTGATGAGCTACAGCAAGGCGATCGTCAATTCGCTGGTGATCTCTCTGACCATCGCGCTTCTGCAGGTTACCGTATGTCTTCTTGTGGGCTATGGGTTTGCCCGTTTCGAGTTTCCATTGAAAAAATTCTGGTTTGCCTGCGTGATCCTGGTGATCCTGATCCCGCCGCAGACCATCGCCAGCTCATTGCATCTGCATTTCAAGTTTTTCGATGTGCTGGGGATCTTTAAGCTGACCACAGGAAGCACGATCAACCTGAGAGGAAATGTACTCCCGTATTATCTGATGAGCGCCGGCTGTATGGGACTCAAGAACGGACTTTATATCTTTATGATCCGTCAGTTCTTCCGCAATATCCCGGTGGATCTGGAGGAAGCCGCCTATGTGGACGGCTGCGGCATGCTCAAGACCTTTACCAGGATCATGCTCCCGCAGACCAAGCCCATCGTCATGTCCTGTTTCCTTTTTGCCTTTGTGTGGCAGTGGACGGACGGCTTTTATTCCAAGATGTTTCTGGGCACGACCAAGCTTCTGAGCACCGGTCTTGCGAGACTGGTGGACAG
>CAMOUV010000080.1 GCA_946626695.1 uncultured Blautia sp.
GATTCCGCCTGCTATGATTCCGCGGTTGACCTGGTAGGCCAGGGCTGCAATCTCGTTGTTTCCAACAGCTACGGACACCAGACCTTCATGGTCATGGCAGCACAGGAATATCCGGATACCACGTTTGTATCCATGACCGGTGATTTTGCTGCCATCAGCGGCTGCCCCAATTTCAAGAATGCTTTTACAAAGGTATATGAATCCCGTTATGTGTCCGGCGTCGTGGCCGGCATGAAGCTTGCCGAGCTGCTTGAGAGCGGCACGCTGACAGCGGATGTACAGCCGGACAGCTTTGACGCGGACGGAAATGTGAAGATCGGTTATGTCGGCGCGTACAACTATGCAGAGGTTGTTTCCGGCTACACTGCTTTCTATCTGGGAATCAAGAGCGTGGTTCCGAATGTTGTGATGGAGGTTCTGTACACCAATTCCTGGTTCGATATCGACAAGGAAGCAGCCGCAGCGGAACAGCTGATCGCAAAGGGCTGTGTCATCATCGGCCAGCACGCAGACTCCACGGGCGCTCCGGCTTCCACCCAGAAGCTGCTGGATTCCGGCAAGATCTGCTACTCTGTAGGATACAACATCGACATGATCGAGACCGCTCCTACCGCAGCACTTACCTCTGCTACCAACACCTGGAAGGTCTATTACAAATACCTCTTCGAGACCATGATGAACGGAGAAGAAGTGGCTGCAGACTGGGCCGAAGGCTACAATGAAGAAGCCGTGGCCATCACTCCGCTGGGCGAGTCCTGCGCCGAGGGAACCGCAGAGAAGGTTGCCGAAATCGAAGAGCAGCTGAAGAACGGCGAACTCCATGTATTTGACACCGCAACCTTCACCGTAGACGGCGCAGCCGTTGAGTCTGCACCGATCGACCTTTCCTTCATGGACTGGTCCACCATGACCCCGATCTACGAGGGCGAGACCGTGGAAGCGATCCACGACGGCTACTTTGATGAATCCACGATCCGGAGCGCTCCGTATTTTGCTCTGCGTATCGACGGCATCACCGAGGATGCAGATCCGGTTCAGTAAGATCTGACCGCAGCTGCTTTTATACATGCAGATAACAATGGGGTTGCTGCCTTCGGGCGGCAGCCCCTACACGTTTCATAAGCAGGGAGGTTGCACCTTTGGATTATGCAGTCCGGTTAAGACATGTAACAAAGACCTTCGGAAAGGTGGTCGCCAACCATGATGTCTCCATGGATATCAGAAAAGGCGAGATCCTGGCTCTGCTGGGAGAGAACGGAAGCGGAAAAACCACGCTGATGAACATGATTGCCGGGATTTATTATCCCGATGCCGGCGAGATCCTTGTGAACGGGAAAACGGCTGAGATCCGTTCGCCGAAAGACGCCTATGACCTGGGGATCGGGATGATCCATCAGCATTTTAAGCTGATCGATGTTTTCACAGCGGTGGAGAACATCGCCCTCGGACTGGAGAAAAACGAAAAATTCGACCTGAAGGCCATCGAGGCCCGGGTAAAAGAAATCTGCGAAAAATATCACTTCGAGCTGGATTTCCAGCAGAAGGTTTACGAAATGAGCGTTTCACAGAAGCAGACCCTGGAGATCGTCAAGGTTCTGTACCGAGGGGCGGATATCCTGATCCTGGATGAGCCCACGGCGGTACTCACGCCCCAGGAGACGGAACGTCTGTTCAATGTGATCCGTAATATGAAGGCGGACAACAAGTCCGTGATCATCATCACCCATAAGCTGCATGAGGTGCTTTCCATCTCGGACCGGGTGGCCATTCTCCGCAAGGGAGAGTATGTGGATGAGATCGATACCGCAGAAGCCACGGAGGCATCCCTGACGGAGATGATGGTGGGACGCAAGGTGGAACTGAATATCGGACGCTCCGAACCGGTCAACCCGGTACGGCGGCTTTCGGTCCGGAACCTGACCGTATATAATCTGGAGGACGTGAAGGTACTGAACGATGTAAGCTTTGACGCGTACGGAGGCGAGATTCTGGGGATCGCCGGGATCTCCGGCAACGGGCAGAAGGAGCTTCTGGAGGCAGTTGCCGGTCTGCAGCCGGCGGCCGCGGGCAGCAGCATCGAGTTTTTTGAGCGCGGCAGCGAAAATGTCGCCATGGAGCTGGTGGGAAAATCTCCACGGAAGATCCGGAACGCCGGCGTGCATCTGGCCTTTGTGCCGGAGGACCGACTGGGCATGGGGCTGGTGGGCTCCATGGGTATGACGGGCAATATGCTTCTGAAGACCTATGGCAAGGGACATTCCCTGTTCACCGACGTAAAGGCGCCCCGGGTCATGGCGGAACGGGTGAAGGACGAGCTGGAGGTTGTGACGCCCAGCCTGTCCACTCCGGTATCCAGGCTTTCCGGCGGCAATGTGCAGAAGGTGCTGGTGGGGCGCGAGATCTCCGAGGCACCGACGGTGCTGATGACGGCCTATGCGGTGCGGGGGCTGGATATCAATACCTCCTATACCATATACAATCTGCTGGATGAAGAGAAAAGAAACGGTGTGGCCGTGATCTATGTCGGGGAGGATCTGGACGTGCTGATCGATCTCTGCGACCGGATCCTGGTTCTCTGCGGAGGCCGGGTCAACGGGATCGTGGATGCCCGGAGCACCACAAAAGAAGAGGTGGGTATGCTGATGACCAATCTCAGAAAGGAGGGCACAGCCCGTGAGCAGTAATCATTCGGTACATCGTGAACCCGCGGTGCGTATCGTAAAACGCGATACGGTCACCATGGGGAAAAAGATCTTTGTGCGCGCCGCTGCCATCCTTCTGGCTCTGGTGGTGGATGCCTTCTTTATCTTTTTTGTGACGGGGCTGAATCCGCTGTCGGTGTACCGGGTCATGTTTGACGGAACCTTCATGACGCCCATCCGTTTTTCCTGGGCTCTGCGGGATCTGGCGACCCTTCTCTGCATCGGCATCGCCCTGGCGCCGGCCTTCCGCATGCGCTTCTGGAACGTGGGAGCCGAAGGCCAGGTCCTTGTGGGAGGTCTGGTGACCGCCCTGGTGATGGTGCGCTGCGGGCAGTCCCTGCCCACGCCCCTTCTTTTCCTGGTCATGTTTGTGACCAGCATCGCGGCCGGTGCCGTGTGGGGCATGATCCCTTCGTTTTTCAAGGCCTTCTGGAACACCAACGAGACTCTGTTCACCCTGATGATGAATTATGTGGCCACCAGCATCGTGGCCTGCATGACCAACATCATGCGCGGGCAGGCTTCCTCTCTGGGAAAACTGAACATGTCGAATCAGGCAGGCTGGTTCCCCCAGTTCGGAATCACCTTCCTGCCGGATATCCTGAATCAGAGATATACCATCAATATTCTTTCCGTGATCCTGCTTATGTTCGGAATGTTCCTGTATATGAAATATTCCAAGCAGGGGTATGAGATCGCCGTTGTGGGAGAATCCGAAAACACGGCCCGGTACGCCGGGATCAATGTGCGCAAAGTCACCATCCGGACCATGCTGATTTCCGGAGCCATCTGTGGTTTTGCCGGTTTCCTGATCGTGGCCGGACGGGATCAGACCATCTCCACGGCCTCCGCCGGCGGCCAGGGCTTCACCGCCATTATCGTGGCATGGCTGGCGAAGTTCAACACCTTCTATATGGCCCTGATCTCCTTCCTTCTGGTCTTTCTGTCCAGAGGCGCTTCCGAGATTGCTTCGGCCTACAGCCTGAACGATTTTGCGGCCAGCATCATCGAGGGGATCATCCTCTTCTTTATCCTGGGCAGCGAATTCTTTATCAACTACCGGATGATCTTCCGGGGCTCCGGAAAGGAGGTACAGGCATGAACAGCAGTCTGATTGCATGGATCCTTCGTGCCATTCCCTTCGGGACCATCATCATGTTCGGCTCCATGGGAGAGATCATCACCGAAAAATCCGGGAACCTGAACCTGGGTGTTCCCGGCATCATGTATCTGGGCGGCTTTGCGGGCTTTGCAAGCTCCTACTTTTATGAAAAGCTTTCTCCGAACCCCAAGGGCTGGGTGTGCGTTCTTCTGGCTCTGTTCTGTGCCGTCGCGGCGTCGATGCTCGGCGGGCTGATCTTCAGTTTCCTGACCATCACCCTTCGGGCAAACCAGAACGTGACCGGTCTGGCGCTGACCACCTTCGGCATGGGCGTCGCCAATTTCTTCGGCGTGTTCATCCTGAACGGTGCCAGCTACACGGCGGCGCCTCTGGCGTACGCTTCGTTTTCGAAGAAGATGCCGGTTCTTTCGTCCTCCTTCGGAACGGTGAGCGAGATCCTTTTCAGCTACGGCTTTCTGGTCTATGCGGCCATCATCATGGCGGTGGCCCTGCATTTTGTGCTGAATAAAAGCCGTGTCGGCCTGAATCTGCGGGCGGTGGGAGAAAATCCCGGAACCGCGGACGCGGCCGGCATCAACGTGACACGCTACAAATATCTGGCGACCTGCATCGGCGCCGGGATTTCCGGAATCGGCGGCCTGTACTATGTGCTGGACTACAATCAGGGGATCTGGGCCACCACCGGGCAGATCGAAGCCCTGGGCTGGCTGGCCGTGGCGCTGGTGATCTTCACCACCTGGAAGCCGTTGAACGCCATCTGGGGGGCCTATCTGTTCGGTATGCTGTACTGGCTGTATCAGTTTCTGCCCGGTGTTCTGGGGATCCATATCTCCAGCTACATGACGGATCTGGTACAGATGGTGCCCTATGTGGTCACCATCGTGGTCCTGGTGGTGGTCTCCTTCCGGAAAAAGAAGGAAAACCAGCCGCCGGCAAGCCTGGGGCTGTCCTACTTCCGGGAGGACCGGTAATGGAATATAAAAGCAATTTTCACACCCACACGCCCCGCTGCAACCATGCCGTGGGGGAGGAACGGGAGTATATCGAGAATGCCATCCGTCTGGGGCTTACGGCGCTGGGGTTTTCGGATCACTCGCCGTACCTTTTTGACGGGGACTACTATTCTGGATTCCGGATGCGCCCGGAGCAGTTTCCGGACTATATGGAGACTCTTCTGGCTCTCCGGGAGGAATACCGGGATCAGATCCGCATCTACATCGGACTGGAGGTCGAGTATTACCCGGCGCTGTTCGGAAGACTCCTGGATTTTCTGAAGCCATATCCGGTGGATTACCTGATCCAGGGGCAGCATCTCCTGGGCAATGAGATCGGAGGCACCTACTGCGGTGAACCCACCGAAGATCCGGCGACTCTGACCGCCTATGTGGATCAGGTAACGGAAGGGATGAAAACCGGCTGCTTTTTGTATCTGGCTCACCCGGATCTGATCCATTTTACCGGGGACCGTCTTCTGTATGAACAGGAGATGCGGAGACTCTGCAGAAACGCCAACGAGCTGGCCATTCCGCTGGAGATCAACATGCTGGGCATCGGGACTCACCGGAATTATCCGGATCCCCTGTTCTGGCGGATCGCCGGAGAGGAAGGCTGCACGGCCGTGATCGGATCCGACGCCCATGCGCCGGAACGGATCCTGATCCCCGAAGTCCTTGCCCGGGCAGAAGAGCTCATCGAAACCAACAGACTGAAACGGATCGATCCGGAGGAATTGCTGCACAGTTCCGGACCGAGATTGAAGGAAATGAATCGTACCTATGAATAAAGAATCAAAACCGAATGAAAAATCAGCGCGTCCCTCCGCCCGTCCCGGAAATTACGGAACACACTCCGGAGGCACTCGCTCTGCCTCTCACAAACCTGTTTCCAGGGCGGCTCTGGCCCGCCGGAAAAAACAGAAGAGAAAAGCGATCCTGCTCCGCATCATCCTTCTGCTGGCGGTGATCGGCATGATCATCGCGGCGGTGGTGCTGGTAAACCGCAGAAGAAAAGCCGACAGACCGGCCGAAACCAACACGGAGCAGGCCTCCGCCGAAGCGGTGCAGGAGACTTCCGAAGGGGAAATAGCGGCTGAAAAGGAAGAAACCGCCGAAGAATCTCCGGAAGAAACGGAAGAAACCGCTTCCGAAGAAGCTTCCGACAGACCTGCGGATCTTCCGGATATCAATGTGGAAGACTGGGAATTCATTCTGGCCAATCCCTGGAATTCCGTAGAGGATTATACCCCCGAGGTGGGAACCATCGAAGGAATCCAGCTGGATACCCGGATCATCCCCGCCATGGAACAGTTCGTCGCGGACTGCCGGGCTGCCGGCAACACGGTATTTTTATCCTCCGGGTACCGGGATTATGACACCCAGACCTTCCTGTTCAACCGAAAGGTGGAACAGTACGGAGATGAGGATGTGGCCGCCACCATCGTCGCCCGCCCCGGAACCAGCGAACACCAGACCGGGCTGGCCGCGGACATCACGGACCAGTACTACGAGACCAAAAATGAGTCTCTGGAGTACACGGCCATGTACCAGTGGATGTTCGCACACTGTCAGGAATACGGCTTTATCCTCCGCTTCCCGAAAGGCCGGGACGATGTGACCGGAATTATCTACGAACCCTGGCATTTCCGCTATGTAGGCGTGGAAGCTGCGACCTACATCATGGAACACGAGCTGACGCTGGAGGAATTCCTGGCCTGTTACAAAGACATCGCAGGACCGGAAAAGACCGAATAGAAATAATGGAGAGTCATGGAAACAAGTGGTTCCATGACTCTCTTTTTGTGCATTTCATCCGAAAATCCGTGCATTTTGTCTGAATGTATGCAAAAATAGAATTGTACGGTTTATAATCCTGACAGAAGCAGAGATCATCGGATTTGTTCCCGGCCGGAACAGGAAGGAATAGGTTGGATCATGTCAGATTTTGATATTAACATCAATGCAATCAAAAATACAGGCAGCACTCTGGAAGGGCTGGGACGGACTCTTGACCGGTATGATGACAGTATACGACATGCCCGGACCAGACTGATCGGAGCACAATGGGCGTCCGTGCGGTCCGTGCTTCAGAGAATCGAGACCGGTGTACAACAGGAGGGGCGCAGCGTCCGTGCCTGCGGAAGCATCCTCAGAGAGATCGCGCGGAATTATGAAGCAACGGAAAAGGCACTGACCGGACAGGCCAGAACCGCCGCCGACGCCATCCGGAGGATCGCAGAACGCATCAGGACCGTCGTGGAAAAATACATCAACAAGCTGAAACAATGGATTCAGAGCGTTCAGGAATATTACCGCAACCGTCCGGATTCCCATACGGTGGAACCGTATGAAGTGGACAATATTGTTTTTGATAACAAGGGAAGCTACGGAGGAAATCAGGGATCCTTAAAGGGCAGAGATGCAGAGAAAAAGCAGTGGATCTACAATCATATCCTGAAAAAGAATAATCCGGATCTGAATCTGAATTCCACGCAGCTGGACGAGTTTTACAAGAAAATGAACAGCACCGGCTGCGCATATGTGGCACTGCTGAATACAGTATTCGTACATTTTCAGGGACGGGAAGAAGATTTTGAAAAAACATTCGGTTATCCGATGTATGACAAGAACGGGGACCTGAATTATGACGCCCTGTTTGCGGATATTTATACTACAAAGTATAATGACGGAAAGAAGTTTGAAGGTCTGTATCCGGAAGAAGGAGAAGAACTGATTGAAGGCTTCCTGAAAGACCGGGGCGTGAACTGCGATGCAAAAATTACCGATAATGTAAGTCCGGCCAATATAGATACGCTTCTCTATGATGGGAAACAGGTGATCATACACTATTATGATGGCAATATTTATCCGGCAGACGGCGGAAAACCACATCCGATCTCGGCGCATGACATGGTTATCACAGGTGTCACGGAGGATGGAAAATATATCGTGTCTTCCTGGGGGCATAAGTATTATCTCGACCCGGCAGAGGTGGTAACCCGTCAGCACACCGATAAGAATGGAAATACCTACAATTCAGATACCAGTATCAGCTATACGGTCGTTTCATATCACTGACAAAGGCGGAGGGATGAGCAATGAGAAAGAACCGGATCCGGATAATCGCCGTGTTCCTTGGCATAAGCGGGCTTCTGGCTTTCTTTGGATCTTCGGAGCGTGTTGCCGACGCTGCTGAGAGGCCGTCAGGTGAAATGGAAGAGGAGAACGCTGAAATGAGAGATAAACTGCAGCATGCCGGTACCATCCTCCTTCAGGATGAGACAGAGACTATGTATGATCCTCCTCTCAGGGTTTTTCTGACGAAAGAGGAGACGGAGGCATTTGCTTCCATCAGCGATACATTTGAGCTTGCAGAGGGAAGCCTCAAGATGATTCGTTTTTACAACATGGCAATACTGAATGATTCCGGACAGGTATTGGATGAGTGGACGGTGGATGCCGCACACAATGTGATCAATGCAGAAGGATACAAGGTGGATGGCGGACAGGAACTGGAGAAATGGCTTTTGAATATGGAAACCGCTCATGAGATTACATATGGTCTTTTGAGCCGGGCACCGGGTGAACAGTACTTCTGCCTGCTTCCGCAGGCCGCAGAAGGCCATCTCTCGGAGCAGAGAAAGGTACCGACGGAAGAAGGAGTGGAATATGACCTCCGTGAGGAAGAAATCCTGGAACTGGCCGCTCTTGGGAATGATCTGCAGACAGACAGCACCAGAAACGAAAATATCGATACCTATTATATTCTGAATCTGTATGACGAGAACGGAGCGGAATTGTACTCCTTTTCCGTAGATCGTGACGGCGGCTGTTACTGTAACCAGTATCCCGTAAGCGGGGCTGAGATCAAGTCTTTTTTCGGAAAGCTGGAGGAAGAAAACGACCTGTAAGGATATAAAAAGAAGGGACGGATACTATGACAAAGGAAGAACGGGATCAGATTTATGAAGCGTTGGCCGAGGAAGCCCTGGCGGAGAAGTTTTCGTTGCGGCGGCTGGACGAGCGGTTTGCAGAACATACGCTTGGCTTTGTTCCAAAGCAGAAGACAGAAGAAGGTCGGATGAAGTTTTTTACTTTATACAACCGCGCCCATACGGAACGGCTGTCTGAAGAAGATCAGAAAAGTCTGGAGGAATGGGCAGCTGCCGGGAAAACGGCACCGGATGCGGATATGGAGAGATTACTGGACATGATCGAACGGACCTGGAAGCAGGTCCTTGCGACCCGGTACAGTCCACAGGAGCTGACATACATGAGCAGGACCCTTCCGGAGGCATCTTCTCTTCCGGAGGAGGCATTGATATTCCGGTTTTCTGATACGTTTCCGGAAGGACCCACGGATGCGATTGACTGGGAAGCGGAAAAAGAGAAGGAAGCAGTTTTTTATGCTGTGAAGAAACAGTACGAAGATCTGGTCAGACAGAAAAGCGATGTTCCGGTTTGTCTGATGAGAGGGTGAACATTTACAATAGATCGCGGAATGCTCTGCTAATGAGTCGTGAGTGAGTAGAGGGTGAGTCACGGGGA
>CAMOUV010000081.1 GCA_946626695.1 uncultured Blautia sp.
GTATGGATCATTTTGTATTACATTCGGAATACCAGCCTACAGGGGATCAGCCCCAGGCAATCGAGAAGCTGGTGAAAGGCTTTCAGGAAGGAAACCAGTGCGAGACCCTGCTGGGTGTGACCGGTTCGGGCAAGACCTTTACCATGGCCAATGTGATCCAGGCCCTGAACAAGCCTACGCTGATCCTGGCCCACAACAAAACCCTGGCCGCCCAGCTTTACGGGGAGTTTAAAGAATTCTTTCCGGAAAATGCGGTGGAATACTTTGTGTCCTACTATGACTATTACCAGCCGGAGGCCTATGTTCCCTCCACGGATACCTATATCGCCAAGGATTCGGCCATCAATGACGAGATCGACAAGCTGAGGCTTTCCGCCACCGCGGCCCTTTCCGAGAGACGGGATGTGATCATCGTATCTTCCGTTTCCTGTATTTACGGGATCGGTTCCCCGAAGGATTTTCAGGAGATGATGATCTCTCTGCGGCCCGGCATGGAGAAGGAGCGGGATGATGTGATCCGGGCCCTGATCGACATCCAGTATGAACGGAATGAGATGGATTTCCACCGGGGAACCTTCCGGGTGCGGGGAGATGTGCTGGAGATCTTTCCGGCCAACTACGGAGACCGGGCGGTCCGGGTGGAGTTTTTCGGGGACGAGATCGAACGGATCACCGATATCGACGTTCTGACCGGGGAGGTCAAGTGTGTAAACCAGCATGTGGCGATCTTTCCGGCTTCCCATTACGTGGTCCCCATGGAACAGATGCAGAAGGCGGCCGAGGAGATCCGGGAAGAGCTGAAGGAACGGGTGGCTTATTTCCAGAGCGAGGATAAGCTCCTGGAGGCCCAGAGGATCGCGGAACGGACCAATTTCGACATTGAGATGATGAAAGAGACCGGCTTTTGCGCCGGGATCGAAAATTATACCCGGTATCTGTCCAATCTGAAGCCGGGAGAGCCTCCCTATACCTTGATCGATTACTTCGGGGATGATTTTCTGCTGATCATCGATGAGTCCCACAAGACGATCCCTCAGGTGGGAGGCATGTACAATGGGAACCTGAGCCGGAAACAGACTCTGGTGGATTACGGCTTCCGCCTTCCTTCGGCCAAGGACAACCGGCCCCTGTGTTTCGAGGAATTCGAGGACAAGCTGGATCAGGTGCTGTTTGTCTCGGCGACGCCGGGGGACTACGAGGGAGAGCATGAGCTGCTGCGGGCGGAGCAGATCATCCGGCCCACGGGCCTTCTGGATCCCCGGGTGGAGGTGCGCCCCGTGGAGGGACAGATCGACGACCTGATCAGCGAAGTCAACAAGGAGACAGAGCAGAAGCACAAGGTTCTGATCACGACCCTCACCAAGCGGATGGCCGAGGATCTGACGGAATATATGCGGGAGGTCGGGATCCGGGTACGGTACCTGCATTCGGATATCGATACGCTGGAACGGGCGGAGATCATCCGGGACATGCGGCTGGATGTGTTTGATGTCCTGGTGGGAATCAATCTGCTGCGGGAAGGCCTGGATATCCCCGAGATCACCATGGTGGCGATCCTGGACGCGGACAAGGAGGGCTTCCTTCGTTCGGAGACTTCCCTGATCCAGACCATCGGGCGGGCGGCCAGAAACAGCGAGGGCCATGTGATCATGTACGCGGACATGATGACGGATTCCATGCGGAAGGCCATCGACGAGACCGAACGGCGCCGTGCCCTGCAGGAAGCCTATAACAAAGAGCATAATATCACGCCGACCACCATCCGGAAGGCCGTGCGTGATCTGATCGCCGTGTCCAGAGCCGTGGCGGAAACAGAGCAGAAGATCAAGAAGGATCCGGAATCCATGAGCCGGAAGGAGCTGACAAAGCTGATCGCCCAGGTGGAGAAACAGATGAAGGCAGCCGCTGCGGACCTGAATTTCGAGCAGGCCGCCGAGCTGCGTGACTGGATGCTGGAGCTGAAAAAGAATCTGGCGGAGATGGAGCCGTGAAACAGGAGACAGCATGGATATCAAGGTGAATTTTGACAAAGACGAGCTGGAGATGATCCTTCATTCTTTCTATACGATCACAGGGATCCGGATCGTGGTGTTTGATGACCGGTTCCGGAAGATCCTGGCGTATCCGGAGGAGCATCTTCCGTACTGCAGGGAGCTTCGGAAGGATCCGGAGGCGAAAGAAGCCTGCCGCCTGAATGATCTGGAGGGGTGCCGCAGATGCCGTTCCCTGCGGCGGCTGTATCCGTACGAGTGTCATGCCGGGCTGAAGGAGGTTGTCCTTCCTCTCGTGGACGGGAATGTGATCTGCGGGTATCTGATGCTGGGCGAAGTGATCGTGGGGGAGGAGCAGGACCGGCTCCGCAAATGGGAAGAGCTGCAGAGAAGGCTGGCAGAAAGCCGGGTGGATATGAAAAGACTGAAGGAGGTTTATGACAGGACAGCGATCCTCTCGGAGGATTATCTGCTCGCCGCGGCGCGGATCATGGAAACCTGTGCGAGCCATCTGTATCTGAAACAGGCCGTCAGCGTGCAGGATGAGGATCTTTCAAAGCAGGTGGATGCCTATATCCGGGAGCATTTCAGCGAAGATCTGTCTGCGGATGACATCAGCTCGTACTTCGGGATCAGCCGGGCGAAACTGTACCGGATTACGGAACACAGCTTCGGAGAGGGCATCATGGAGCAGATCCGTTCGATCCGGATCGCGGAGGCCTGCCGGCTGCTGGAGGAAACGGATCTGAAGATCGCGGATATCTCTGCCCGGATCGGCTATGAGGATTATAATTATTTCACAAAGATCTTTAAAAGAAAATGTAAGGTGACGCCAAGAGAATACCGGAAACAGCATGGGATCCTCCGGTAAAAAAGGTATTGCCATGGGACGGATTGTCAAGCAAAAAAGGACTGGCAAAATTGACAAATTTCAGCACGCTAAATTGTGCAAAATAGGAATTTTGTATCATATGAGACAAAAGTGCTATTTTTAGAAAGAGTTTTCTATATTCACACAAAAGGATGGAATAAAATAGAAAACACAAATAGTTAAACGATTCATCGACCGAAATCGGTGGATCACAACAAGAATGGAGGGTACAATATGAGAAGAAGATTTGCAGTAGCAATGGCTGCAGCTCTCGGCATCTCCATGCTGAGCCAGTCCGTAGTTTTTGCAGAGGCTGACACCATGACCATGGAAGAGGTCATTGCGGCAGTTCAGGAAGCCGAGGTTCCGTCGGACATCAAACTTGGCTATGTAATCATGAACCTGGCAAATCCGTGGTTTGTACAGGTTGGAAAAGGTTTTGAAGATGCCTGCGCTGAGATGGGCATTGAAAAACCGCTGCTGATTGACTCCAAGTACGAAGTAAGCAAACAGGTTACCGACGTAGAGACGCTGGTAAACGATGAGTATGACGGAATCATGATCTCCCCGATCGATCAGAACGCACTGATGGATGTGGTGGATGCAGCGAACGCTGCCGGCATCGTCACAAGCTGTGCCGCACAGAGCCAGGACAATGTGGACTTCCGTTATATCGTTGAAGAATATACCTATGGACAGGCCATCGGCCAGAACGCAGCAAACTGGATCAACGAGAATCTGGCAGACCAGGAAGAGGTTCAGGTTGCCATTATCTCCCAGGATAACGTAGAAGACGTTATCGCCCGCGGCGACGGCGTACAGGATACCCTGGAAAGCGAATGCCCGAATGTCAACGTTGTTGTACGTCAGGCCGGCGACACACCGGAAGGCGGACTTCAGATCATCGAGAGCGCACTGGCAGCCTATCCGGATCTGCAGGTTGTTGTTGCCACCAACGACTCCGGCGGAATCGGCGGATATCAGGCACTTGTAAACGCAGGCTACACAGGAGATGATCCGGTAGCTGTATTCTCCGGCGATGCCACAGATGAAGCTCTGAACGACATGCTGCAGGAGAACACCATCTACAGAGGAACCGTAGACCTTGCTCCGTATGCATGTGGATATGAATCTGCATACCAGATCGTATACTACATCCTGAACGGCAAACCGACTGAAACCAAGACCCAGGGCTTCAATCCCGTTATGGTTCCGCTGGCTGACCTTCTGGACGGCACCTATGCATACACTCCGGCAGAATAATCCGGACTTCATCGTATCTTAATACAGTATATTATTTCATGCACACAGCATGCCAAGGCATGCTGTGTGCATACTGCGGTAAACAGAAGGATTGTGCCGGCACGGCCGGCCGGTCCGGAACAACAGGACAGACTGGAAATGGGGGCAGCGTATGGATGATGTGATCTTAAGAGTAAAGAACATCTGTAAATACTACCCGGGTGTTAAAGCGCTGGAGGATGTCAGCTTTGAGGTCCGGCGCGGCGAGACTCATGCGATCTGCGGCGAGAACGGCGCAGGTAAATCAACCTTTATCAAAATTCTGACGGGGGCCATCGAGCCTACGGCAGGAACCATCGAATTCGAGGGAAAGGAATACTCCCGGCTTACGCCGAAGCAGTCCATGGACCTCGGGATCAGTGTAATCTATCAGGAATTCAGTCTGATTCCGTACCTGACGGTTACGGAAAATATCTTTTATGGTCGTGAGATCAAAAAAGGTCTGATCAGGGATATGTCTGCCATGGAAATGCAGGCCAGAGAGCTCTGCAAGGACATGGGCGTGAATATAGATGTGCGGAAAAGAGTATGCGATCTGGGTATCGCGTATCAGCAGATCGTGGAGATCCTGAAGGCGGTTTCCCGGAACGCGGAGTTTATCATCATGGATGAGCCTACGGCTCCGCTGACGGTCCGCGAGACGCAGGTCTTCTTCAATATCATCAAACGTCTGAAGGAAGAGCACGTGACGATCATCTTCATCTCCCATCGTCTGGAGGAGGTTTTTGAGATCTGCGACCGTGTGAGCGTCTTCTGCGACGGGCGGTATGTGGTCACGAAGGATGTGCAGGAGATCGACAGGAGAGGGCTGATCACCTACATGGTGGGCCGGGAGCTCTCCGATGATTATCCCACTCCCAGGAGGGAGATCGGCGAGGATATCCTGAAGGTCCGGGGTCTGACGAACAAAAATGTCAAAGACATCAGCTTCCATCTGCGGAAGGGTGAGATCCTGGGCTTCGGCGGCCTGGTCGGAGCCGGAAGAACGGAGCTGGTGCGGGCGATCTACGGGGCGGACCCGATTCTTTCCGGGGAGATCACCTTCCGTGGAGAAGCCTACAGACCCAGGGATCCCGGCGCAGCTCTGCAGGCGGGGATCGGCCTGATCCCCGAGGACCGGAAAAGACAAGGCGCGGTGCTTTCTCTTCCCATCAGTGAGAACGTGGTTTACAGCATCCTGAAGAGGATCGCTCCGATGGGCGTGATCCATTCGAAGGATGAAAAAGAGTACGTGGACAAATACATCGGCGAACTGAACATCAAGACTCCCAGTCCCGGACAGCTGGTCAAGAATCTGTCGGGCGGAAACCAGCAGAAGGTGGTTCTCGCGAAAGCCATGGCGACGAACTGTGATATCCTGATCTTCGACGAGCCGACCCGCGGTATCGACGTGGGAGCCAAGCAGGAAATCTACGCATTGATGTGCCAGCTGGCGGAAGCAGGGAAGAGCATCATCATGATCAGCTCGGAAATGCCGGAGCTGATCGGTATGTCGGACCGGATCTACGTGATGAGCAACGGCGAGATCGCCGGGGAGCTTCTTTCGGAGGATTACAGCCAGATCAAGATCCTGGAGATCGCGTCCAGCAAGCTTTGAGATAATGGAGGATACTTATGAAGAAAAAAAATAACAACTTTGTCGTTTTCCTTCTGGATTACGGTATTCTGGTCGCACTCCTGGTTCTGATCGCGGTTTTCTCCTTCGCGTCAAAGAACTTTTTCAAGACCAACACCTTGTTTACGATCCTTCGTCAGGTCTCCATCACGGGTATCGTCTGTATCGGACAGACTCTGGTCATGCTGACGGGCGGCATCGATCTGTCGGTGGGTTCGGTGGCCGGCGTTTCGGCTGTCACGGCAGCCATCTGTCTGAAGAACTATGAGCTGCCGATCTGGCTGACCTGTATCCTGGTGCTGATCCTTGCGCTGATCTACGGACTGCTCAGCGGTCTCTGCGTGACAAAACTGAACATGCCCCCGCTGATCGCAACGCTGGGCATGCAGACCTCTCTCCGTGGTCTGGCCTACATCGTGACCGACGGACTTCCGGTGTACGGATTCACCAAGGCATTCGGCGAGTTTGCAAAGGGCACACTGGCAGGCATCCCCTACATGGTTATTCTGATGATCGTCCTTTTCGTGATCTTCATCTTTGCATTGTCCAAAATGACCCTCGGCCGGTATCTGTACGGCGTCGGCGGCAACGAGGAAGCCTCCCGGCTTTCCGGTATCAGCGTCACAAAGGTCAAGCTGATGGCCTATGGCCTGTCCGGTTTCCTGGCGGGGATTGCAGGCCTGGTGCTCCTTTCCCGTACAAGCTCCGGCCAGCCGTCCTCCGGTACCGGTTATGAGATGGATGCCATCACGGCCGTGGTACTGGGCGGTGTCTCCCTTTCGGGCGGCGAAGGAAAGCTTCATATGGTTATCATCGGTATGCTTCTCATGGGTACGCTGACCACCGGTATGATCATGTGTGGCATCAACGATTATGTACAGCAGCTGGTCAAGGGTATCGTTCTGATCGTGGCTGTGGCTTATTCCGAGTTTTCCAAGAAGGTACGGAACCGCATCATCGTTACCGCATAAATACAGATTCATAAAGAGAGATGATGGATGAGGCTGCCGCTTGTACAGCAACTCAGTCCTGTATGATTTTGCGGGCCCGGAACGGAAAACGCAGACATTGTAAAGGAGTTGTTGTATGTGCGGCGGTCTTTTTATAAAAACCGCTGTAAAATGAAACGGAGGAAAAACCATGCTGGTTACGTTAAAAGAAATCCTGGAGCTGGCCGAAGCGCAGAAATGTGCGGTCGGATCCTTCAATACCCCGAATCTGGAGAGCATCATGGCCGTCATCGAGGCGGCAGAGGAGCTGGATACCCCGGTGATCATCATGCATGCGGAGGTGCATGAGGCGATGATGCCCATCGATGTGATCGGACCGATCATGATCGATCGCGCAAAGAAGGCGAAGGTGCCGGTCTGCGTGCACCTGGATCACGGCGAGAACCTGAGCTATATTGTAAAAGCCCTGAACCTTGGCTTTACATCCGTCATGTACGACGGGTCGGCCCTTCCGTACGAAGAGAATGTGGCCAACACCCGTCTGGCGGTGCGTTTTGCCCATGACCGGGGCGCTTCCGTCGAAGCGGAGATCGGCACGCTCGGAAAAAGAGAGCTGGGACCGGGACATGAGAAGATCGAGAATCAGCCGGAACAGGTCTATACGGACCCGGATCTGGCGGAGCGTTTTGTGGCGGATACCGGGATCGATGCGCTGGCATGCTCCTTCGGGACGGCCCACGGCATTTATCTGACCAAGCCGAAGCTGGACATGGGGGTTCTTGAGAGAGTCAGACAACGCGTGAACGTACCGATCGTAATGCATGGCGGTTCCGGTGTAAGTGAAGAGGATTATTACAAGGTCATTGCCCGGGGCGTACGGAAGGTCAATTATTACACGTACATGGCCAAGGCCGGCGGGACCGGCGTGGAGGAAAAGCTTTCCTTTAAGACCATGCCGATCACTCTTCGCGGGACGACCTATAAGATGTACTATATCCTGGAGGAAGAAGGCAAAGAGATTCCGGTGTATTATCATGACATCGTAAGCTGGGGCATGCGGGCTATGAAGAACAATGCGCTGGAGGCGATGAAGATCTTTAAGAAGAGACAGGGGTGATGAAGGATGGCAATAGCAGGGATCGATATCGGTACGACCGGATGCAAATGCACGGTATACAGCACAGACGGACGGCAGCTGAATGAAGCCTATATAGAGTATGAGGGAGTTTCCTCCGAAGGAAGGGAGCTGGATCCTGCTGTTGTCTGGGAGGATGTGCGAAAGGTCCTGTATACGGCAGCCAGGGACACGGAGCCGCTGGAAGCCATCGGGGTGACCTCCTTCGGAGAAGCCTTTGCCATGCTGGACGAAGAGGACAGACCGCTTTCCAACAGTATCCTGTATACGGATACCAGAGCGGAAGAAATGTGCAGCATTCTGAAGGAACGGGCCGGCCGGGAGAGGATCATGGATATCGCGGGAGTGAATCCCACATCCAATTTCAGCATTTCCAATATAATGTGGCTGAAGAACCACAGGCCGGAAAAATATAACAAGGCCAGAAAAATCCTTCTGTATGCCAGCTATGTCGTCTATATGCTCACCGGCGAAGAGGTGATCGACTATTCGCTGGCCTGCCGCACGATGGCCTTTGACCGGAACCGGCTGGAATGGAGCCGGGAGATTCTGGATGCGGCGGAGGTGGATATCGCACTGATGCCGAAGCCGGTGCCCTCCGGAGCCCTCGTGGGAACGGTGCGGAAAGAGCTGGCCCGGGAACTGGGACTGCCGGAAAATGTCCGGGTGAGCGCCGGCTGTCATGACCAGATCGCGGCAGCGGTGGGAACAGGTACCTTTACAACGGATACTGCGATCAACGGTGCCGGTACGGTGGAATGCATCACGCCCATCTTTACGGAACCGGAGAATCCCAGGACGATGCTGGAGGGCAACTACTGCATCGTACCGTATGTGATTCCCGGAACCTTTGTGACCTATGCCTATCAGAATACCGGAGGCGCTCTGCTGAAATGGTACAGGGATCAGCTGGCTGCAGCAGAGGCAAAGATCATCAAAGAAAGCGGCAGGAGTGTCTACGATGTGTTCAACGAGACGATGGGAGAAGGGATCTCGGATCTTCTGATCCTGCCCTATTTTGCCGGTGCGGCCACGCCCTATATGGACAACAATGCCACCGGGGCGATCCTGGGACTTACGCTGGAGACAAAAAGCCTGGACATCTACAAAGCCCTGATGGAGGGCGTGGCTTTTGAGGATCTGAACAATGTGCAGAATATCGCAAAAGCGGGAATTACAGTGGAACGGCTGATCTCCTGCGGCGGAGGTGCCCGTTCCGCGTACTGGACCCAGATCAAAGCGGATGTGCTCAACATTCCGGTGGAGTCGCTGGGAAGCGTTCAGGCCGGAACCATGGGGTCTGTGATGCTGGCGGGGACAGCCTGCGGGATTTACGGCTCGCTGGAAGAGGCGGCAAAGGTGTTTGTGAAGCCGGGGAAGGTGTTCACACCGGATGCTTCACGGCACGCATCTTATATGGAAAAATTTGCAAAATATCGCCGGATCTACAATGCGATGCAGGAGATCATGCGATAAACC
>CAMOUV010000082.1 GCA_946626695.1 uncultured Blautia sp.
TGACGCCGATTCCGATGACGCCGATGTTCAGTGTTTTCATGTTTTTTCCTCCTTTATTTGTATATATTAAAGATTCTCCATCAGGTTCATAAAGTCACGTACGCTTTCTTCCTTGTCCATCGTGGGCAGATATTCCATGCCGACATAGCCTTTATAACCGGTTTTGTCGATCTCGCGGAAGATAAAGCGATAATCCAGCTCACCCTTCGTAATCTCATTTCTGCCCGGCACACACGCAGCGTGGAAATGGCCGATCTTGTCGATGTTGGCCTTGATCGTCGAGACGATGTTGCCTTCCATCATCTGATAATGGAAGATATCATACAGAAGCTTTACATTCGGGCTGCCTACTTCATCGATAATTGCAAAAGGCTCCTTGGAGTCCACAAAGTAACCGCCGGAAATCGGCTCGAGAATCAGAGTAACGCCGGCTTCTTCCGCCAGGGGAGCCATTTCCTTCAGCCCCTCAACGATGCTCTTTCTGGCCGCGCAGCGGTCGACATCCTGGTTGTCTCCTGCTGTCACAATGATGTTCGGGCAGCCGAACTTCTTTGCTACTTCTATGGTCTCTTTCAGTCCTGCCAGAGCGATCTCTCTCTTTTCCGGATCATCCAGATTGCCCCTGTCCTTGGAGCAGATGGCTGTGACAGTCAGACCGTACTCTTCTTTTTTTGCGAGAAGCGCTTCCCAGTCTCTTCCGAACCAGTCCCAGAATTCCACTGCCTTAAGGCCTGTCTTCTTCGCCAGATCCATTCCTGCCAGGAGCTTATTCGTGTCGGAGAATACCGGGCCCGTGGGGCCGATCTCCAGATAGAAAAGATCCGTGCATAAACCGTACTTCATGTTTGTTTCCTCCTTTTTTTATTTGTTTCGTTCTGTTTTTCTTTATGATCCAAGTATAAAAAAAACCGGACGCCTGAGCGCCCGGGAACAAATACGGAGGTTCCGGTTATCCATCCATCTGTTACGTTCTTCGGATTTTGGTTTCAATTTTGAAACCAGCCGAAAACAGCAAAAAAACGGCAGCCACCAGGCTGCCATTCGTATCATCCGGGAATATACAGTTTTCGAAATATCTCGCTGAGAGCAAATATATAAGCTTCAAACCGAAACACGCTTTCCATGGCGCTTCCCGGTCTGGGATCCGAACAGAGCAGCTCCTTCACGTATTCATCATACTTGGTCTCTCCGCCGGTAAACAATACCGTATAGGCGTTGTGTTCTTCCAGACGTTCAAAGATCCCTGTCATATCCTGTGTCTCAGCATGCTCGATCGTCATACAGAACACCACACAATTCTCCCTCATCGTCTCAGCACAGGAAAGCATATCCGGAAACAGGCACACTACATTGGTTTCTTTTCCCACAATAGCCAGATTCTGCTGAAAGGAATCAATGGATGCGGTGCGGTATGGAAAGAAAAAGTACACTCCCTCCGATTCCTTGATCCTCTTCGCCAGTTTCCGGATCTGTTCAACATCCAGATCCTGTTTGATATCCCTTGCCACCGTTTCCATATGATTGTTGACTGCGGCGACAATGTCCTCCTCGGTATGCATCCGGGATGTCTGAATCAGACGGTTATAATAAGAATAGTGTTTCACAGCCTGTTTCAGGGCATAATGAAAGTCCGTAAACCGTTCATATCCTATCATCTGCAGCATGCGCCAGATCGTGGTCCGAGAAGATTCCGTCAGCTCCGCCAGATCGTACACATTGGCTTCCGATGCATCCTTCAGATTCAGCAGGATTTTCCGCACTACCGAACGATAGGTACTGTCAATAGTCAAATGATTGTATAGTTCAATCAGATTCTGTAAGACATTCATCTGCTTTTCTCCCTCTCTTGTAACAAAACAGGTTCGAAAGGTACAGTCTTCTTCATTATATACCATCTGTGCTCAAAAACGTTTCAAAAAAACAGGGAAAGGTTCCAAATCTGAAACCTTTCCCTTACTTTCCCTTACGCTGCTTTTATCAGTCGTAGAACAATCCGTCGTCGATACAGGTATCCTCTCCGCCTCCGGCGGGCTCTGTATAGGCGGGCTCTGTATAGCCGGGCTCCGTGTAGACCGGTTCGGCAGCCGGTTCGGCAGGAGCTGTCTCCGCTGTGCCCGGATCCGTATAGGCCGGCTCGGTGTAGGTCGGAACCGAAGCCGCCGGAGCCGTGTAAGCAGGCGCCGTGTAGGTGCTTCCACTGCCGCTGTTTGTATTCGATGCCGCCTGCTGTGCCTGAGCCGCAGCAGCTTTCTCTGCTGCCTTCGCGGCTTCCTGCGCCATAGCCAGTACCGAAAGGGCATACTCCTTCGTATTGACTTCTTCTGCCGTATACTTATCCGTATAAATCAGGAAGGCCACGCCGTCCTCCGCGCAGATCTTTCCTTCTTCGATGGCAGCATAGGGGAAGGAGTTGACCTCGGCCGTGCTTTCGTCATCCGCAAAGGTGATCTGGATATCATACCCCACCGTCAGCTCCTTTTCATCCGGGAGATCCTCCTGCGTTCCATCCTGGGCATCCGCCTCCGCGAAGTCCTCTTCGGTAAACTCCTGCTCCTCTTCCTCCGGCCATACGTAGAAGAAGAAACGGGTTTCATCCGTCTCAAAAACGTCCCCTTCCTCCAGCATGTTGTCGGAAAACTCCGTCTCCTCCGTGGAGCGGATCCGGAATTCGCTGATATCCCGTCCCGTAGCGTTGGTCAGTGCGATCTGTGTCGCTCCCTCTTCCTTTACGCCGATGATCTTCAGATCTTCTTCCGCCCGGACCGTCCCTGCGCACAGAGCGGCGGTCATCAGGCAGGCTGCTGCCAGTACTGTCATTTTCTTCATCTGTCTCTACCTCCCGTAAAAACTCTGTCCTGTTTCCGGACATGCATTCCCGTCCGGTACGCTGTCAGGTACAGCCGCTTCGTTCTGCTGCTCCTGTCTGTCAGTAATTCTTATCCGCCATACCATAGTTGATGTATCTCCAGGTGCCGGACATGCCGTAATAAATCATGTAACCGCTGCGTCCCGTATTATAGGTGAAGTTCGGATCGCACACGCGCCAGGTTCCGTTATAGTTGATCTCCACCCAGCCATGGGTGCTGACGGCTCCGCTGCGGGAAGGAACATATCCCTTCATGAACCGTACCTGGTATCCCAGTATATGAGCACAGGAATAGAAGATGCAGGCCATGACATAACAATCGCCAAAGCCGTTCTCCAGACCATATTCACCGAAATACTGCGCCTGCGAATACCCGTAGGGAATCGTCTGCGGCGTCTTACGATACGGTCTTGAAGCCGCCCAGTTAAAGACCGCCGGCAGGCTCCAGCCCAGTGCTTCGAGTCTCTGGCAGGCAAGGATGTCCACCTTTCGTGTGAAAGCGGTCGCCGCACCGGAGGAAGCAATGCGGTAATAGGCACTTCCCTGCTTGTACACCGCCTTGGATGTGATCATGGCGCCTTTCGTGTCGAAGATATAGTTTTTGCCGCTGATCGTCTGCAGCCCCGTGCGCATCACACCATCGCTGCCAAAATAATATTTGCTGTTTCCGATGGTCTTCCAACCGGTCACGGCATACCCCCACTTGGTATCAAAGTAGTAGGTTTTTCCGGAGACAGCCGTAAAACCGGAAGCTCTGGCACCGTCCGTTCCGAAATAGTACTTCTTCGATCCGGAGGTCATCCATCCCTTCAGCATGATTCCATACTTCGGTTTCATATAATACTTTTTGCCCTTGACGGACACATAACCGATCGTAGCGGTTCCATCCTTCTTGATATAATATTTATTTTTCCCCCGGGTGAGCCAGCCGCCTTTGTGAAGAGCTCCGGTTTTGGCATCAAAATAATATCTTTTTCCGTCGATGTCCTGCCAGCCTGTCTGCAGCTCTCCTGTCTGCGGATCCATGTAATAACGTCTTTCCTTGTAGGTGACCCATCCGGTCTTTCTCCGGCCGCTGGTGTATGCGAGGAAATATTTCTTCCCGTCTACCGTAAACCAGCCGCCCTTCCGATAGATGGAGCCATCCTCCTGCATCCAGTAATAACCATCCGGTTTCTGGATCCATTCTCCGGCGATATTGCCGACCTGGACCAACGATCCGTCCGCCTGGACTTCACAGGCGGTTCCGATCTGAACTCCTGCCCACGCGGCATTCTGCGGCACAGCTGTCAGCACAGCCAGAGACAATGCCAGAACTCTGCGCATCCGTTTCATCATTCTCATCTGTCTTCCTCCTTTTCCGGTCCGGTAAGGTCTCTTCCGGATCTTCCCCGTTATTTGCCGGCCAGTCCGGCCCGGTCGATCTTTCCGTTCAGATTTCTCGGCAGTGCTTCCATGTAGACGATCTGTCCCGGTATCATATATTCCGGAAGCCGTTTTCCGACCGCTTCCAGAAGTTCGTTCTGGGGGTACTCTTTCCCTTCGTAATACAGAACGATTCTCTGCCTGTCCGTGCGGTATGTACATGCACAGTCCTCGATCCCGGGGACATTGCGGACCGCGTTTTCAATCTCTCCAAGCTCGATCCGGTACCCCATGTGCTTGATCTGAAAATCCTTGCGGGAAATATAGATCAGATCGCCGTTCTCATCCAGCCGCACCAGATCACCGGTATGATAGATCCGGTCCGGATACAGACAATGCTGCGGATTCTGTACAAAGGAAGCGGCTGTACGCTCCGGATTATTATAATATCCAAGCGCCAGACAGCTCCCGCGTATGCAGAGCTCTCCGGTTTCTCCGGCCGGAACAGCTCTTCCCTCCTCATCCAGGATCAGCGCCTGCGTATTGCTGACCGGTTTTCCGATGGGAAGAGGCACGCCTTCTTCTTCCTCCCCGGTCATCACATAGGCTGTGCACACATAAGTCTCCGTCGGTCCGTACAGATTGGCGTAGATCACATCAGGCAGATTTTCTCTCCAGTAATCCAGCTGCTTCCGCGGGAAAACCTCCCCGGCAAACATGGCATGCCGCAGGTATTCAGGGCGCACCGCCCGGAATGCCTTCAGCCTTGCAATGATGCCCATCGCGGAAGGGACCCAGAGGAAGGTGCTGATCCTCTTCTCGTTCAGGTACCCGATCAGCTTCGCCGGGAAGCCGAACATGTACCTGGGTATGATGACCGTCTTTGCCCCGAAATACGCCGCTCCGTAAATATCATGGATCGATACGTCGAAGTAAAACGGGGCCTGGTTGCCGAATACGTCCTCACAGGACAGATCAAAGGTCTCTGACAGCCACTCCATATAGTTGACCACGACCCGGTGGTTCAGAAGAACCCCTTTCGGGACGCCTGTGGAGCCGCTGGTGAAAAGCACATACAGCGGATCCTGTTCCGTGATCTTTTCTTTGATCCCGCCCAGGATCGCGTCCGATGCTTCCGTCAGGATCAGTTCTTCATATAAAAGGAGAAGTGCGTCCCCCGAAAACTCCCTCGCAGTATTCCGATGGGCCAGATCCGTGATCACAGCTGCCGGCTGCAGCACCTGCATGATGATCTTTACCCTCTCCAACGGCATTTCCGTATCCAGAGGGCAGTAAAAATTCCCGCTGTACACGGCGCCGAAAAAAGAAACGATACATTCCACGCTTTTATCCAGATAGACGACCACCGGCTTCTTTTCCGCACCGATCTTTTCCTGCAGCGCCATGCCTGCTCTCCGGGCCAGATTCCTTGTTTCCGTGAATGTCAGAAGCTTTTTGTCATCCTCGTAGGCTTGACGGTCCGGGTATTTCGCGGCGGATCCTTCCAGAAAATCCAGTACTGTATTCATGCTCTGTCCTCATTCTCTGGACTGTTCGATCAGGGCCATGATCGATTCCAGTGATTCAAAATGCTCCGGGGTCACATTCTCTACCGGAATTTCCACATCCATCTCCTCCCCGATCTCCGCGATCAGGGACAGAATGTCAAAGGATCTGAGGATCCCGCCGGTCGCCAGATGCTTTTCCTCTTCAAAATTCACGCCTGGTTTGATGTCTTTGAGTATCTCCAGTAATGTCTCCATGTTGTTCTTCCTCCTGTGGTTGTTATTTCTGAAACATGATCGTTCCAAGCACCTTCGAATATGCCCTTGCGGCGTCTCCGTTCATATGACCGTCATAGTCCACAAAGACATCGTCTCCGTGGGAAAAGGCATCGAAATACTCCCGGTTGAAATTGTAAAAGGGAATCTCGTTTTCGGCAAAAAAATCTCCGAAATAATCCCAGGCCGCGTCAAAGTATGCCTGGTCCCTGTGCAGCGCTCCGCCGGGAAGAGGCGTGGATACAGCGGCGATCTCGATCTCATTCTCCCTGCAGAGGGCAACCAGCTTCCGGAGATACCCCATGTCTTCCTCCACGACCTTTTCTTCTTCGAATAAGGAGGGGGAATACGCCGGGAAATTTTCCACGGAGACCGGGAATTTCTCGATAAAACCGTTTTCGTGGTACGCCTGCCTGGAATTCTGAAGCCGTTCCACACTGTAGTCTCCCGTCACCTTCTGTGTAAAGGTATCCTTCATGTGGGGAATCTCCACGCTCAGAGGATACTCATAAAACGGGAAGAACAGCATACGGAAATCCTGCCCCAGCAGAGCGTCCACCGTATAGTCCAGCTTTGCCCGTGACACAGGGAACTCATGATAAAACAGGAGATAATTGTTGCCCGGCTCTTTTTCCATCATATAATAGGCCGGATCCAGCTCCAGGATGATCATCTTCGGATCCTGTTTTTCGACCGCCAGCCTTGCGAGATAATAAGCGTCCACCGGATACTGGCCGCCGGCACACAGATTGTGACCGGAAAGGCCGGTCCCCTCCAGCAGAAGATCCGGGTCGATATTCATTTTTCCGTTGGATGTGCCCAGCAGGATCACATCCTTTTGCTGCGTCGCGATGGTATGGACGTCGTTGCGTGTATAGGTACAGGGATACAGCGCCGTGTCCAGAAGCTTCAGGATCACGAACAGGATCACAAGGCACAGGAGCGCTTTCCCTGTCTTTTTAAAACTGCGCATAGATGAACCCCCTTGCTGCGGCCATCGGGCTGAAGAGCGGAACGCAGATCAGCAGGATCACACAGATCCCAAACTCCACCGGAAGGGGAAGTGCCGCCATCTTTTCACGAATGTGAAGCCCTCTCTCCTGCAGAATGGATACGATCAGAAGAAGAAGGCAGCCCAGCCCCAGCGTAAGAAGCGCATAAGGCGTATAGGCTGTTCCCAGCTTGCCGGCAGGGATCGCAAGAAGCTCTGCCGGTGCGAACCGGGTCACAGAATATTTCATCATCCGAAGTGCCGTTCCGAAAGTCGGAACACAGTCGAAATACCAGCTGATATTGATCAGTATAAAGGTCCGGAGCATCATGAACAGACGATACCCGGCCGCCTTGTCATTGATATGAAGCTTCTGCTTCACAGTCTCATATTCCGGAGCGAAAAAGCTGCTGAAGGCGATGATCACACCGTTATAAAGGCCCCATCCGATATTGCTCCAGGTGGCCCCGTGCCAGATTCCCACGATAAAAAACACGATCAGGTTCGAAATGCAGATCGGAATCAGCCGGCCCTTTTTCTTTCCGAGGAGCTTCCGGCTCTTCTTCCCCAGGCTGCTCATTCGTTTGGAAAGGGTCAGCGGAAACATCACATAATCCTTCATCCAGGTACCCAGGGTGATATGCCACCGGGTCCAGAAATCCGAGATCGAAACCGCGAAAAACGGTCGTTTGAAATTTTCGTCGAGCGTGATGCCGAACAGCGACGCCACTCCCAGAGCGACATCGATCCCGCCGGAGAAATTGCCGTACAGCTGTATGGTGTACATCAGAAGTCCGAAGACGGCGATGCCCGAAAACCGATCCGGCTCACCGAAGATCGCATCCGCGTAGACAGCTGCCCAGTCCGCCAGGACCATTTTCTTAAACAGGCCCCAGAGGATCCGCTCCAGTCCGAAACGGATCTGATGAAGCGAGAAGGCATGGGTTTCTTCGAACTGCTTCGAAAGCACACTGTACCGGCCGATCGGGCCCTGGATCAGCTGCGGGAAAAAGCTGACGAACAGTGCATACCGGAAGAAATTCTTCTCCGGCTCCGTCCGTCCCCAGTACACATCCAGCAGGTATCCCACTGTCTGGAACGTATAATAGGATATTCCAAGGGGAAGAAGCAGAGCCGGAATCGATATTCCGGAATGAAAGAGGCGGTTCAGGTTCAGCACCACGAAGCCGGTATACTTCAGAACGGCGAGGACGCCGAAATCAAGCAGCATCCCGAGGAGCAGGATCTTCCGTGCTTTTTTCTTGCCGGTTTTCCGGTCTCCGGCATCCCGGATCGTCTTCCCGACCACTGCCGCGCACCAGAAAGACACCACCGTCGAAAACAGAAGAAACACGCCTGCCCATGGGTTTGTATACAGATAATACCCCCAGCTGGCTGCCAGAAGAACTGCCCACTGCCATTTGCGGGGCACCAGATAATACAACAGCAGGCTGATCAGTATAAAAAGAATAAAACCGTTCGTTGTCCCAAACATAAAACTGTCTCCCTGGATTGTGTAGGGTATGCACGGTACTTTCCCAGTCAGGAGCCGATGATCAGATCTTTATCTTCTTTGTTTCGCTCCAGGCGGAATAGTATCGGGTTCCATCGGCTGCCACGTTATAGGATCGTACACTCACATAATAGACCTTGCCCTTTTTCAACCCGTTTATTGTAATCGAAAATTTGTCTTCTCCTGCAACGGATGAAGTCTTCTGCCAGGCATATCTGGAAGAAGTGGAGTATCGGATCTGATACCCGTTTACGCCTGATACCGTATTCCATTTCGCCTGAAAACTCTCGCTGCCCTTTCCAAGAGATTCGAGTTTCGTTCCCTTCGGAAGCCTGGCAAGCCTGAGCGATCTGGTTTTGCTCCAGGCAGAATACCACGTTTTCCCTTTAATGACTTTGTATGTTCGTACCGATACATAGTAGGTCCTGCCTCCGACAAGGCCGTAGCGGGTTGTAGTCGTCTTGTTTGTGGAAGCCGTCCGGACATCCCTCTTCATGTTCTTGTCAATCGAATACCGGATCTGGTACCCTGCCACCTTTGATCCCAGGTCCTGAAACACCAGATGGAGCGCACCCATCCCTGTCTCTTTCATTTTGATGATGTCTGACGTCGGCAGCTTCGGCTGGTCATTGCTTTTTCGGCTGATATCATTTACTCTTGCGATGACCCAGTTGTAGATATCCCTGCACGCGGCTATACGATAATGAAATCCATCCGACGTGATCTGTGCGGAAGTATATCCTCTTGTATAGGAATACAGATCCACATAATACAGATACTCGTTCCAATGAACGCCATTTTTTATGATCGCGTTAAACTGCTC
>CAMOUV010000083.1 GCA_946626695.1 uncultured Blautia sp.
TTTCCCAGGCCAACTGGCTGCTGGAGCAGATGGAGATGCTGCAGAAGGCCGCCCGGAAAGAATTCTGGGATGAGGAGAGGAAATGCGTGGTTTCCAACGGGCAGATCTCCATTGCCAGCCAGGTCTGGATGGTACTGGCGGATGCGCTGGAGCCGGAGGAGTCTGCGGATCTGATGGGGCGGATCGGGGATTTTCTGGACAAGTATCCCATGGTCACGCCGTATATGCATTCCTATTATCTGCTGGCTCTGATCCGGGCCGGATACAAGGACAAGGCGAAGGAGCATATGGTGGAATACTGGGGCAGCATGCTGGATGCCGGAGCGGATACCTTCTGGGAAACCTGGGATCCCAAGGACCCGACGGCTTCTCCCTACGGCGGCAGCGTGATCAACAGCTACTGTCACGCCTGGAGCTGCGCACCGGCGTATCTGATCAAAAAGTACTTCTTATAATATTGCATGATGCCAGGGTCAAAAGCCCTATCCCACGTTGTGCTTGCACATAAGTGGGAAAAGGGCTTTATGACCCGCCCCTACATGAGCAAGTAGTGGGGAAGGGGCCCCACGGATTGCGAATGTAGGGTAGGATTGTGGGAGCGCGAAGCGCGGAACAATCCGTGGCATACCTTTTGACCCCAACATCATTGCATTTCTGCTGCAGGGAATGAGCAGATTACGCATGGAAAAGTACCGTTGACGCTTAAGACAGGTGAAAGAAAGAATTCATGATAGTATGATACAGAGTCGTTTGGTCGGCTCTGTATTTTTATGCCTGGATATGTTTTGCCTGCCGAAGATGGAAGTGTCCATCAGGCATGGGCGGAAAGGAGCATTGATGCGAAAAGCTGGAAAAATCGTTTTAGGCGTACTGGGAGGGATCGTTGTGATTGCGGGCGTCATCATGGCGGTCAACCATGAAGCCACCCGGGTGGTGTTCCACAATATATTTGCCGGATCCGAAAAGCTGGATGATTCGAAGGAGTGGTCCGGCGGCACCTCCTACGAAAAACTGCAGTATTCGGATGTGTCCGAGAACGATTATCTGCATCTGTATGTGCCGGATGCACAGGAGAATCCCCCTCTGATCGTCATGGTGCACGGCGGCGGTTTTGTGTTCAATGATCTGGAGTCCAGACAGGCCCAGTTCATGTACCGGTATTTCCGGGATCATGGGTATGCCTGCGCCACCATCAATTACCGGCTGGCCCAGGAGGCGCCCTTCCCCGGAGCTTTGGAGGATGTCAAATGTGCGGTCCGGTTCCTGCGGGCCAATGCGGATAAATATGGCTATGACGCGGATCATCTGGCAATCTGGGGCGAATCGGCCGGCGGCTATCTGGCTGTCATGGCCGGAGTGACCAATGATGATGAATTCAATTCTCTGCCCTTTATCGGAGAGGACGAGCTGGAGGAACCGGTATCTGCCAAGGTCAGCACCATCCTGAACTTCTACGGCTGCATGGAGCTGGAATCCAGGGCGGAACGGCATGCGGAATATAAGAGCCTGGGGATTCCGGATATTGTCTGTACCATCTCGGAGCAGTGGCTGGCGACGGTGGTGAAGGACATGGATGGCTATGATACGGTAGAAGACTACTGGATCGGGAAAAACATCGGAACCATGAGCGAGGAAGAACGGCAGGTATTTTCGCCTTACTATTATGTGGAAAAGAACCTGACGCCGGAGAACCCGGTGGAGATGCTGATCATTCACGGGGATGCAGACCTGTCGGTGCCCTATACCCAGTCGGAGCGGATCCGGGACGCCTTCAATGCCGCGCAGGGAGAAGGCCACGTGGATATGCGGCTGTTCCATAACGAAAAGCATGCTGACGACAACCTGTACAGCGACGAAAATCTGGGTAAGGTCGTGGAGTATCTGCAGGGTTGAAGTCTGTTCGCGTAAAAAAATCTACCGTTTGCGCATGAATGAGAATTGTGATAAAAATTACTGTATTATGCTATACTATAAACAGAATGTGCAACACATTGCTGAAAGCAAGGGCACAGAAATATTTTCTCAAGACAGGGAGGGGTTAGATGGCTAAAAAATTTCCATCCACAGGAGCATGGAGAGGGCTTGCTGCAGTGACAGCCAGTTTGCTGGCAATCAGCGTAGGCGCAACCTCCATCGTACAGAACAATGCCGCATTTATCAACCAGAAGCTTGGCCTGACCAGCTATAAGGTGGTGGATACGGCAGAAGGAGAAGAAAAGGACTCTATTTATTTCAAATCCGAGTTCGGAAGCATCCGTGAACTGATCGAAGCGAAGGAAGCCCTCGCGGCAGAGATCGCATCGGAAGGAACCGTTCTTTTCAAAAACCTGAACAACACCCTTCCATTGGATGTCTCTTCTGAAAATGTAACCCTCTGGGGTCTTAATTCCGTGAACCCGACATTGGGCGGCATGATCGGTTCCTCCGTTTCCATCAATGCGGATGCGGGGCAGAAACAGTACAATATCGTGGATGCCTTTACGGAAAAAGGCTTCAACCTGAATCAGGATATGCTGAAGCTGTATCAGAGTGAAGACGTGAACGGAACCTACGGCAGAAAGAACGGCCATTCGTTAGGACCGTCCTTCGGCAAGGTGTATGAGAATCCGGCACAGTACAAGATCGGCGAAGCTCCGGACAGCATCTACAAGGATGATGTGCTGAAGAGCGCCGACGACACGGCAGCCATCGTGGTTCTTTCCCGCGATAATTCCGAGGCGGCCGATTATAATCCGAATATGACAAGCGCGGATGAGAAGGACAGCTATGAGCGTCCGCTGGCTCTCTCTGAGAATGAGAAGGCCGTGATCGCTCTGGCAAAGGAGCACAGCTCCAAGGTCATCGTTCTGATCAACTCTGACAACCCGATCGAGATCGAGGACCTGAAGAACGATGATGAGATCGGTGCGATCATCTGGACAGGCGCTCCGGGTATGGACGGCTTCCTGGGTGTGGCCGATGTGATCTCCGGTGCGGTCAATCCTTCCGGACATATCGCAGACACCTATGCAGTGAACTCCACTTCCGCTCCCGCCATGGTGAACTTCGGCGTGTACATGTACACCAACAATTCCCAGGACGGCTCCGGCGACAAGCTGACGGAAGAGAACAAGGGCGACTGGTATCTGGTAGAGTCCGAAAACATTTACACCGGATACAAGTACTATGAGACAAGATACGAAGACAGCGTTCTCGGACAGGGCAATGCGGACGCTGAAGAGGGTGCCACCAACGGCGGCGCCTGGAACTGGGACGATGAGGTTTCCTATTCCTTCGGTTACGGCCTTTCCTATACCACCTTCGAGCAGAAGCTTGATTCCGTGGAACTGGAAGTGGGCGGAACCGGAACCGCCAAGGCGACCGTGACCAACACCGGTGATGTGGCCGGCAAGTCCGTGGTTCAGCTCTATGTGCAGGCTCCCTATACCGAGGGCGGTCTGGAGAAATCCGCGATCCAGCTGATCGCCTTTGCAAAGACCGGTATCCTCGAACCAGGCGCTTCCGAGGAAGTGACCATCGAGTTTGATCCGCAGTACATGGCAAGCTACGATGAGAACGCCACCAAGGAAAACGGCACCCAGGGTGCATGGAGCCTTGAGGCAGGCGATTATTACTTCGCCATCGGCAACGGTGCGCACGAAGCTCTGAACAACGTGCTGGCCAACAAGAACGGCAGCAACGAAGGCCTTGTGATGACCGCCGATACCGAAGAGATCAACGCAGACAACGCAGTCGTATGGAATCTGGCAGCCACCGATATCGAGACTTATTCCGCAAATGTTGAAAACCAGCTGCAGGATATGGATATCAACAAGCTGATCGAGGGCACCGTGGAATACACCACCCGTTCCGACTGGACCAAGGGCTGGACTCCCGTGGAAGCCATCACCCCGACCGAGGCGATGATGACTGGTCTGAGAGACGAGCTTTACACATTCAGTGAAAACTCTGACGGAGAAGCCACCTGGGGCACAGACAGCGGCATGAAGCTCATCGACATGATGACCTTCAACGAGGACGACACCTATGCAGGAGCCGTCGACTTTGACGATCCGATGTGGGATACGCTCCTGAACCAGATCACCCTGGATGAGGCAATGAATTTTACCGAGCATGCCGGCGATGACTTTGAGAACCTGGATTCCATTCAGGTAGCCAAGGTGTATGCAAACGATGGTCCTCTGGGCTACACCGGCGACCAGGTAGGCGGATATTTTGTAAGATGGTCTGAAGATCAGAAGGACACCAATCCGTACTACACCGCAGAAGCGACAGACGGAGCCGGCTATCGTATGGCTGTTATGCCCACCGAGCCGGTGGTTGCAGCGACCTTCAACAAAGAGCTGATCCAGAGAGAGGGCGAGCTCCTTGGCGAGGATGGTCTGTGGTCCAAGGAAAGCTCCATCTTTGCACCGGGCCTGAACCTGCACAGAAGCGTATACTGCGCACGTAATCATGAATATTATTCCGAGGATTCTGTCCTCACCGCATACTGCGGCAACGCACTCTGCGTTGGTCTGAAGAGCAAGGGAACCATGGCAGAGCCGAAGCACTTTGCTTTCAACCATCAGGAGATGAACCGTTCCGGTCTGTCCACCTTCATGACCGAGCAGACAGCCCGTGAGAACGAGCTTCGCGGCTTCCAGATGTGTCTGGCTGGCAATACCGCACAGGGTCTGATGAGCGCGTTCAACCGTGCCGGTACCGCTTATTCCGGCGGATACAAGAACCTGGTAACCAACATTCTCCGTAACGAATGGGGCTACAAGGGCTGGATCGTAACCGACATGATCAACGGTGCCGATTACATGAACTGGCGTGATGTGACCGCAGGCGGCGGCGGAAGCGCCCTTACCTCTTCGGCATATGACACCTCCACCATCGGAGGCATGGCCGGACACAAGAGCGAGATCGAGAAGGATATGTACTTCCAGTCCATGCTTCGCAGCAACCTGAAGTACTATCTGTATCAGGCCGTACAGAGCAATGCCATGAACGGCATCAGCTCCACGACGGAAATCGTACCGGTTCGCACCTGGGTTGACAATGCACTGACAGCAGCAACGATCGCTACCGCGGTTCTCACTGTACTGTTCCTGGTGCTTGGCTTCCTGAAATCGGCAAAAGCAGGCAAAAAGGATTGATTGGAGGTGTAGATGATGAAAAAAGACAGAGCATTAGGCGTTTATCTTGTATGTGTTGCAGCCATCATCGCCCTGGTCGCAGCAATCCTTTATAAAAACGTGATGTACAGATATCAGCCGGTCTACTATTTCCTGATCGGTGCGATCGTACTGGGTGTTGTCGCATTCCTTCTGGCGAAAGCGGTTCCGCTTCTTGCCGGCCTGATTCCCGTAATCAACGCAGCGCTGATGGCCTGCGCGGCAGTATGGGGTGCATCCCTGATGGTAAACCAGATCGGTTATGTGGTAGCCGGACTGGACGGTATGGATACGATCCAGGGCTTCATCGTATTTGCGGTTCTCTGTGTTGTGGGCATGCTGCTTAATATTATCGCAGCCTTCATGCCGGCCGCAAAAGCAGAATAAAAAGGATTCCTTCTGCGGCGGTCCGGAATCGGGCTGCTGCGGACAAAAAGATGTGCACTGCTGTCCTTTACGGACAGTACAAATACAATTTTTTCAAAAAAGGAGAAATGTAGCATGAAGAAGAAAATCGTAGCACTGTTAGTAGCAACTTCTATGGTAGCATCCATGGGCATCTCCACCTTCGTTTTTGCTGAAGAAGCAGCAGAAGAGGCAACCGAAGAGGCTGTTGAAGAAGAAGCTGAAGAAGAAGCAGCTGAGGAAGAAGCTGTTGAAGAAGAGGCATCTGAGGAAGAAGCAGCTGACGAAGCAGCTCCCGCCGGCGGCGCAACCGAAGCAGATCTTCCGACCGAGCCGCAATTCGATCCCAACGAAGACTATGATATGTGGACCGTAGTGGAATACACCATCGAAGACATCCAGGCTGACCTTGTCTGCACTGTATCCGCAAAGGCTGATTTCTCCGAGTTCTATCTGGAGTGCAACTTCTACGGCGATGATCAGATGACCAGAACTACCTATGACGGCGAGACCTATGAGGTTCTTGAAGACAAGACCGGCTTCATGGGCGGCGACACCCCGGCTATCCTTGACAAGGCTCAGGAGCAGGATATCTGGATCTCCTTTGACGGCGCAGCAGAAGGCGATGACGCAGCAGAAGGCGGCGCAACAGAAGCTGACCTTCCGACCGAGCCGGTATTTGATCCGAACCCGGACTACGCTGTTTACACTGTAGTAGAGTACACCATCGAAGACATCCAGGCTGACCTTGTCTGCACCGTATCCGCAAACGAAGACTTCACAGAGTTCTATCTGGAATGCAACTTCTACGGCGACGATCAGATGACCAGAAGCACCAAGGAAGGCGATACCTATGAAATCCTGGAAGACAAGACCGGCTTCATGGGCGGCGACACCCCGGCTATCCTTGACAAGGCTCTGGAGCAGGATATCTGGCTTCCGATCGCATAATCGGTTCTGATACTCTGTAATTGAACAAACGATGAGTACGGGCCGCCGGGCTGAGAAATATCTTGGTCCGGCGGTCCTTCTTTTTCTTCATGTTCATCGTAAAGATGATGCAGACCATTTCGTTTACTTAGTTTCGTCTGGAGAACAATTGCCGTTTAGAGTCGGCTTGAAACGAAATGATTATCCTTGCTTATTGTATATTGTCCGGGAGGAACAGGAATGAAAAGACAGAAAATCGTGGCTGGCATCCTGACAGCCTTTATGATTACGGGCAGTCTGCCCGCTGCAGTATTCGCAGAGGAAGCTGCCGTTTCTTCTGCCTCTGTTGTGAATTTGAAAACGCAGGGCCGTGTGAATCCTCTTGGCGTCGATGAGGAGCAGCCTGCTTTTTCCTGGCAGATGCAGTCCGGTGCCATCGGCGCGGCACAGACCTCCTATCAGATCGTTGTGAAGGATGCGTCAGGCAATGTGGTCTGGGATTCCGGAGAAGTAGAGAGCAGCAAGTCCAATGAGATCCTGTATGAAGGAGAAGCACTGGCTCCCTGCTCACAGTATTTCTGGAATGTGACGGTGAAGGATCAGGATGGAGCAGAACTGATTTCGGAGGAGGCCTCCTTCGAAACCTCGCTGATGGATGAGTCCATCGAAGCCTGGGACGGAGCGGAATGGATCGGTGCCGGAGAGCTTTCCCTGGATGCGGCTTCCAAGGCAGTCTTTCATGTTTCTGCTGATGTACAGCTGGCCGAAGGAAGCAGTGCAGCTTCTTTTATCCTTGGCGCGGATGATTTCCGGCTGGAGAACAAAGCCTTCAACAACCGCCTCCAGGCCGGCGAAAACTATGTCCGGGTGGAGCTGGATTTCTCCGGCGCTTCAAAGTCCGGCGGTGTGAAGATCAACGCCTATCGTCTGGGCTATGACGAAGGAGATGACCCGACGGTCCCGTTCTTTACCATCGAAGAAAACGAGGATCTGGACGGCGTTCTGAATGCGGACAATCAGTATGAGCCGCATCATGTGGATATCTTCTGTACAGCCAGCACCCTGACCATCACTGTGGACGAGGTGGAACTGAAGGATACGATCCTGGTCAACACCATGGCCAACGGAAACACCTTCCCCAACCTGAACAGTGTCGGTTTTGCGGCCAATGCAGGAGAAGGGGCTTCCTTCACGGAGTATACCATCGAAAACGGCGGACGCTTTGCCCGGGGAATCCTGCTGAATGGGGAAACCGGCGCAGGCTATGGGATCTTTGAAGGGCTGGACGGAATCACCGTGGACGGCAATGTGATCACGGTGGACGGCGGAGAAAACGGTGTCCTGGGATATGCCGATCCCTCCTATGCGGCAGCTCCCATGCTCCGGACAGACTTTGAGGCTGCTTCGGAGGTGGCTTCTGCAAGTCTGTATCTGACGGCCCAGGGTATTTACAACTACTATATCAACGGTCAGGAGGTCGCTCCGGAGGATTGGTTCAACCCGGGATCCACCGAGTATGATCAGATCCTGACCTACAATGTCTATGACGTGACAGACTATGTACAGGCCGGTGAGAATGCCATGGGAGCTGTCCTTGGTGAAGGCTGGTGGACCGGCATGACCACCTTTGAGTGTCTGAACAACAATTACTATGGCGATCAGACCGCGCTGCTGGCAAAGCTGGTGCTGACCTATGCAGACGGCAGTACAGAGACCGTGGTGACGGATGATGCTTCCTGGACGTATTATAACGATGGTCCTGTCCGTCTGGCTTCCATGTTCCAGGGAGAACGCTATGATGCCACGAAGGAAGCGGCGGTGGAAGGCTGGACCGCAGCCGGATATGATGCTTCCGCCTGGAAGCCTGCCTCCGTGATCGAGCCGAGAAAACAGTTTGCGAACTTTGCGCTTTCGACCCGCTATGACGAACCGGTACACGTGATCCGTACCATCGATGTGAAGGAAGCCTTGGGCGAGACCAAAGAAGGCACCGGCTCTTACCTGTACGATATGGGTGAGAATGTTTCCGGCGTTCCGGTGATCACGATCCCGGATGAGCTGGCAAAACCGGGCGGGACCCTGACGGTCCGTTTTGCAGAGATTCTGTATCCGGAGCTTTCCGAGTATACAGAAGCCGGTGTGGACGGCATGCTGATGGTGGAAAACTATCGTTCTGCCATGGTGACGGATTTCTATACCATGAAAGAAACAGGAAATGTCTTTGCACCGGATCTGACCTTCCATGGATATCGGTACATCGAGATCAGCGGTCTGGAGAGTGAGCTGCCGGCGGAATGTATCCAGATGCAGGTTCTGTCCTCCCTGGATGCGGCAGCCACCTACGAATCCAGCAACGAGCTGACCAACCAGCTGTTTGCCAATATTACCAACTCCACGACCAGCAACTATCTGTCCATTCCGACCGACTGCCCGCAGAGAGATGAGCGTATGGGCTGGACCGGCGACGCCCAGGTCTATGCATTGTCGGCTTCCTATGTGGCGGACACCTACACCTTTATGCGCCAGTGGATGGATACGGTCCGCGCGGACTGCGGCGAGGACACGGGACTTTCCTCTCAGTATTGCCCTGCCTTTGTCAACTATGACATTGAGAATGACGATGTGATCCCCCACAACGGCCAGAGCTTCGGAATCACCTGGAACTGCCTGGTGGTGACGATTCCATACAATCTGTATGTACAGACCGGAAATCTGCAGATCGTGAAGGATAATATCGACAACATCATTACCTATGTGGACCATCTGGCGGCAACGCCTATGAAATACAAGGATGAAAACGGGGACAAGCAGGAAGAGCCCAGACTGACCGG
>CAMOUV010000084.1 GCA_946626695.1 uncultured Blautia sp.
TCATCCGAAAGATCCTTCGGATGAGAGGTCATGAAGCGGATCCTCCGGATTCCCTCGATCTTTTCCGCTTCCCGCAGGAGTTCGGCGAAAGAAACCGGCATCTTCAGAGTCTTCCCATAGGAATTGACATTCTGCCCCAGCAGCATGATCTCGGTCACTCCGTCTTCCGCCAGACACGAAATCTCTCTCAAAATGGCCTGGGGTTCTCTGCTTTTTTCCCTTCCGCGCACATAAGGAACGATACAGTAGCTGCAGAAATTATTACAGCCGAACATGATATTCACGCCCGTCTTAAAGGCATATTTCCGTGCCGATGGCAGTCCCTCCACAATCTCATCCGTGTCCTCCCAGATATCGATGATCTGGCTTCCGGACGTAAGACATCTGTAAAGAAGCTCCGGGAACTTGTGGATATTGTGGGTTCCGAAAACCAGATCCACGAAAGGATAATCCTTTCGGATCTTCTCCACCACATGCTGTTCCTGCATCATGCATCCGAAGAGGACGATCTTCATCTCCGGGTGTGTTCGTTTGATGCTTTTCAGATGACCCAGATGTCCGTAGATCTTCTGGTTTGCATTCTCACGCACCGTACAGGTGTTAAAGATCACGACGGAAGCCTCTTCCGGACGATCGGTCTGTGCAAGGCCCATACGAAGGGTCATGCCCGCCACGGTTTCCGTCTGGAGGGAATTCATCTGACATCCCTCGTTCTGGATCAGAAACCTGGGGTTTTCAGGATATTTGTTTTCGAAAAATTCTCTGCATTTCTCGATATACTGATACTGGATATCGGTTTCGTTGATTTCCTGTAATGTTGTCTTCATGGAATATGTCATTCTCCTCTGATATTCATGCATTATATTACCGTTTTTGAAGACAACTGTCAAACCCCTTTGTTATTAAGAAAAAGCGATGGGAATCGCGTTCCGGACCACATCGGTATGCCTGTATCCATGGTCGTCTCCCTTTTTGTCCGTAAAGGTAACGCTGGCTTCCGTCTCCTCCCGGGTAAGGACTCCCGTTCCATAGGAGGCACTGCCTCCTCCCCGGATCGTGACATTGGCAGTCTGCGGAGCTGCGGAGACAAGCGCATAGTCTATGACGGGCATTTCACGGATATCATACGTTCCGATGGGAACATTCTCGATCGTCAGGGTGAGGACTGCGTATCCGCTGCCGTCCACGCTGTATCCGCCCTGGGAGAAGCAGAGATAATCCTCATATCTGTGATGATCTCCTTTGACATCCTCCCCTTCCGCAGAGAACAGAAAGGTCGGGTTCCCGTGAGCCCAGATAATGTCGGATTCAAGGATCCGTTTTGTAATGATAATCTTTCCAAAGGGTGGAATATCCGGCTTGTTCTCCACGGTCAGCATGTAGATGCTCTGCCCGCCCGAAAGGATGATCTCACTCTCAAATCCTTCATCCACATATCCCTTCGGCGGCTTTGTCTCCTTCAGCAGGAAGGCATAGCTTCCTTTTCCGTCCTTGTCGTTGTATTCCGTTACCAGCAGACCCTCGGATTCATATTTTTTCTCTTCTTCGTTATATTTCAGCTTCTCTCCTTCCTTTTTGTAATCACCGGTCCGGCTGTCGTAGGGATACAGGATAAATTCTGCCCCCTTCAGGTTCTCACCGGTCTCACTGTCCTTTTTTATGACTTCCACACGGGGAACCCGGAAGTGCGTCACGGTTTCATTGCTTTTTGTTTTTTCCGGTCCCGTACTGCGTGTGAAGGATGCTTCTCCCCAGTTCCTGACCTCATAATCCTTGTCCGTATATTCCAGGAATTTTTCCGGATTTTCTGCAACCGCCCCGATATGGAGATGATAGGTATTATTATAGAAATCGTCTCTGGCCAGCCATTCCGGCTTTGCCGAGCAGTTGACATTCTGTCCGCTGACCGTCAGGACAAACCGTTCACTTACATCCGCGTCCTGATCATCCGTCACCCTGCATCGGGCCGGATCGATCCGAAAATCCGCGCTGATCGTATCGGTGATCTGATAACTGTCATAATAAAACCGTTCCGATTCACCTGGAACAACATGGGACAGAATATACTCAAAAGGCTCATCCGCCCGGACAAGGCGGTTCTCCGTCACTGATTTTTCATCCGCATCCGACACGGTTTTGTACAGCGGAGGGATCGAGATCCTCCCCAGCCGGTGAAAATACAGTCCCTGCCAGCTTTGACGAAGATTCCCGTCCTCTTTCACAATACTGTAGTCGGCGGCGTTTCCGCTGTATCCGTCCCTCCAGATATATCTGGACTCTCCGTTGATCAGGGATCCGTCGATAAACCGGTACTGCTCATAGGCCGTGCCAAAGCGATAGGTCAGATGATCCGAATGATAATTTGCCTGGACCCAGTACTCAGGATTTTTATCCGTCACGGCGCTTCCGTTTCTGGATGTGATGAAGGGAGCCGTAAAGGACAGACTGGAAGGATCTTTAAAAAGCACGCAGTTCTGATCCACAAACACTTCATCCACATCGCTCAGAATGGTCAGGGACTGGGAAATGTCGATATCCGAAAAGGTTGCATAGCCGTCCACCACCACGGGCTGACCGGTCTCATGATCCAGGAACTGCATGTCAGCCGTGATCGTACGGGTGTTGCAGGCATTCAGACCGATGGCATTGTTGAATACCAGGAAATATCCCACCTCCTGATCTCCGTTCATGGAAAAGAATTCGTAATCCATAACCGTCAGCCGGACATCCACCTCTCTGCCCTTATACCGCCCCACATTCCGGTAGATACAGCCGATCTGTCCTTTCTGCGAATAATCTGTCAGCGTACAGTAATACCCGCGGGGAACCTCGACCGGTGTGAAACCGAATACCTCGACATTGGTTTTGTCGGCATACCATCTGGGTCTGAAGCTGTACTTCCCATCCTGCCCGGTAAACGTATTGATATCCACGGCCTGAACCATATTCTTCGCGAGATATGCGTCATTATTCTGGTTTTCTTTTGATATAATTGTGTTTCCATATACCAGTTTTACCTGATCGGTTTTCCCATACCGGTCCGAATAAAGGTAGACTCCGTCCACCATACGCGCATTATCGATACTCATGATCCCGGTGGATAAAATAAAAAAGTGTCCGACACCATCCACCACCTGATACCCCGTAAGACGTTCGTTGGTGTCCGGATCATAATACCGGTATACAAAACGGTCGTCCGCACGGACTGCAGAAGGACTCACTGCGCTTTCTTCGGAAAGGGTTTTCAGCCATCCCGACGTCAGCCATCCCTCTTCATCTGCATAATAAGATACGCCGTCCAGCGCGACCGCCCCATCCACAAAATACCGTCCTCCTTTGTAGATCCTCCGGCCTCCCTCCTCCGAATGGATCCCGTCCACCATCATCGGTGAAACCGTATCGGACATTCTTGTGTATCCATGATAGGCACTCTGTTTTTCTGTATCCTTCAGATAGTTGCCCGGTACAGACGGTTCGATCCGCGTAACCGCGGGATCCACCGTCATGACCCGCACGGCAGGGGAATCGCTCACCTCCGGCAGCAGCCCCTCCTCTTCCGGCATGGACGAAAACAGAGTCTGTGTTTCCGCCGTCAGAGAATCATCCTGGGAAAAGAGCGGCCGTAACGACAGCGGTATGGTTTTCGAAAACCAGGACATCCCTGTCTCCGGCAGGGTTTCCGGATCCGAAGGGATCTCCGGATCTATTTCCGGCAGCGCAGGCATCTCCGGTGAAGCATTTTCCTCCCCATCAGACTGCGGTTCAGAATATGCAGCTGTTTCGTGCGGCTCTGCAGATTCATTTCCGGTCTCTCCGGATAATTCCGGCGTGACAGTTCCCTGTCCCTCATTTCCTGTTTCCCCTCTCTGTTCTTCTATTCTTTCGACCGGCTCTTCCAGGATCAGCTCGTTTCCGATCTCCGAAGGCTCTCCAGGTCCTTCCCAAACAAAATTCGGTGTCCCGTCCTCCAGATAACCCGCGAACTCATATCCTCCATATTCGCTGTCTTCCTCGTCCGGAGTCCCCTCATACGCATCATCAAAGCCTTCCGGCTCCGTTCTCAGCGGAGAAGAGCTCATTTCGCCGTCCGGTTCGGAAGGGCTCATTTCCTCCTCTGAGGGATCGGTATTCTCCTCCGGCATTTCCACCGGCTCTTCCCCTGTTCCTTCCGGGAGCACCGTTTCCGTCTCATCCTGCGCGTCTGTTTCCGCCTCATCCTGCGCGTCCGTTTCCGGCAGCAGAATTTCTCCCTCTGTATGGGAGATTTCATCCGATAAGGATGGAGCCTCCGTTCCTTCGTCCGGTTCCGGCTCCTGTTCTTCCTCTTCAGGGGAAGGCTCCTCCCGGTTTCCGCTCTCTTCCTCACTGTCCGGTTCTGCCGGGATTTCCTCCGCAGGTATCGGCAGAAGCTCCTCCGGCTCCTGATTTCCTTCTGTTTCCGCTTGTGCCTGGATCGTCCCGGCCTCTTCCCCTGCATCCAGAAGGATCTCTGAAGCCGATACATTTGCACAGAGACAGAAAGCCAGCATCAGCGCCATGATTTTTCTCTTCATCGATCAAGCCTCCTTTTTTTGCGGTACGCTGTCGGAATGATCAAACCCAGCGCGCCTGCCATGACCATAAGCAGAAGATCCAGGCGGGTGTCATCTCCCGTTTTCACGGGCTGCACCGTTCCATTTCCTCCCGTTGGTCCCTGGCCGGAATACACAGGCGGATCCCCCTGGCTTCCGGAGGAAGAGGGCTTCGGTGTGACGGTCGGAACCGGATCCTCTTCTTTCACCGCAAAAATCCACTTTACATCCGCATCCCTTCTTGCATAGGCATTTCCCAGCTCTGCCGGCATTTGAATCTCAAAGCGGAGATCCGCCTTTGCGCCCGGTTCGAACCATCCAAGGGAAACGCCCTTCTGAAGCTCCTGTGCTGTCAGGATCCCTGTGTAGATCGTCTGATCTTTGTAAAAGATCGTCAGGTTCATTTTTGACAGCAGCTCCAGCTGTTCCTTCGTCTGTTTTTCGTAACCGGTAAAGAACAGAATTTCCGCTTTCTTATCCGTGGTGTTCCGGATCTGGACCGAATCCTTTTTATGATCCCCGGGCATCCATTCTCCCATATTGGTAAAGAAATCCTCCGGGACCGCCACAAGCTTATAGGCATCTCCCTTAAATTCCACCGAAAGTTCTCTGGGCGTTTCCTGCTCCACGACCACATTTCCTTTCTCGTGGATACACTGTTCCACGGGAACATCCATCCAGGGTGACATAGCTTCAAAATCCGGCGTAAAATTGACGGTCTGGACAGCCTCCGCCCGGACGGACAGCGTCAGCACCTGACCGGTATGCTCTTCGGTCCAGGTTTCCGGAATCCGGATCGAACGGAAGAAATCGACGGATGCACCATGCTTCAGCGATTTTGTGTAATAAAAGTATTCTCCCCTCTTCTCCCAGCCATCCGGCATTTCAAGGATCATTTCCTCGGTGATCCCTTCCAGTTCCGGCCTGTCCGTCTCCGTCAGGATTTTTGCGCGTACCCAGCATTCGTTCGCATAGTTCACGATGGTCGGAATTTTTGAAATGCAGCCACCGGGAAGTACCGTCTTCGGATTCCTGTATTCCGTCAATTCCCCCTCTGCAAGCTCTTTTTCCTCAATCCCGATATTGACATCTCCGGTATATACATGATTGTTCACGGAGACGGAATCCCGGAATCCCGCATACACAATGCCTCCGGCCAGAAGAACCGACAGAGAGCCGATCAACATTCGTATTTTTATCGTATTTCGCATATTGACGCCTCCTCTCTGTCAGTGTCTGAACTCTTTCCATGCATCCGAAAAGCTCTTTGCGCCGCCCGCCTGCACAGATTCTTCATACACCGAGATCCCGAAGCTGTCCACATACGAACGGCTCCGTTCATTCAGCTTTCCGGAATCGATGGAAACACTTGTAAAAAGAGGAGCGGTCGTCTCCCCTTCACACAGTTTTTTTGTATAATAGTAATATCCATCATTTCCCTGCAGCCATGCGGGATCGGTTCCGTTCAGGCTGACGGCGTCTCCGATATCCGAATTGGAAAAGAGTATTTTGGCCCGTACATAACAATCCACGTTGATCCCTCCTCCGGAAGGAGCCGTGATCTGTACCTTTTTTTGAAAAACAGGGTTCGTTTCCGGGTCTTGCGGCGGTGTGGAGGGAAATTCCTCCACGATACGGGTCGTATTGTTTCCTGGGGTCATCGTGTTGAGAACGGCAGTGGAATCCGTCATATAAGCGCTGGTTTTTCCCACGGGCAGACAGAACAGGACCGCGGCAAGCAGCGCCAGCACTGCAAATCCTTTTCTTTCTTTCAACAGCAAAACCTCCTATCTGCTTTTTTCGGTTCTCTTACTTCTCTGTGACAGCACCTTCCTGCCCCTTATTCTGATTCTGGTACATCTGGAAGGCATGGATCGCCTGTTCCGTCACACTGCCTTTGTCTCCGCCTGTGCTGCCGGTCTGGATCGCATAAGCCCGTACCGGGACCGAGAAGGTCTTTCCATCCACCTGTCCTTCGATCACATTAGCAAAGGTCATTTCCCGGAACAAGGGCGTGCTGGTCTCTCCCGGCTTCAGAATTTTGGTATAGGCATATCGGTTCACATGCTTTCCGTCCTTGGTGAAATTATCCATCAGCTTCCATTCTTCCGATGGTTTATACTCAAAAAGCTTTGTATCCGCGGATGGCTTCCGGATCCCGGCAGCATCTGCAACGATCAGCTTCTGAATGGGAACAGCCACCTCCATGTATACATATGCGTCATTTTTTCCTGTGTTGGTGATACAGGGATCCTTTTTGATCTCCTGCGAGGGAAGCAGATTTTTGTAATCCTCCGGCTTCCAGTTTGGTTCGTTCAGTTCGATATCCACCTTTCCTACCGTGAATTCGTTGGCGGCCACGTCATAATCCGTCAGATAGGCAAGGGTGCCGCCTATACAGATACAGCCGATGATCACTGCAGCAAAGATCCACTTAATCAGATTCTGTTTTTTTAACATTTCTCATTCCTCTCTTCCTGTTTGAATGCACTTGTTTTCATGAAATGCAGAACAACAGATACGGCAACAGCAAAGAGCAGAAAAAAATGGGCGTATGGCCTGTGAAGAAAGAGCACCAGATAGCCGATATAAGGGATACAGCTGATTACCTTTCCGACCACCTGATCCGGAGAGACTGTTCCGGGATCTTCGGCCGGGTTATTATCGCCCTTGGTGACATATCCTTCTTCATTCATACGGATCACCCGGTGGGTGATCAGCTGTTCACCGATCCTGTACGTTATCACATCCTGTGTTCCGATCCCGTCCGGCGTGGTATTGGTGAGGATAACACTGCCGGCCGGATAATTCGGCTCCATGGAACCCGACAGCACAACGTATGGACGCAGGTCATACAGGCCGCACCGCGAAGCAAGCAGAAGCATGCCGGATACGGCCAGCAAAGCACATAATCTGCCTGCAGTTTTTTGCAAATTCATGATGGGGCCTCCCATTCTTCTCTTCTCTGACAAATAAAATAACAGCGAAATGGACAGAAAATCTACGTTTGCTCATGGTTTTCACAGGCGGAGGACCTCTTCCGGCTTTTTCTTTCTTATTCATGATCAGACAACTCCTTTATGATGACACGGCATGAACGCAGGGATATCGTTCTGCCATGCTCATCGCACAGCATGAAAGAATACAGCATACAGAACACAGTAATGCCGCAGGTTGATTTGTTTTTTTCAATAAGGGGAGTGTTTCGGACGACCGTTCCGAAAGTCTCGATTTGTCTTATGTGCAGAAAAAATTCTGCGTATGGATTTGAGATAGTATTATTATAGACGTGTTGTATTTGTATTGTCAATAATAATCGTTCGACATGTTTTTCGATACATTTCGACAAAATATCTCTTGCAAATCGACAATTATCGACAAAAACTGCCGCTCCTGACAGCAGATTCAGAGCGACATCCAGGTCATGACCTCCATAAAGTTTTCAGTAAAATTAAATTTCTGCAAACAAAAAAGAAGCCCCGAAACCGAAATTCAATTTTCGGTCTCAGAGCTTCCTCTCAGATCAGCTTCTCTTTCTCTTCCGGACTATGACATAGCCGCCGGTCAGCATGGAGAGCATCGCGAGCATCATCATGGATGTGATCGGTGTGTTGTCTCCTGTGCTGGCGCCTTTTGCCGTGGTGGAACCGGTGGTTCCGCCCTCTCCGTTGGGATTCGATACAGCATCGTCACCGGTGGTGCTGCCGCTGTAATCATCGCTGCCGGATCCGTAATATCCGCTTCCTCCGCTGTAGCCGCCGTATCCGCTGTAGCCGCTTCCGCCGCCCGGCGTGACAGTGATTGTACTCGGATTATACGCCTGGGTCTTCACGGTCGCTTCGATCGAGCATTCCGTGCCGGTTGCCACCCAGGCACCGTTGGTATACTTCTGTTCCTGCAGGAAGATCAGGATCGGGATGTCTCTCTCGTCAGAAATACCCTTTGCGGCGCCGATCTGCCAGTTCTTCTGCTTCGTGGTTCCGGTCTTCATTCTCCAGTATACCGGCACCCAGCGGGTATCGCCTTCACCTGGATTGGTGTTGTTGGTCCCGGCTCCGGTCACGCTGAATTTGTAGAAGGTTCCCGGTGTAAGCAGAAGCCGGTTCTCCAGTCCGTGCACCACACTGTCATTGATGTTGGCGATCACAGCAGTGTGATCCGGTGTGGGAGTCGGTGTATCCGTGATATCCGCAAACGGATCATCCTCACCCGGAGTAGGTGTCGGCGTATCGGTGATCACGGCCGCTGCCTTCGTGGTCATTTCCACTGTAAAGATACGGCTGTCTTCATGACCCTGGATCTTCCACTTGCCGTCGGTCCAGACGTATTTTTCCATAACGTAGACAATATACACCGTTTCTTCCGTCGTAATGCCATCGGTGGAAGAAACCTTGTAGTCATGTCCATGCGTCTCATTGGCGGTCTTCTTGATGACGATATCTTCGTCTGCAGGGATCAGATTGCCTTCTGCATCATGTCTGAATACGCCAGGGTTCGTGCTTGCAGGCTCGTATTTGATATCGCCTTCGGCAGGATTCGTATTATCCGCTCCAAAACCGGTCATGGAGAAGGAAACCGTCTTCCCTTTGGAAAGATCCACGTTCTCAACGTTTCCTGTAACTTCTCCCAGAATCTCCGGTTCGGACGGATCCGGGGTTACGGTCGGATTGGCACCTTCATACTTGCAGGTAATGGTCTTGTGCAGATATCCCTGCTCCGTCGAGGTTGCCCAGGCACCATCCACATAGGT
>CAMOUV010000085.1 GCA_946626695.1 uncultured Blautia sp.
TCTCTGGTGAGGAATCCTGCAGACTTAAGAATCGGTCTGTATTCAGCATCTGCTTCCAGAAGAGCTCTGGAGATGCCGTGACGGATGGCGCCTGCCTGTCCGGTAAATCCACCGCCTTTGACATTTACGAGGATATCAAATCTGCCTTCGGTCTCGGTTGCAACCAGCGGCTGACGAACGACAACCTTCAGGGTCTCCAGTCCGAAATACTCATCAATGTCTCTCTTGTTGATGGTGATCTTGCCGGTACCCGGGGTCAGATATACTCTTGCGATTGATTTTTTTCTTCTTCCTGTTCCGTAGAATTTTGCGCTAGCCAATGCTTTCTACCTCCTCATCAAAATGTCAAAACTTCCGGCTTCTGAGCTGCATGCTTGTGCTCCGGGCCAGCATATACGAAAAGTTTTCTGTACATGGTTCTTCCAAGGGGTCCCTTGGGAAGCATGCCCTTAACAGCCAGCTCAACAACCTTTTCCGGTTTCTTTGCGAGCATCTCTTTGAGTGTGGTCTCTTTCATTCCGCCGACAAATTTGGAATGACGATAATAAATCTTCTGATCCAGCTTCTTACCGGAAACCTTTACCTTCTCTGCGTTGATCACGATGACATAGTCGCCGGTATCCACGAAGGGGGTAAACTGCGGTTTATTCTTGCCTCTCAGCACTTTTGCGATTTCAGAGGAAAGGCGTCCGAGGGTGCATCCTTCAGCATCCACTACATACCATTTTCTCTCGATTTTATCCGGATTAGCCATATAAGTCTGCATGGTTATTGCCTCCTGTACATTTTGTCACTATTGCGAATGATCGCTCAAATCGTAGAACAGCGCGCTGCGAGATACCTGTGCGGAAATGTCCGAAACCGCTGTAAACGTGCTCTTTGCCGGGGCTTTGGCTGAAGCACATCCGCATCACGCCACACTGATGTATTATATGACATTCACCCTGCCCGTGTCAACAGGCAATTTAAAAAGTTTTGGGGCCGGCTTACTCGTATCGGATCCCCATAAGAGTCAGGCCTTTGGCCGGGGCCGTGGGGCCGGCGGCTTCACGGTCGCAGGCGTCCAGGATATCTTTCATCCGCTCCGGCGGGTACTGACCGTTTCCGATCTCGATCAGCGTTCCTGAAATGATCCGTACCATATTATACAGGAAACCTGTTCCGGAGATGCGGATGGTGATGATATCGCCGTCCCTTTCCACCGACATGGAGGTGATGGTGCGGATGGTGCTTTTCACCTGAGCCCCCGATCCGCAGAAGCTGGCAAAATCATGCTGTCCGATCAGGTACGATGTCGCTTCCCGCATTTTTTCCACATCCAGATGATAATGGTAAAAATAGGTATACAGCCGTTCCGTGGGAACCGGAAATTTCCGGTTCAGGATCCGGTATTCGTAGGTCTTTTCGCTGTCACAGTATCGAGGATGAAAATCCGGTTCCACCTCTTCCGACAGCTGGATCCGGATATCCTCGGGCAGAAACTGGTTCAGCGCGAAGGAGATCTTGTCCGCCGGCATCCTCGCATTCGTGTCAAACACGCAGACATTCCCCAGAGCATGTACGCCGGCATCCGTCCGGCTGGCTCCCATCACCTCGATCTTTTCACCCAGCAGCTGACTCAGTGTATCATTCAGGACACCCTGAATCGTCACTCCGTTCGGCTGGATCTGCCAGCCGCAGTAGTTGGTTCCATCGTAGGCTACGATCAGTCCTACTCTCTTCATTGTCTGTATCTTCCTCTCGTGTCAGATCCCGTATATCCGCGAAAGAAGCGCGGCTGCAAAATACACCAGCAGGATCAGAAAAGCGATCCTGTCATGCCTGTGATACTGCAGCGGTTTCATCTGGGTACGGTTTTCCCCGCCATGATAACATCGTGCCTCCATGGCCATCGCCAGGTCGTTGGCTCTGCGGAAGGCCGAGATGAACAGAGGAACCAGAAGGGGCACCATGTTCTTTGCCTTCTGCAGGATATTCCCTTTTTCAAAGTCCGCACCTCTCGCGATCTGTGCTTTCATGATCTTGTCGGTCTCTTCCAGCAGGATCGGAATAAAGCGAAGAGCAATGGACATCATCATGGAAATCTCATGCACCGGAATATGGATGCGGTTCAACGGCCGCAGCAGTCTTTCCAGGCCGTTGGTCAGCTGGTTGGGCGAGGTGGTCAGAGTCATGATGGAGGATCCCACCACCAGAAACACCAGCCGGACCGCCATCTGGCCCGCAAGCACAAGACCTTCCCTGGTCACCCGGAGGAACTTCCACTGCCAGAGCACCGTACCGGGTGTCAGCAGGATGTTGAAGACCGCCGTAAACAGCATGATCATGAAGACCGCCTTCAACCCCTTGAAAATAAACTTTACCGGGACTTTGGAGAGTCTTATCATCGCCGCAAGAAAAAGTGCGGCCAGGGCATAGCCCGGGATCGAATGAAACAAAAAGATCGATACGATAAAGAGCAGGGTTCCGATAAACTTGGTTCTCGGATCCAGCCGGTGCAGCCGGGAATCTGCCGGGTAGTACTGGCCGATGGTAATCTCTCTAATCATGGGCGGTTCCTCCCGCCGCAAGGGCTCTCAGGATCTCCGTCCTGGCTTCTTCCACTGTCGTCACCGATGGATCGACGGGAAGTCCCCGGTCCTTCAGTTCATGCATGATATACGTGATCTGCGGTGCCGAAAGTCCCATGGTCTCCAGCTCCTTGTAATGCCGGAATACCTCCTTCGGCGTATCATCAAAAACGATCTGTCCGTGATTCATCACAATGAGGCGTTCCACATACCGTGCGATATCCTCCATGCTGTGAGAAACCAGAATGATCGTGATCTTTCTCTCTTTATGAAGCAGGGCGATCTGATCCAGGATATCATCCCGCCCCTTCGGGTCCAGCCCTGCGGTGGGTTCATCCAGGATCAGGATCCTGGGATTCATGGCCAGGACGCCGGCGATGGCCACTCTTTTTTTCTGACCTCCCGAAAGCGCAAAGGGAGACTGGGAAAAGTACTTCTCCTGAACACCGGTCTGGGCCAGGGCTTTCTTTGCTTCCTCCTCCGCCTGCTGCCGGCTGAGCCCCTGGTTCATGGGACCGAAGCATACATCCGAGAGCACATCGCTTTCAAAAAGCTGATGTTCGGGGTACTGAAACACCAGCCCCACCTCGCTTCGGAGGGCGCGGCGGTCAAAATCCTCTGCCCAGATATCCTCACCGTTATACAGGATCGTTCCGCCCGTAGGTCGGATCAGGGCATTCAGGTGCTGGATGAGGGTGGATTTCCCCGAACCGGTATGACCGATCATCCCGATGAACTGTCCGTCCGGGATCGTCACGGTGATATCCTTCAGAGCCTGCACCTCATAGGATGTTCCCACACTGTATGAATAAGAAACCTTTTTCAGTTCGAGGGACATAATACACCTGCCAGTTCTTCGGCCGTCAGGATTCCGTCCGGAATCGCGAGGCCTGCTTTTTTCAATTCGTAGGCCAGCAGGGTCACCTGCGGCACATCCAGTCTGTATTTTTTCAGGGCTTCCACCTGGGAGAAGATCTCCCGGGGCGTTCCCTGCATCACAAGATGACCTCCATCCATCACATAGACATGATCCGCCCGGATCACTTCTTCCATATAATGGGTGATCAGGATCACCGTGATCTTTTCCTTCTGATTCAGCTCGGTGACCGCATCCAGCACCTCGCGCCGGCCTACCGGGTCCAGCATGGCTGTCGGCTCGTCCAGCACAATGCATTTGGGATGCATGGCCAGCACGCCGGCGATGGCCACCCGCTGCTTCTGTCCTCCGGACAGGCGGTTTGGAGAATGATGCCGGAATGCCGTCATGCCGGTCTTTTTGAGACTTTCCCTTACCCGTCTCCAGATATTCTCGGTGGAAACGCCCATGTTTTCCGGGCCGAAGCCCACATCCTCCTCCACCACGGTGCCGATGATCTGATTGTCCGGGTTCTGAAAGACCATCCCGGCCTTTTTCCGGATCTTCCACAGCTCCGTTTCCGCGCTGGTATCCTTCCCGTCGATCCAGATCGTTCCCTCCGTCGGGAGAAGGAGCGCATTGATATGCTTGGCGAGGGTGGACTTGCCGGATCCGTTGTGGCCCAGCACGGCAATGAAGGAACCGGCTTCGATATCCAGATCGATCCCGTCCACAGCCCGGCTCTTGACCGCGTTCTCCGATTCATCATACTGCACATAATCGTAGCTCATGTGCCGCGCTTTGATGATCCCCATCCCTTTACTCCCCTTCTTCTGTCTGTCCTGTCAGGGTATCGATCTGCTGCCAGATTTCTTCCCGCCCCTGCTTTGTCTCCGCCGAAAACGGGATCAGCAGGGTGTTTTCCGGGAGAGACAGTCCCTCCCGGAGGGTCTTAAGAGCCTTCGGAACCTGGCTCCGTTTCAGCTTGTCCAGCTTTGTCGCAATGATGATCGGCTGATACCCGTTTTTCACGATCCACTCATACATCTGATGGTCATTCGCGTTCGGCGCGTGCCGGATATCCACCAGCAGAAAAACGGCCTTCAGATTTCCGGAGGTATGAAGATACCGTTCGATCATCACGCCCCATTTCTGCTTTTCCGCAGCGGATGTCCGGGCAAAACCGTATCCCGGAAGGTCCACCAGATAGATGGCATCGTTGATATTATAAAAATTGATCGTCTGGGTCTTTCCCGGCTGGGAGCTGGTCCTGGCCAGGGCTTTCCGGTTCATCAGCGCATTGATCAGGGACGATTTTCCCACATTCGATTTGCCTGCGAAAGCGATCTCCGGCCGCCCCGTGTCCGGCAATTTGCTGGTATAGCCGCAGACGATGTCCAGCGATACATTTCTGATGATCATAGTTTTCTGTTTTCCTCTGTATGAATCCTTTATGCCAGGGTCCTGGCCAGCACTTCCTTCATGTTTTCCACAAAGGTGATGGCAAGGCCCTCTGTGATCTCCGGATCCATTTCTTCAATATCCGGTCTGTTTTCCTTCGGCACCAGTACCTCACGGATCCGGGCATATCGTGCTGCCAGAAGCTTTTCCTTCAGGCCTCCGATGGGAAGCACTCTGCCCCGCAGGGTGATCTCTCCGGTCATGGCCACGTCCGCGCGGACCGGTTTGCCGGTGATGGCCGAAAGCATGGCCGTCGCCATCGTGATGCCGGCAGACGGGCCGTCCTTCGGAACCGCCCCCTCCGGAATATGCACATGCAGGTCATGCTCCTGAAAATAACTCTGGTCAATCCCATATTTGTCGGCGATGGACCGGATAAAGGTAATGCCCGTCTGGGCTGACTCCTTCATCACATCCCCCAGCTGCCCGGTCAGAATGATCTCTCCCTTTCCGGGCATGGTGTTCACCTCGATCTGCAGCGTATCTCCGCCGGCCTGCGTCCAGGCCAGTCCCCGGGCGATGCCGACCTCATCCTTCTTGTTTGCCATCAGGAAATTGTATTTTTCTTTGCCGAGGAAGTCCTGGAGATTTTTCGTGGTAACGGTGACCTTTTTCTGACCGTCCTCCATGATCAGCCGGGCTGCCCGCCGGCAGATCCGTCCGATGCTCCGTTCCAGATTCCGGACCCCGGCCTCCCGGGTATAATGGTTGATCATCCTGCGGAGTGCCGCGGTCTGGATCACCAGGCTTCCCTTGGGAAGGCCGTTGGTCTCCATCTGTTTTGGGATCAGATGCTCTTTGGCGATGTGTTCCTTCTCGTTTTCGGTATAGCCGGAAATCTCGATCAGCTCCATCCGGTCCAGAAGGGGACGGGGAATCGCCTGCACATCGTTGGCCGTGGCGATAAACAGAACCTCCGAAAGATCCTGGGCCATGTCCACATAATGATCCTTGAAATTCACGTTCTGTTCGGGATCCAGCACCTCCAGCAGAGCCGAAGAAGTATCTCCCTTGTAATCACTGCTGGTCTTGTCGATCTCATCCAGCAGCATCAGCGGATTCCGGACGCCGGCCGAGCGCAGGGCTTCGGTGATTCTTCCCGGCATGGCGCCAACGTAGGTTCTTCTGTGGCCCCGGATCTCTGCTTCATCCCGCACGCCGCCCAGACAGACGCGCACATATTTTTTGTTCATGGCCTCTGCCACGGATTTTGCAATCGAAGTTTTTCCGGTGCCGGGAGGTCCGGCCAGGCACAGGATCGGGCTCTTTCCCTTCCGGGTCAGCTTTCGGACCGCCAGAAATTCCATGATGCGCTCTTTCACGTCCTTCAGGCCGTAATGGCCCTCCTCCAGCACTCTCCAGGCTTCCTTCAGGTTTTCATTATCCTCGGAAACCTTGTTCCAGGGAAGGGAAAGAAGGGTCTCGATATAACCGCGGCTCACGTTGCTCTCTGCCGGATTTCCTGCCATGTTGGCAAAACGGTCAATTTCTTTCCGGATCCGGGCGATGACCTCCTCCGGCGCATCGAGTTCGGACAGCTGCCGGCGGTACTCCTCCGCGTCATCGGCGGAATCCTCGCCAAGCTCCTCGCGGATCTGTTTCAGCTGCTCCCGCAGGTAGTATTCCTTCTGATTTTTATCGATTCTGGCCTTCACCTTTCTCTGCAGATCCCGGCTTATGGCTGCAATGCTGATCTCCTGTTCAAGGACGGTGGCCAGCAGTTCGTACTGCTCCGTCAGGGAAATCGTCTCCAGCAGACGCTGCCGGCTCTGCCAGGTAAGCGGCAGGTTGACCGATATCCCTTCGATCAGACTGCCCAGATCCAGGGCATCCAGGATCTGGTTCACCAGCTCCTTTCCGATCTTTCCGCTTTCTTCACAATACTGGACAAACAGGGCGCGAAGGGAACGGTCCATGGCGGCGAGCATGGAGGGGTCGTAGGTCTGTACACTCTCCTCCTCCACCGGCTCCAGCTCCGCCTGGAGGAAGGGATATTCCTGGCTGAAACGGAGAAGCTCCGCCCTGGATATCCCCTCCACCAGCACCCGGATCAGGTGCTGGGGAAGTTTTACCACCTGTTTGATATAGGCCACACAGCCGATCTGATACAGATCCGTCTGGGACGGAATCTCCGTCTCCGGGTTTTTCTGCGTGATCAGAAAAATCTTCTGGTCTGCCAGCATCGAAGCCTCGATGGCTTTCACCGACCGCGTCCTGCTGACATCAAAGTGGACGATCATCCCCGGAAGGATGGTCGTTCCCCGTAAAGCTATGGTTGGAAGCAGGTTTGTCTGGCTGCTCAATTCTGTTCGCTCTCCTTCCCGTGTTTCCTGTGACCTTGCTTTTTATTCACGCTCAGGCTGTCTCCGGTCCGCCCTTCTTGCGGCTCCGGCCGCGATAGGGCTGATTCCGGTTCCGGCCCGAGGGTTCTCCTTTTATGATCTCGGGTTCGCCGGTCCGGTCGATCACATCCCGGGTGATCACCACCTTCTGGATCGAATCATCCGACGGGATCCGGTACATCAGATCCATCATGGCATTCTCCAGGATCGCCCGGAGTCCTCTGGCTCCCGTTTTGCGCTCCAGCGCTTTCTTTGCCACCTGGATAAGGGCTTCGTCGCTGAATTCAAGCTCCACGCCGTCCAGCTCAAAGAGCTTCCGATACTGGCGGGTCAGCGCATTTTTCGGCTCGCGAAGGATCCGGACCAGCGCATTTTCATCCAGGTTGTCCAAGGTCACCACCACCGGGACACGTCCGATAAATTCCGGGATGAGACCGTATTTGATAAAGTCTTCGGGCATGACATCCTTCAGCACATCGCCGATGTTCTTTTCGCTGTTGTCCGAAATCTCGGCGCCAAAGCCGATGGCCTTGGTATCCTGTCTGGCATTGATGATCTTCTCAAGACCGTCAAAAGCACCTCCGCAGATGAACAGGATATTGGTCGTATCGATCTGGATGAATTCCTGATGGGGATGCTTGCGGCCTCCCTGGGGCGGAACACTGGCGATGGTGCCTTCCAGGATTTTCAAAAGCGCCTGCTGCACGCCTTCTCCGGAAACATCTCTCGTGATTGATACATTCTCGGATTTTCTCGTGATCTTGTCGATCTCATCGATATAGATGATCCCGTACTGGGCTTTCTCCACATCATAGTCGGCGGCCTGAATGATCTTCAGAAGGATATTTTCCACATCCTCGCCCACGTAGCCGGCCTCGGTAAGCGTAGTGGCGTCCGCGATGGCAAAAGGCACGTTCAGCAGCCGCGCCAGAGTCTGGGCCAGCAGCGTTTTACCGGTTCCGGTGGGTCCCAGCATCAGGATATTGCTTTTCTGCAGCTCCACATCCAGGTTCCGGGAGGCTGTGATCCGCTTGTAATGATTGTAAACCGAGACCGCCAGGGCTTTTTTGGCATCGTCCTGTCCGATCACGTAATCATCCAGGATCGACCGGATCTCTTCCGGCTTCAGAAGATTAATGTACCCGTCTTCAAAGATCGCCTCTTTGTCGAAGCGCCCGAATTCATCCTCAAGGATCTCCGTACAGATCTCCACACAGTTGTCGCAGATGTATACTCCGTTGGGACCTGAGATCAGTTTCCGTACCTGATCCTCCGTCTTGTTGCAGAAAGAGCATCTGATTTTTGTTTCTCTTGTCCTGTCAGCCATGAATGTGTCTTTTTCCTTTCGTCTGAAATCATTTTCACTCTTCAAAAGAAGGGACTGCCGCAAACAGCATCTCTGTAATTGCGCAACAGCCCCTTGATTCGTCATTTATTATTTATGCACGACCACACCATCGATCAGTCCGTATGCCTGTGCCTCTTCAGCAGTCATATAATGATCCCGGTCCGTGTCTCTTTCCACGACCTCCAGCGGCTGTCCGGTATTCTCCGCGAGAATCTCGTTCAGCTTCTTCTTGGTCTGGGCGATATGCTCCGCCACGATCTGGATCTCCGTAGCCTGACCCTGGGCTCCTCCGGAGGGCTGATGGATCATGATGGTGGAATTGGGCAGGGCAAACCGTTTGCCCTTTGTGCCGCCGGCCAGAAGAAAGGCTCCCATGCTGGCCGCCATGCCAAGACAGATCGTGGAAACATCACATTTGATATAACGCATGGTGTCATAGATCGCCATGCCGGCGGATACAGAACCGCCAGGGCTGTTGATGTACAGCTGAATATCCTTCTTGGGATCCTCGGCTTCCAGGAACAGAAGCTGCGCCACCACAAGGCTGGCTGTCAGATCCGTCACTTCCTCCCCCAGAAAGATGATCCGGTCATTCAGCAGCCGGGAGTAAATATCGTAGCTGCGCTCTCCACGGCTGGTCTGCTCAATGACATAAGGAACAAAACTCATACTCTGCCTCCGTTATCGTATGCCGCCTGATCAGATTTCCTTCGCTGCTTCCGCTACCA
>CAMOUV010000086.1 GCA_946626695.1 uncultured Blautia sp.
GGTTCCGGGCTCTCCGTGACGGAAGGTGCCTGGGTTTCCGTGACAACAGGGCTGGGAGAGATCAGCTCCTCCACGATCTCCTCCGGGAGCGATTCGGTCTCCACCGCATCGGCGACGATCATATCCGGTCGGTTTTCGTCCGTCAGAGGGGACGGGGTGGCGGAGGGCTGGGTGAGAAGACTGCCGGTGGCTGCACAGACCAGAAAAGAAGTACAAAGCAGAAGACGGCTGGTCCGGTTCTTTTTATCGGCCATGGATTACCTCCTGGGAATAATATGATGTCAGGGTCAAAATATTGCCCCTGACTCTGATACGGATTTCTCCGTGCTTCGCACTCTCGAAATCCTGAAAACATTCGGAATCCGCTCATTTTACTATGTAAAATGGCTTCTTCCTCATGTTTTACGGGTCCCAAAGTCATGAAAATATGTGCAGGCACATATTTTATGACCTTTTGACCCTGGTATCAGGGTATACATAATATTTTTATGAAATCTATGATACAATAATTGCGTTGGAAAAACAAGCCCATGATAAGAAACTGTTTTCACTCCCTCCGGATTGTGGTACAATGATACAATGATTGTGAAAAAGAAGACCGGTTCCGTGCCGGAAAAAATGAGGATAAATAAATATCTTGCCGCGCGGGGAGTCTGTTCCCGCAGAGAAGCCGATGTGCTGATCGACGCGGGACGGGTGACCATCAACGGACGGACTGCCGTAAAGGGTGACCAGGCAGGGGAAGAGGATCTTGTAATGTTGGACGGAAAGCCTGTCCGTCAGGCGGACAGGCCGGTTTTGCTGCTGTTCAACAAGCCTGCGGGCATTGTCTGCAGCACAAAGCGGCAGAAGAAGGAGGTCACCGTCACGGAGTATCTCCGCTATCCTGTCCGGATCTTCCCGGTGGGGAGGCTGGACAAGGATTCGGAGGGACTGCTTCTTCTGACCAACCAGGGGGAGCTTTCGGACCGGATCCTGCGCGGATCCAATTATCATGAGAAAGAATATGTGGTCACCGTGAACAGGCCGGTCACGGAAGCGTTCGTCACCGCGATGGCATCCGGGGTGCCGATCCTGGATACGGTGACAAGACCCTGCAAGGTGGTGCGCACCGGAGAAAAGACCTTCCGGATCATCCTGACACAGGGACTGAACCGGCAGATCCGCAGAATGTGTGAGGCCCTGGGGTACCGTGTGACAAACCTTCGGCGCATCCGCATTATGAATCTGCATCTGGACGGGCTTTCCACGGGACAATACCGGGAGGCCTCTCCGGAGGAGTCAGAGGTGCTTCTGCGGATGCTGGACGGTAGGAAAGGAGCGGAGCGATGAACGAAGAACTGATCCGGCGCATGAAAGAGATCTCGGCCCGGCTGTCCGAGGCATCAAAGGCCTATTATCAGGAAGACCGGGAGATCATGAGCAATCTTGAATATGACCGGTTATATGCGGAACTGGAACAGCTGGAGAAGGAGAGCGGCGTGGTGCTGTCGGACAGCCCCACCGTGAGAGTGGGCTATGAGGCTGTGGATACGCTTCCCAAGGAGCCCCATCAGACCCCGATGCTCTCTCTGGACAAAACCAAGGACCGGGAAGTCCTGCGGGACTTTATCGGCAGCCATAAAACCCTTCTTTCCTGGAAAATGGACGGCCTTACCGTCGTGCTCACCTACGAGAACGGAACTCTCTCGAAGGCGGTCACCCGGGGAAACGGCATCATAGGAGAAGTGGTGACCAACAATGCGGGGGTGTTCAAAAACCTCCCCGTCCGGATCCCTTATACGGGCCGTCTGGTGCTGCGGGGAGAAGCGATCATCACCTATGAGGATTTTGAACGGATCAATGCCGGGATCGAGGATGTGGACGCAAAGTACAAGAATCCGAGAAACCTTTGCAGCGGTTCGGTCCGTCAGCTGAACAACCGGGTGACGGCGGAACGGAATGTGCGTTTTTATGCCTTCGGGCTGGTGAGTGCCGGGGATGTGGATTTTGAGGATTCCCATGAGAAGGAAATGCGCTGGCTGGCCGCCCAGGGCTTCGAGACGGTGGAGTACCGTGTGGTGACCGCCGATACGCTGGATGCGGCCATGGAATACTTTGCGGAAAAGATTGCGGAAAACAGCTTTCCGTCGGACGGGCTCGTGGCGCTGTACGACAGCATCTCCTACGGGCAGTCCCTGGGGACCACCGCGAAGTTTCCGCGGAATGCCTTTGCTTTCAAATGGGCGGATGAACAGCGGGAGACCCGGCTTCTGGAGATCGAATGGAGTCCCTCCCGCACCGGACTGATCAACCCGGTGGCGGTCTTTGAACCGGCCGAGCTGGAAGGAACCACCGTGAGCCGGGCCAGCGTTCACAATGTGAGTATTGTGAAGGAGCTGGAGCTGGGAGTCGGGGACCGGCTGCTGGTCTATAAGGCCAATATGATCATTCCGCAGATCGCCGAGAACCTGACCCGGAGCGGAAATCCCTTCATCCCGGAGACCTGTCCGGCCTGCGGAGGAAAAACCGTGATCCGGCGGGAGAACGATGTGGAGTCTCTTTTCTGCCCGAATCCGGAATGCCCCGCCAAAAGAGTCAAATCCTTTGCCCTTCTTGCGAACCGGGACGCGCTGAATATCGACGGACTTTCGGAGGCGACCCTGGAGAAGTTCATCGGAAGGGGAATGATCCGGGAAGGAGCGGATCTGTTTTCGCTGCCGGAGCACAGGGAAGAGATCCTGCAGATGGAAGGCTTCGGCGAAAAATCCTGCGACCGGCTGGCGGAAAGCCTGGAAAAGGCCAGAAACACCACCCTTTCCCGGCTTCTGTACGGACTCGGGATCCCGAATATCGGGGTCGCCAACGCGAAGGTGATCTGCCGGTATTTTGACAATGATATCGAAAAAATCCGTCATGCGTCCGCAGAGGAATTCGGTGAGATCGATACCATCGGACCGGTGATCGGAAAAAGTCTGGCGGATTATTTTGCCTCGGAAGAAAACGAAGAAAAGCTGGATCGCCTGCTGGCCTGCCTGCAGATCGAAAAGGAAGAGGTTTCCCGGGAACAGAGCCTGCAGGGCAAAATTTTCGTGATCACGGGATCTCTGCAGCATTTTGCAAACCGGAATGAGCTGAAGGAGCGGATCGAAGAGCTGGGAGGCAAGGTCACCGGTTCCGTGACGGGGAAGACGGATTATCTCATCAACAATGACACCGCTTCGGGCTCGTCGAAAAACCGGAAAGCCAGAGAACTGGGAGTGCCGGTGATCTCCGAGGAGGAATTCATGGAGCTCAGCGGGGTTGCCGGAACGCTGTAACCGGCTGTTAAAGACAGATAAACAAAGCATACAGGAGGAATGAACATGCCGATCAAAATACAGAGCGACCTTCCGGTCCGGGAGATCCTGGAGAGAGAAAACATCTTCGTGATGGATGAAAACCGGGCCATGCATCAGGACATCCGTCCGATTCAGATCCTGATCCTGAATCTGATGCCGCTGAAGGAGGAAACGGAGCTTCAGCTTCTGCGTTCTCTTTCAAACACACCGCTGCAGGTGGATGTGACCTTTATGACCGTGGAGAGCCATGAGTCAAAGAATACCTCCATGAGCCACCTGAACAAATTCTATCAGACCTTTCCGGAGCTGAAGGAAAACCGGTATGACGGGATGATCATCACCGGAGCGCCGGTGGAGCAGATGGAATTCGAGGAGGTGGATTACTGGAAGGAGCTGGAGGAGATCCTGGACTGGACCGAAGACCATGTTACCTCCACGATCTTTCTCTGCTGGGCAGCCCAGGCGGCGATGTATCACTTCTACGGACTGAAGAAGAGACTGCTGGATCAGAAAATGTTCGGACTCTTCTGGCATAAAGTACTGAACCGCAAGATCCCGCTGGTCCGGGGGTTCGATGATGAATTTCTGGCGCCCCATTCCAGACACACGGAGGTTTCCATGGAGGATATCCGCCGCTGCAGCGCCCTGACGGTGCTGGCCGAATCACCGGAGGCAGGGCTTTTCCTGGCCATGGCGGAGGATGGAAGAAAGATCTTTGTGATGGGACATCCGGAGTATGACAGGATCACGCTGGACGGCGAGTACAAGAGGGACCTTTCACGGAATCTTCCCATCGAAATCCCGAAAAACTATTACCGGGAGGACAATCCGGAGATAAAGCCGCTGCTGATGTGGAGAGCCCACGCCAACAATCTGTATTCCAACTGGCTCAATTACTATGTGTATCAGACGACACCCTTCGATTTGTACGGAACACCGAAAATCAATGACTGAAAACGATTGCAATTGTTACGAATTTATGTTAAAATTATTTCGGCTATTGTTTTGGAGAAATGTACGCGGAACGTTCGGACCTGTGCAGGGCAGGTTCGTCCGAATCGAAAGAAGGGAGTACTTCAGTACATGAAATATAACTATTTGAAAAAACATCTGTGCATTACGCTGGCGGCTGTCATGGTCGTCGCCGGGACCGCACCGGTCATGGCGGAGGATCTTCTGACCTCCGAGCCGGCCGTCGTGGAGGTGATTACCGATACGCCTGTGCCGACGCAGCCTGTGGTGGCTCCGTCCACACCGGCACCGGAGACGCCCGCGCCTGTGCAGCCGACCCCTGAAATCCCGTCCACGCCGGTACCGGAGATCCCGCAGGAAACCGTGGCCCCGGTCCCGACAGCGGCGCCTGCGGAGACACCTGCAGCGGAGCCGACGGCAGTGCCGGCTGATCCGACCGCCGTTCCCGCAGACCCGACCTCCGTTCCTTCCGATCCGACTGCCACGCCGGATCCGGACGTGGAAGCCCTTTCGGATCTGGCACCGTCTTCGACACCGACGGGAACTCCTTCGGATCCCACAGCTGCACCGACCCATACCAGCACGCCGAGCCCGAAGCCCACGGCAACCCATACGCCGACACCGACTCCTACGGCCACGCCCACCCCTACAGCGACACCGATCCCGGAGAAAGTAAAGTGGATCATCGATGAGATCGACCGGCTTCTGCAGCTTCCGGAGATCACGCTGGACCATCAGGACAGGATCGAGCGTGTCCGGAAGGAATACGACGCGCTGTCCGGTGAAGACAAAAAGCTGATCAAAAACTACAAAGAATTTGTGAATCTCGAAGAGACGCTGAACAGGCTGATCAAGGAGAAAGAGGAAGAAGAGGAAGAGAAAAACAGGATCTCCTTCTATATTTCCAATATCCGTGCGGGACGCGAATTCTATATCAGCAGCCTTCAGAGCAAGTACCGCCTGAGCCTTTCCAGGGATCTGGGAAATGTGATGGATCAGATCGAGACTGAATTCAAAGAGGCCAACGGGCTGATCCCGGAGGGAGAGACCAAAGGTACTCTCACCAGCTCCAGGGATACGCTGCTGGTACGCAACTGGCAGGATATTCTCGCCATCTATGTGTATGGGCAGCACAAGGCGGGAAAGGAAAGCTTCACCGTGGATGCCTCTGCCAAAGAGGAACTGGCAAAGATCTTTGCCGAGATGAATCCGGTCGTACGCAACAACATCAATATTTCGAAGTTTTCGTACGGAAACCGGCATATCGACTATTATATCCGCAATCATAAACTGACCAAGGATGACAGGGATTTCCTGCATCGCTATGTGGAAACGGACTGCAAGCTTCTCTGCGCGGTGAGCACGGCGGCAAAAGGCTTTGTACGGCAGAGTGTGGGCGAAGGTGTTTCCGAGGAAAGAGTCAATGTGATCACCGCCGCCTATTCGCTGATCGGGCAGGTCGGCTATTTCTGGGGCGGCAAATCGGATGTGATCGGATCGGATTCCCGCTGGGGTTCTCCCGCCATGGTCATGGCGGAGGGAAGCACCACCACCGGGACGGTGCGGGCCTACGGTCTGGACTGCAGCGGCTTTGTGACCTGGTCCGTCATCAACGGATACAACAATACGGGAATGCTGGCCTATATCGGCCACGGTACCAGCTCCCAGTGGTTCCATGCAAATACCATCAGCGCTGCCGAAGCGCAGCCCGGGGATCTGGTCTTTGCAAAAGGACCGGAAAACGGTTCGGACAATCACGTGGGTATTCTGTGCGGACAGACTGACGGCGGCGACTGGCTGGCGGTACACTGTACGGCAAGCAAGAACGGCATCACCGTAGGAGAGGCCTACAGCGCAGGCTTCCGGTATATCCGGCAGCTGGCGGTATTCCCCACCGATGCACAGGTGGAAGCGATGATCCGCGATGAACTTACAGACGGAGAAGGCGGAACGGACGGCGCAGGTGAGAGCGTTTCCGTTTCCGGCACAGGATATCTGGATGTCCTGATCTCGGACGGTTTCGGAGCCATCAGCAGCGAAGGCACCGGGACAGAGCTTATTGATGATTCGGAAGTGGAACCCTTCTGAAACAATTCAACAGATATGGCATAAACGGCTGCCGCAGGATATTCTGCAGGCAGCCGTGTTTTCTTTGGTTTTCGACAGGTCCTCAGTCTGGATCCGAAGAGTGTACCGGAAAGTGAAGCTTACAGAACAGACGGAGAATGAATTATCATGAGAAAAAAACTGCGGACTTTGTTTTTTCAGCTCCTGATCCTGTCCCTCGCGTTCTGCGCAGGCTATCTGATCCTCCTGAAGAGCGGAAAGGTCGCTGTTTTGTCCCAGGATCCTCCCGGCGGACAGGAGTCTATCCTGGACCGGGCGGCGGAGTTTTTCGGAGGAGAGCCCGCCGAGGTGCGGAGTCTCCGGAAGGCTGCGGTGGCGGAGTCGGATCCGGGACATATGGAGTATTATTTCAGGCAGCTGGAGAAAGAGGAAAAACGATGCTACCGGCAGATCCTGGAGGGCGTCCGGGAGGAAAAGGAGCAGTTTTACATCACCTTGTCCTCCGAGGAAGAGGTAAACCGGGTATACAAGGCGCTCTTGTATGATCACCCGGAGCTGTACTGGATCCATAACCGGGAAAGCGTGTACCGGACGATCTATCAGAACCGCGATTACTGCCGTTTTTCACCGGGGTACACCTATACGGCCGGGGAGAAAGCAGAGATCGACCAAAGCCTGGAGAATGCCTACCAGGAGGTCTGCGCAATGCTTACCGATTCCATGGGGGAGTACGAAAAGGCGCAGGCGGTCTATACCTATCTGATCGATACGGTAACCTATGTGCAGTCCGAGGATGACCAGAGCATCGCAGGCGCTTTCTGGAAAAAGCAGGCGGTCTGCGCCGGATATGCGGGCGCCCTGCAGTATCTTCTGGAGAGACTGGGAATCAGCTGTATTTACGTGGAAGGAGATGCGGCGGATACCGGTGAAGGCCACGCCTGGAACATCATTCTTCTGGACGGTACGCCCTACTATGTGGATGTGACCAACGGAGACCAGCCGGATTTCCTGCAGGGAGATGCGGCGCTTCTGGCAGAGCACAAAACGACGCTGTACGATTATTTCTGTCCGTTCCCGGAGGAATATGAGACCCTCTATATCCCTTCCGGCGAGTTTGAGATCCCGGACTGTACGTCCACGGACCGGAATTTCTATGTGATGAACGGAGCCTGCTTTACCGATTATGACTGGCAGAGCGTGTACGATCTGTGCCGGCTTCGCATTGACAACAATGCAGCGGTGGTACGGTTCAAGTTTGCCGACAAGGAGATCTTTGAGGCGGCCAGGGCTTCCTGGATCGACGGGGATTCGCCCCAGGAGGTGGCTCGTTACTATATGGAAGTCCACGGGATGAACCGGGTGGGCTACCACTGCGGTGTGCTGGACAATTTTTATACGTTGTATTATATTTTCTGAGAAAGAGAAGAGACAGGAGGAGAACATGCAGGAGACGTTGCAGAGGATTCTGGCGATCCTGGAGCGGGTACGGAACATGCCGGCCGATTCGACCCGGATGATGGTGATCTTCGGGGCGGTCCTTGCTTTTGGATTGCTGAACTGCATACTGGGCTACCGGCTGCTCCGGTTCTGGGTCATGCTGTTCGGATTCGGGATCGGTGCCGGAACCGGTTTTTTCCTGGCGGAAGAACTGGAGCTGCAGCGGTCCGTGCTGTACCTGGCGGTGATGCTGGGGCTGGGAATCGTTGTGGCGGTGGTTGCTTTTCTGATCTACCGGGCAGGCATTTTCCTGCTGGGAGGCGGAACCGCCCTGGTGGTGAGCATTTATGTGATCCATCCGACCAGCTCGGCCACCTTTTTCCTCTGCATTCTGATCGGCGTGGTGATCGGAAGCCTGGCCATCCGGTTCGAAAAAGAAGTGATCATTGTGGTCACCAGCCTTCTGGGAGGCGTCCTGTTCGGGTTCTGTCTTGCAAAGCTGCTCCGGATGGAGGAGTTCCCGGCCGGTTTTCTGGCCGGCGCTGCTGCGGCGCTTCTGGGAATGCTGATCCAGTTCCTTACGAACCGTACGGAGGAAGAGGATTCCGAGGAGGTGGATCCGGAGGAAAAAACGTTGTACGGGGACGGACTGGACCATTATGATCCCTACACCGGGGAACCTCTGGACGAAGAAAGAGAAGAGCATAAAAAGGGAAGGAAAAGAAAAAATGATTGATTATCTGAAGCTGTTCCTGATCTCCATGGTACCGCTGATCGAGCTGAGAGGAGCCGTTCTTTACTCCCAGTTCCTGAAGATGCCGGTGATCTCGTCCTACATCGTATGCATCATCGGCAACATGCTCCCGGTCCCTCTGATCTATCTGTTCGCGAGAAAGATCCTCGACTGGGGCAAGGATAAAAAGATCATCGGCGGCTTCTGTCGGTTCTGCCTCGTAAAAGGAGAGAGGGCAGGACAAAAGCTGACAGAAAAGGCGGGGCGAGGAACCTTCGTTGCGCTCCTTCTCTTTGTCGGGATCCCGCTTCCCGGGACCGGCGCATGGACCGGTACCCTGGCGGCCAGCATCCTGCATATGGAATTCCACAAGACCATCCTGGCGGTCAT
>CAMOUV010000087.1 GCA_946626695.1 uncultured Blautia sp.
CAGGGTTCCTGGATCGGCGCCACCATGACCACAGATGATGCAGATCAGTATGCAGAAGCAGGCAACTTCAAGGTTGGTATGATCCCCTATGCATTCGAAGAAGGAATCGACACCATCCTTACCAATTCCCCGTCCTGGTGGGCCGTATTCAAGAACGACAACACCGATGCTGCAAAGGCATTCCTTGACTGGCTGGCTACTGATGCAGGACAGGAGATCCTGGTTATGAAGGCCGGCTTCATCAGCCCGTTCAAATCCTGCTCTTTCGTTGCAGAAGATCCGTTTGCAGCTACCATTTCCGAGTACACTGCAGCAGGCAAGACCTCCGCATGGCATTGGCTGAAAAACAAATCCGGTCTGGATCAGAACGCTACCGGCCAGATCTATCTGGACTATGCTCTTGGCAGCATTCCGGATGCTGAGTCCTTCACAGAGGTTATGACTCAGGTTATTGCTGATTACTATGCAGAATAATCTCACTGCACAGAAATAAATATCTGAACGCATGAAAAAGGGACGGCGACTGCGGTCGCCGTCCTGTTATATTACAGTTCCGGGACTTGGTGTCATACACTTCCGGAACCGGTATTTTCATATTTAGCGAAGGAGATTGTTTGGGTATGAACGAAAATGCTGCATCACGCAAATTACTGTCGTTGATCTTTCTGATCGGCGGTGCAGTCATGCTGGTGGTTTCTCTGATCCAGGACTTCAGCAGAAGCGGCGCGAGTTATCGCGGAGCCCTTCTGGTTCTGGGAATAGTTGCCATAATCCTCGGATTGTATCTGTTCCCGACCTTGAAATACCACAGGCGGATCATTTACATCATCTTCCTGTTCCCGCTTCTTTTTACATTCGCCGTTACGGTGATTATTCCGCTTTGTCTTGGTATCTATTATTCTTTCACAGACTGGACAGGAATTCAGTTTACAAAATTTGTAGGGCTCGAAAACTATATTTCGATGTTCCAGGATCCGCAGTTTATCTGGTCGATCCTGATGACATTTGTTTTCGTGCTTCTTAACATGGTCCTTGTCAATGTGATCGCATTCCTTCTGGCCCTTTTGTGTACCAACGGGATCAAGGGCGGCGGGTTTTTCCGGGCTGCCTACTTCCTTCCCAATCTGATCGGCGGTATCGTTCTGGGTTATATCTGGCAGTTCGTATTCAACAACGTTCTGATCAATCTGACCAAGACCTCCCTGCTGGTTCAGACCAGGACAGCCATGTTTGCGATCATCGTCGTATATATCTGGCAGTATGCCGGTTATATCATGCTGATCTACATTACGGGGCTTACACAGATCCCGGGAGATGTGCTGGAAGCCGCGCAGATCGACGGTGCCAATCCGACGCAGACCCTGTTCCGTGTCAAGATTCCCATGATCGCATCCACATTCACCATCTGTACCTTCCTTACCCTGACCTCTGCCTTTAAGCAGTTCGACGTCAACCTTGCTTTGACAGGCGGTACAGGCTCCGTTCCCAGCTTTATGGGAAAATATCTGACCAGTGGTACACAGATGCTGGCTCTGAATATTTACAACACAGCTGTTTCGAAGAACAATTATGCCCTTGGCCAGGCTAAGGCCGTTCTGTTCTTCATCATTCTGGCCTGCGTCTCGCTGATCCAGGTACGTGTATCCAATTCGAGGGAGGTGGAACTCTGATGGTAGGTAAAGAGAGAAGAAGAAGAGCGCTGATCCTGACGATCGTCGGAATTCTGATCGCTGTTTACGTTCTGTTTCCGTTCTATCTGGTCGTGATGAACAGTTTCAAGGTTCAGGCGGACATCGTTGCGAATCCGATTTCCCTGGCCGGAGCGTCCTTCGGGCAGTTGATCACCAACCTGAAATCGGTAGTAAACAATTCCAATTTCAATTTCTGGAGAGCCCTGTTTTCATCGGTGGTCATTACCGTGATCTCCCTGCTGCTTCTGGCTTTGTTCGGAGCCATGGCAGGTTGGGTTATCAGCCGGAACAACAAGAAAAAATGGGCGACCGCGATCTACATGGTATTCATCGCATCGATGATCATTCCGTTCCAGGTCGTTATGCTTCCGCTGGTTTCCACCTTCCGTGACGCCGGCAACTTTATCGGCATTCCGCTGCTTTCCACCATTCCCGGCATCATCTTCGCATACTGCGGATTCGGCGGCGCCATGACCGTGTTCATCCTGACCGGTTTCATCAAGGGTATCCCTTATGATCTGGAGGAAGCAGCCGCTATCGACGGATGTTCACCGGAAGGAACGTTCTTTAAGATCATCCTTCCGCTTCTGACCCCGGTCATCACCACCGTCACGATCCTGAACGGTATGTGGATCTGGAACGACTATCTGCTTCCGTCCATGCTGCTGGGTCTGAACGGACAGTACAAGACACTGCCGGTAGCGGTACAGTCCTTCGTCGGATCCTATGTAAAACAGTGGGATCTGATCCTGACAGCCGCTTTGCTGGCTATTATCCCGATGATCATCATCTTCCTGGTCGCACAGAAGCAGATCATGAACGGTATGATCGAAGGCGCGGTCAAGGGCTGACGGATACGAAGCAATCCTTTCGAATACGGTTCAGCACAGAGAAGCTGTTTCTGAAACAGACTTCCGGTTCTCCGGAAGTCTGTTTTTTGTCTGTTTTATGCATGAAGGGGGATCTGAAATAAGCCTTTTCAGGCATTTGTCCGGGCTTTTTGGCAGGTTGCGTAAAAAAAATGACCGCTTGCGTCAGAACGGCTTTTTACAAAGAGGATTATGATACATTTACGTATATAAATAGGCCCTTTTTCATAAAGGCTGCGAGGATTTCGTGACGGACAAAACCGAAAAAGTGATCAAAGGAGGCTGTAAGATGAGTAAGAAACAGGCGTTCAACCCCTATCTTCCCAGCTGGGAATATGTCCCGGATGCGGAGCCGCATATCGTGGATGGAAGAGTGTATGTATATGGATCCCATGATCTGTTTAACGGGATCAATTTCTGCCTGGGAGATTATGTCTGCTGGTCTGCTCCGGTGGATGACCTGAGCAACTGGAAATATCACGGCGTCATCTTCAAGAGGGAGCAGGATCCGGCGGCTCCGAAGATCCGCGTGACCAACGGCCTGGCAGCTCCGGACATGGTGGTGGGACCCGACGGGAAGTATTATCTGTATTACTTCATGGGCGGGACCAAGATGATTTCGGTGGCAGTCTGCGACGAGCCCGCCGGAAAATATGAATTTCTCGGCTATGTAAAGTACAAGGACGGAACCCCCATCGGCAAAAGAAACGAGCCGTTCCAGTTTGACCCGGGCTGCCTGATGGACAAGGACGGACGTCTGTATCTGTATACCGGTTTTGCCTTCGGCGGCAACCCGATCCTTCTGGAAGGATCCCAGCCCACCAAGAACGGCCCGATGTACTTCGAGATCGACACCACCGACATGCTGACGGTCATTTCCGGCGACGAGCTGAACTACATCGGCGTCCTTACCGGCGAAGCGGCCAAGGGAACGCCCTATGAAGAGCAGCCCTTCGGAGAAGCCAGCTCCATGCGGCGCTTCGGCGACAAATACTACTTTATCTACAGCTCCCTGAACAGCCATAATCTGTGCTATGCGGTCAGCGACAATCCCACCAGCGGGTTTGAGTACGGCGGGATCCTGGTCAGCTGCGGCGATATCGGCCTTCCGGGCGTTCCGGATGTGAAGCATGCCCGCATGTGCACCGGAAACACCCACGGCAGCCTGATCGAGATCAACGGCAAGTATTATATTTTCTATCACAGACATTCCAACCGCAAGCAGTCCTCCCGTCAGGCCTGTGCGGAGGAGATCCGTTTTGAGGACGGTAAATTCTATCAGGCAGAGATGACCTCGTGCGGCCTGAACGGCGGACCGCTCGCCGGCGTCGGCCATTATCCGTCCTACATCGCCTGCAACGTGTACGGAAAGAACGGGACCATGTTCCTCAGCATGATCAAGCACCCGAAGGGAAGCCATCCCTTCCTGACCCAGAAGGGCAGCGACCGTGAAGAGGGACCGGATCAGTATGTATCCAACTTCTGTACGGACTGCACCGTGGGCTTCAAGTATTTTGACCTGCGCAAGACCTCCCGGATCCGTGTCAATCTGCAGGGCTACGGCACCAACTGCAACGTGGTCATCCGCACGAAGGAGGATAGAGAGATCATCTGCCGGATTCCGGTCCGCACCTGCAAAAACGAGCAGGGCTTTATCGGAGAGTTCCCGGAAGGCCTGGGCGAAAAGGAAGCATTGTACTTCAGCGTGGAAGGAAAGGGAACCTTTGACTTTATATCCTTTGATCTGAAATAAGGGGGAATAACCGGATGAACAGCAAGTTTTTTGATAATCCTGCTTTAAGGACGAAGATCACGTCGGCCAACGTTAAGCCGAAAGAGATGCTGGTGGGGTATTTTCTGGCTCCCATGCTGGCCATGCTTGCCAACTCCATCTTCGGCGCCTATTTGTCCAGATATTATTCGGACGTGCTGGGATGGACCAAGTTCGGCGCCTTTGCCGCGCTCCTTCCCATTATCTCCGTCGTGTTCGTTGTGGCGGGCAACCTGCTGATCGGCGGCTGGATCGACAAGACCAGGACCTCGGCCGGCAAGGCGAGACCGTATCTGATCCTTTCCATCCCGCTGATGGCGGTGGCGATCATCCTGATGTTCATGTCCCCGACAAGCGGAAGCAACATCGTCCAGATGATCTTTATCGCGATCACCTACAATCTGTATTATGCCGTGGCCTATCCCTGCTACTATACCGCGCACAGCTCCATGGTGGCACTGTCCACCCGTAACCCCAACCAGCGCGGTATCCTGGCTACCCTGTCCAACGCGGCCATGATCGCTGCCGCCGGCGTGGGCGCCAGCATCATCGTTCCGATCCTGCTGCAGCCGGTGCTGTTCGTGACCGACGAAGCCACAGGCGTGATCGATATCGCTGCCAGCTACAATCACTGGCGGATCGTTGCGATCGTCCTGGCTCTGGTTTCGGCTCTGGGCATTTTTATGGAATATCTCTTCACCAGAGAGCGTATCACCGAAGAAGAGGCGGCCCTCAACATCAAGGCGGAGAAGATCCCCACCAGCAAGCACATCGCTGTGTGTACCCACGAAAAATACTGGTGGATGGTCATTCTCTACATCCTGATCTTCCAGCTGGGCCAGCTGGTCAAGAACACATCCATGAGCTATTATGTGCGCTGGATGTTCGATTCCGTGCTGACCGCAGGCAATCCGGAAACCGCTTCCGGCGCCCTGATGTCCACCCTGGGCCTGATCGGCGGCCTTCCCAGCGCCATCGGCATGGTCATCGCCTGGCCTCTGGCCAGCAAGCTGGGCAAGAAGAGGGCCATCGTGGTCGGCCTGATCTTCTCGCTGGCAGGCGGATTTGTATCCTTCATCAATATCCACAGCTTCCCCGTTGTCTGCGTGGGCGTGATCCTGAAGGCCATCGGCATCATCCCGGCCCAGTATGTCATGCTGGCGGTGCTCTCGGATGTCCTTGATCATCTGGAAGCAAAGCACGGATTCCGGAGCGACGGTTTCACCATGTCGATCTACGGTGCCATCATGGTCGGTCTTCTGGGCCTGTCCATCGGTATCGTAAACGGCGTCCTTTCCGCGTCCGGCTACGACGCGACCCTGGCAAAACAGGGTGCGGCAGCGGAAGGCATGATCATGTTTGTCTATCTGATGATGGATATGATCTCCTTCGCGGCGGTCATCATCATTCTCTGGAAGATGGATGTGGAGAAGTTCGGCGATGCAGACCGGAAGCAGATCATCGAGAACCAGAAGGCAGCCGTCCTTGCGGAAGGCGGCGTCTGGATCGAGCCTGAAGAACGGCAGCGCCTCGAACAGGAGGAAGCGGACCGCAAGGCCGAAGAGGCCCGGATCGCAGAGCTGAAGGAGTTGTGCAAGAAGAAAGGGCTGAACTTCGAAGAGGAAGAAAAGAAATACCAGGAAAAACTGGCGTACAAGAAAGAACATCCGAGCATCATCACCAAGCTGCTCGGGTGAGAGGGAAAGAGGCTGCTGTGGCAGCCTCTTTTTGAATGACGCAAGGAACCTCTCCCCCGCGACTCATTATTGTGCATAAAGGGTGGCTTTGGTATAATATACGTATCAACTGAAAAAAGGGGGATCGTAATGAATCCTGCTGAAATCCGGAATACACCGGGATATTTTTATGCGATGGCTTACTGGCTGGCGGTTTTTATCATCTATTGGGGATCGAATAAAAAGAATAAAGATAAGAAAAAGTGGATCATCAGCGGAGCCGTTCTGATAATAATCGTGTGGTTCATGACGATCACAAAGGGGGTTACGAAAGGATGGTTTCTGGGTTCCCTTTTTGTGGTCTATCTGATCCTTTTCTTTTATATCCGGATGTTTTTTCACTGCTCCTGGATTGAGGCGGCTTATTTCTGCTCGGAAGCCGTGATGACAGGAGAGTTTATGGCCTCTCTCTGCTGGCAGATCTGTTATTATATCGCACTCCATTTTACCGGAAGGCTTACCCATCTGCTGGAGAGTATGTGCATGCTGGTTGTGTATGCGATGGTCATGGCTGCAGCGTGGTTTTTTATCCGGTTGTATCTTTGCGAACAGAGTGAAGCCCGTATCGGCCCGCGGGATGTGCTGGTCGTCACTTTTGCGGTTCTGTCGATCGACATCGTCAGTAATCTGAGTTATATCGAGAGCGACACCCTTTTCAGCACCCGCAATATATGGGAAACCTTCCTAGTGCGGACCCTGGTGGATACCACCGGGATCATTCTGATCATTGCCCTCCGTTTTCAGGCCAGGGAGCTGCAGCTGCGGCTGGAGCGTGACACGCTTCATAACATCAAGGAGATGCAGTACAAGACCTATCAGCTGTCGAAGGAAAGCATCGACATGGTCAACCAGAAATATCATGACCTGAAGCATCAGATCATTCTTTTGAAGGAAGAGGCAAATTCGCAGAAAAGCCTGGAATACCTGGATCAGATGGAGAGGGAGATCAAAATCTACGAGGCCCAGAACAAAACGGGGAACCACGTGCTGGATACGGTATTGACAGCCAAAAGCACCCACTGTCAGGCGCGGGGCATCGAGCTGAAGGTCATTGCGGACGGAAAGCAGCTGAATTTTATGAATGATATGGAGATCAGTTCGCTGTTCGGAAATATGCTGGACAATGCCATCGAGAATGTGGAGAAGCAGAAGGACCATTCGAAACGCCTGATCCGCCTGTACATTTCCCAGGAGAAGGGTTTTGTGCGGATCCGGATGGAGAATTACTGTGAAGAGAAGGTGAAATTCCGGAACGGAATGCCGATGACCACCAAGAAAGACCGTTATCTGCATGGATACGGGATGAAGAGTATTCAGAAAACCGTGCACAAATACAACGGGTCCGTGGTGGCATCGCAGGAGAATAACTGGTTTATGCTGCGGATTTTGATTCCGCAGCAGGAATGAAACACGACAAGGGACAGGTTCACTGCGTCATGGGGACAGGTTCCTCTGACTTACTGAGTCAGGGAAACTGTCCCCGGTGACTCGGAGAACCTGTCCCCATCTTTTTACGGTTCGTTATTTTTTCAGCTGTTCGATCTTTCCGAGGATCATCTTTTCGTTATAAAGGAAGAACAGCAGTGCGCCGATCAGGCAGGTCACGGTGGCGATGGCCGCCGTAGCCCGGTAGCTGGCCGCGGTTTCGGCAACCGTGACGGAGGTGAATACCACCATGGCCAGAGCCTGGCCCATCTTGAAGGCGAAGGTACGGGCGGCGAAGAACATGCCGCTGCGGTCCTCCCCGGTTTCCAGACGGGAGAGCTCCGCCACATCGGCCACGCAGGCCTGGGGCAGGATTCCCAGGATCGCCATGGGAACTGCCGCGCATACCGCCACGATAAAGCCCCAGTGCAGGCCTTTCCCGCAGAGGAAGGTGATCAGGAAGACCACTGAATAGGCAAAGAATCCGGTGATGATGAGCTTCTTTTTGCCCAGCTTCGGGGCAAGTCTGTTGACCGCCGGGTAGAGCAGGACGCTGATAAAGGTCATGGTGGCGGTCAGAACAAAGGTCCATGTATCTTCGATTTCCATCAGCTTGGTCTCGTAGAAGGCGAGACCGGTCTGGAACAGGGTCAGGGCAAAGAAGTAGATGACGTCACTGTAGACGAAACGGCGGAACTGCCCGTTCTGGAACGTTTTTAAGAGGGATGTAAAGGGTGCGGTCTGACTGGGCTTGCTGTCGATGTAATCCCGCTCCTTGATATAGAAAGAGGGGATCAGCATGGCAATGCAGGCGACGGAGGCCATGATCCCTACGGCCAGCCGGATGGAACCCTTCTGCCCCACAGCTCCCTCCAGCATGCCGGCTACGTTGGGGAGTATGAAGGAGAGACTCTGACCAACGATGAAGGTGAAGGAGATGTAGGTGGATACGTTGATCCGGTGCTCCTGCGTGTCTCCCAGCTCGGCAATGAGAGCATTGTAGGGTGTGCAGAAAACGGTCATGAACAGATAGAAGACCATCAGCAGCACAAACAGGAAAATATCGTTGATCACGATGTTGCCGGTCTGCGGAATCACAAACAGGAAGATGGTTACCAACGCAAAGGGGATGGCGATGGTCCGCATGAAGGGGATCCGGCGGCCGCCCTTGTAATTGCTGCGGTCGGACCAGCCTGCGATCAGCGGATCGGTGATGGCGTCAAAGATCCGTCCCACGGCCAGGACCAGGCCAAAAAGCGTCAGCTTGAACAGGATCGGATTCTGCGTGATCCCTGAGGCAAAGATACCGGTGTTGGGATTCTGGGCATCGGGACTGCCGGTGTAATAATACACCATCCAGTTGGAGACGAT
>CAMOUV010000088.1 GCA_946626695.1 uncultured Blautia sp.
GAGATCGTGACCCGTATGGGGCGGAACGCGTTCCTGATCATCTCGCTCCTGATTCCGATCATGGCCGGCATGGGACTCAATTTCGGCATGACCCTCGGAGCCATGGCGGGCGAGATCGGCCTGATCCTGGCCTCCGACTGGCAGATCATCGGCATCCCGGGCATGGTTCTGGCCATGATCCTCTCGGTTCCGATCTCCATCCTTCTGGGATGGTTCTGCGGCAAGATCCTGAACATGGCCAAAGGCCGTGAGATGATCACAAGCTACATCATGAGCTTCTTCATCAATGGTGTCTATCAGCTGGTGGTTCTCTACCTGATGGGTTCCATCATCCCGATCAAACACACCACCATCAAGCTCCCCAGAGGCTACGGCATCCGGAACACCGTGTCCCTTCTTTCCATGCGTCAGAAGCTGGACAACCTGATCCCGCTTACGATCAAGGGCGTCAAGATCCCGGTCGCCACCTTCATCATCATCGCTCTCCTCTGCCTTTTCATCGTCTGGTTCCGCCGGACCAAGCTGGGGCAGGATATGCGGGCTGTCGGCCAGGATATGGAAGTCGCCCGGGATGCCGGCATCAACGTGGAAAAGACCCGTATCATTTCCATTATCCTGTCCACCATCCTGGCCGGGATCGGAATGATCATCTACCTCCAGAACATGGGCAATATCGCCACCTACAGCTCTCACTCCCAGATCGGCATGTTCTGTATCGCGGCTCTTCTGGTAGGCGGTGCTTCGGTCGACAAAGCGTCCATCGGAAATGTATTTCTCGGAGTCATCCTGTTCCATCTGATGTTCATCGTTGCGCCGAAGGCCGGCGCAGCCATAACAGGCGATTCCATGATCGGTGAATACTTCCGCGTATTCGTATCCTACGCAGTTATCACCATCGCACTGGTGATGTACGAGACAAGCAAACGGAAAGAAAAGAAACTGGGCGGCGAACAGCTCGCACAGGCACAGCTGGAGGAGGAGAAGAAATGAAATCAAAAAGAAAACTCCTGGTCCGGCTGATCGCCTTTCTCGCTGTGATCGCCATCGCAGCCTGGATGTTCGTCATCGGCCGCGGCCATACCATCTATTTTGACAACAAGACCCTGGAGGCTGACGGACAGACCTACGAGGCTCCCTATCAGATCCAGGTACTGGTGGACGGGGAATCCGTAGGAAAGCTGAAGGAAGGCGACCGTGGAATGACCACCACCATGGGGCAGGATTTTGAGATGATCCTGGCCGTCACCAAGGAAAAAGGCGACAAAAAAGCAGGCGCCAAGGTTTCCCTGAAGCTTCCATACAACATGGACGGCATCATCCTGAACCTGCCCGCCCTGCTGGGCGGCGCCTCAGAGGATGTATACCGCTCCGAATTCATCCCGACTCCGGTCGTCGAAGAAGAGGAAGAGGAAGTTCCATCCTCCGACGAATTCGAAATGCCCATGGGTGACGAATAACCGGACCGACGAAAAAAAGACAGCAAGCGCGTACAAGCGCCTGCTGTCTTTTTTGCTTGCTCTTTTATTCAATCTCAAACAGATCTGCCATGGTCTTCCAGAAGATCTGCTGATACTCCTCTTCCGTCAGATCCAGCTTCAGCAGATAATCGATCTCCGGCTCCTGGGGCCATAAGGGATAGTCCGTTCCGAACATGACCCGTTCCGCTCCGTAGGCCCGGATGATCTCGCGGCCTTTTTCCGGCGTAAGCCATTCAAAGGAGGACGAGGTATCCACAATGATATTGGGGAAATCCGGAAGCATCATGGCGGCCTTTTCCCAGACACTCCAGCCTCCGAAATGCGCCCCGATGAATTTCAGCTTCGGAAACGCTTTCAGGACCTTGATCACCCGGTCGGGATTTGAGTAATCATACCGGTAATCGCCGGTATGCACACAGACCGGAAGCCCTCTTTCTTCACACATCTCGAAAATCTTCATGGCCCTCGGATCATCCACACAGAACTTCTGGATATCCGGATGGAGCTTTACACCGGAAAGCCCCAGGTCCGTCAGCTCCTGCAGATCCCTTTCCAGGTCATCGCTCTCCAGATGCATGGTTCCCATTCCGGTGAAACGGCCTTCCGCTGCTGCTACGCTGTTCGCGATAAAGTGATTGATCGTAGACACCTGATGCGGGGTGGTCGCCACCGAGTGAACAATAAAGTGGCTGATCCCGCTGGCTTCTCCGCTTTCGATCAGCGTGTGGGCCGTACCGTCATAGGGTTCCGAAGAGAGCCGGTCGTCATAAAACCGGTCGACGGCTCTCACCGCCTTTTTGGCGATCGCGTCCGGATAAATATGACAATGGCTGTCGATTATTCTGTACATATCCTGTGTCCTTCTCTGTCAGTCGCTGTTTGTTATGCTGTCTCGATCGCCGCATCGGTCTGCAGACCCAGCTTTTCGATCGCCTGTTCCCGCATCTTGTACTTCTGGATCTTTCCGGCGTCATTCATGGGGAAGCCGTCCACAAAGTCAATGTATTTCGGTACCTTATGCTTCGCCATATGATCCAGGACGAACTGCTTCATCTCTTCTACGGTCATGGTCTCGCCCTCTTTCAGGATGATGCAGGCCATGATCTCTTCACCCATGGCTTTGTCCGGCACCCCGATGACCTGAACGTCGCTGACCTTCGGATGCGTATAGATGAACTCTTCGATTTCCTTCGGATAAATGTTTTCGCCGCCGCGGATGATCATATCCTTCAGACGTCCCGTGATCCTGTAATTACCTTCCGGCGTGCGGCAGGCCAGGTCACCGGTATGGAGCCATCCGTCCTTGTCGATGGCCGAGCGGGTCGCTCTGGGCATCTTGTAGTAGCCCTTCATGATATTGTAGCCCCGTGCCACAAACTCGCCGATCACCTCGTCCGGGCAGTCTTCCCCTGTCTCGGGATCCACGATCTTGCACTCCACCTCCGGGAAAGCGCTTCCCACGGTGGCCACACGGACCTCCAGCGAATCCGTCGTCCGGCTCATGGTGCACCCGGGAGACGCTTCGGTCTGCCCGTACACAATGACGATCTCCGGCATATGCATTTTTTCCACCACATCCCGCATGACGGCGATGGGACAGGGACTGCCTGCCATGATCCCGGTACGCATGTGGCTGAAATCCGTTTTCTCGAAATCCGGATGCGACAACATGGCGATGAACATGGTCGGTACGCCGTGGAAGGCGGTGATATGTTCGTTATGGATGCAGGCCAAAGATGACTTCGGGCTGAAATACGGAATCGGCAGGATGGTTCCGCCGTGGGTCATGGTGGCCGTCATCGCCAGCACCATTCCGAAGCAGTGGAACATGGGCACCTGGATCATCATCCGGTCCGCCGTGGAAAGATCCATGCCGTCGCCGATGCATTTTCCGTCGTTTACGATATTGTAGTGCGTCAGCATGACGCCCTTGGGGAATCCGGTGGTTCCGGAGGTGTACTGCATGTTGCAGACATCATTCACATCCACAGCGGATGCCATGCGGGCGACCTCCTCCGCCGGGGTACGGCTGGCAAATTCCAGCGATTCCTCCCAGGTAAGTGCTCCGGGCATACGGAAGCCCACCGTGATCACGTTCCGCAGGAAGGGAAGTCTTCTGGCATGAAGCGGTTTTCCGGGTTTGTTCGAGGCCAGCTCCGGACAGAGCTCACTGATGATCTCCTTATAGTTGGAATCCCGGTAGCCCTCGATCATCACCAGTGTATGGGTATCCGACTGGCGAAGCAGATATTCCGCCTCATGGATCTTGTAGGCTGTGTTCATCGTGACCAGAACCGCGCCGATCTTCGTGGTGGCCCAGAAGGTCAGGAACCACTGGGGTACGTTGGTGGCCCAGATCGTCACCTTGCTCCCGGCACGGACACCCAGGGAAATCAGCACCCGGGCATATTCGTCCACATCCTCCCGGAACTGCCGGTAGGTACGGGTATAATCAAGAGTCGTAAACCGGATCGCTGTCTGGTCCGGGAATTCCTCGACCATGGTATCCAGCACCTGCGGAAACGTCTTGTCGATCAGCTCTTCCTTTCTCCAGACGTAATTGCCGGTGTGAGCCTTGTTCCAGTACAGGTGCTTTTTATGAAGGCGTGTGCTTTTGACGCGGGACATGCACGTGGCAAAATGAGTCAGGATGATCTCCAGATCCTCCAGACCTTCCATCCAGGCCGGATCCCAGATCAGAGACACCATTCCGTCGTAGTTGACCGACCGCAGGGCATCCATCAGCTCCTGGAGAGGAAGCTCGCCCTCACCGGCCAGCTCCGGAACCGGAACCCCGTCCTCCATCCGGTAATCGTGGATATGCACATGGCGCACATACGCTCCCAGATTGGTGATGGTGGTTTCCGCATCCTCCCTGCCCTTCACACAGGTCTCATACATATTCCAGCAGCCTGCCAGCTGATCATCCGCAAAACGGTTCAGCAGATCACGCAGACGGGCCGTATCGGCGTAGGCCCCGGAAGATTCCACAAGAAGAGACACCGGTTCCCCTTCGATCCGCCCCAGCAGATCTCCGATCCTTTCCACGCACAGCTCCTGATCCTCACAGGCCGTATGCAGACCGATATTGGGAATTCCCAGATTGAGGGCCGTCCGCAGCGCCTCTTCAAATTCTCCGGCGAAATCCAGGTCCGAATCCGCAAAATCCGCCGCCGTATCCACACAGGGGATCGAAAGATTCTGCCGGATCAGCGACCGTCTGGTGGCCGCCGCCAGCTCCGGATTCACAGGGCTGTCTTTTCTGCTGAATCTGGCATCCTTTACATTATATAATTCCAGACCCTGAAGACGCACCTCCGCGGCTGTCGCGCAGAAGTCGCTCCATTCAAGGCCGTTCCAGTTCTGAATCGAGAATGAAAGCTTCAAAATAATACCTCCCAAGTAAAACACGGTGCTTCAATACAGACGATCTTAAACCTCATCCTCATATACGATCTTATTCAGTGCGCTGATGTACGCCCGGATCGATGCCCCGATGATATCCGTCGAGATACCGTTCCCTGAATAGATCTTTCCGTTTGCGCGAAGCTTGACCAGGGCGCTTCCCATGGCCTCCCGTCCTTCCGTCACGGTCTGGATCTGAAAATCATCCAGCTCATAATGATAGCCGATGATCTGTTCGATGGCCAGGAAGGCGGCATCCACAGGACCGTCGCCGATGGCTACGCTGCGGAGCTTGTTTCCATCTTTTTCCAGAGTCAGATTCGCTGTCGCCGTGATCACATTGCCGCTGTTGATCACGTAGCTTACGATCCGGTAGGTGGAAGGAACCTGCATGGCGGTGCTGGCTACAATGACATCCAGCTCCCGGGTCCCCACAAAATTCTTCTTCACTGCTACCCGTTTGAAGGCCTCATAAACCTTCGAATAATCATCATCAGACAGGTCATAGCCAAGCTGTTTGACCACATTGATCACGTCTGCAATGGAATCACTGTCGCTGAGGCACACATTGGAGGCAGAATCATTGATTCCCGTATCAAAGGGAGACGTTTCCTCCCTCTGGGTAAGAAGCAGGCGGTTCAGCTGCGCCACCGCTCTCGAAAGCTCCGTCACCCGAAGGCCTGCTGCGATATCCAGGGCTTCTCCCTTGGTCTGGATAAATTTGCTGACCTGCTCCAGCGTCGGATATCCGGCAGGGGCTACCGTACATTTGATTCCCATGGCTCCTGCGCGCACGGCGGCCGCTGCGCAGGCTGCTGCCATATGCATCTCGTCGCTGATCTCCACGTACAGTTCTGCATTTCCGATTCCGGGAACATTTTCAAGGACATCCTTCACAAACGCCTCAAACTCATCCGGAAGCATGATCCCCGCGCTGTCGCAGAGGGTGATCCGGTTGGCTCCGGCATTGACTGCCGTCTCCAGGGCTTTATATAGAAACTCTCTCTCCGCCCGGGTTGCATCCAGTGCGGAGAACTCGACTTTTTCACAATAAAAACGGCATTTCTTCACCTGCGCATCGATGGCTTCGAGCATGGCAGGCGCCTTTTTGTGACTGGTAAATTCCATCTGAACCGGTGACACCGGAGCCATGATATTCAGATGGGGGCTTTTTGCGCTCCGGATGCTGTCCCATGCTTCTTCCACCGCATCGGAAGTAACATCAACGCAGGCTGTCAGACCTTTCCCAACAACAGAGGCGATGGTTTTATTCGATAGCTGATCTGCTTTTCCTGCCGTGATCGGAGCCAGTTCAATGGAATCCACACGGATCCGGTCCAGCCCTCTCGCGATTTCCAGCTTTTCTTTAAATGTCAGAGCGCTCTCCCGCATTGCCGATGATTCCCGTAAAGTAATGTCAATGATTTTGATGGTTCTCATTTTGTCGCCCTCCTGTTGCTGTATAAAACTTTAATGTGATAAAGTCTACTCCAAAATACAATATTTGTCAATAAAAACGTTTTAATTCCCGCGGTCCAAAAGAGACTGCCACAGGCCGGAAGTCCCTTCCGGCCTATGGCAGTCTGTGGTTCAATCACGGTATTCCTTCCCGTTCCTTCTTTTCTTTCTTCTCTTTTTGTTCTCGTACATCTGCACGTCCGCCAGATGCACAAGATCTGCGGTACTGCCGGTTCCTTCATAAATATGATATCCGAAAGAAACCCCCGGCATCCGTCTGTCGACCGCCTTTTCTTCCCGGATCCTCTGGTCAAACCTCTCATTCATCTCCTGCATCAGAGGCGTGGCTTCCTGAAACCCTTCGATCCGATAGTCCCGGGGGATCTTTTCCGCCGCCGAATTCTCAGCCTGCTCGTCCAGCTTGTGCTTCTTCAGGATCACGCAGAATTCGTCTCCTCCGATCCGGAAGCAAAACCCTTTGGCCCCATAGACTTCCCGGATGATCGCCGCCGTCTTCTTCAGGATCTCGTCGCCTGCAGCATGACCATACACATCATTCACTTCTTTAAAATCGTCCACATCCAGTATGATCACCGCAGATCTGTAATCCAGACCGCGCAGCGTACGCTCATAACAGCGGCGGTTCAGCATACCCGTAAGTTCATCCGTCTGCATGATCAGGTCCAGATAACAGATATAAAACAGAATCACGGAGACGGCCGCGCTTGGCCAGACGACCCGGATCTCCCGGTACAGCATCTGTATGGTAATCCCCGCACTCAGAAAAAGCAGAATACCGATCAGATTTCCGGCATTCCGGTTCTGATACCGCCGGCTGAAAAGACGGGAGTGAACAAAAAAAGTCGCGATTCCCAGGACATAGAACAGAATATAGATCCAGTAAAACTGTCCTCGATGATACACATTGTTCTCATCGATTGAAAAGATCCATCCCGTAAACACCGAAATCACTTCAATCGTGGCATGCCCCCCGAGGGCGATTGAAAGCCAGTGGTAATGCTTTTCGCCTTCGAACACATCCATCCCTCTGGCCAGCCAGTACATCAGAAAAGGAGTCAGTGAGAACTCGATGCATTTGACCAGCGCATGAAGAATACGCGGAACAGACGTCATCTCATCCAGCGCAACTCCGGCCCATTCAGACAAGGCTGCCGCTATGATGATCCCGAAGCTGACAAAAAAGCCCTGCCGTGCTCTTCCCTGAATCAGATCCGTCTGTTTCAGCTGAAAGATCATCAGGATCATGGAGGCTGCAGTCATCAAAATTATTGCAAAATAGTACATTCGTTTTCCTCATCCAGCACAAACAGCTGCAGACCGCCGCATCTTTTCTCTCTCATAGTAGCATACCGGAAGCGCTTCTACAAGAGAATGCTTTTGACAAATTCGGAGAAATGCAGGAAGGTATCGGGCCGCTTCCCGGTCTGATCCTGAAAAGGGGGCGTCGTTTTCACGACGCCCCTGACTGAATTGCTTTTACTTTGTGATCTTCACCTGCGCCACATCACTGTACTGGCTCCAGGTCTTGGTCGTCTTGCCTGTAACGGAATGCGTATAATTCACATAGGCACGAACTCTGAAATAGCAGGTAGTCCCCTTTGCCAGGCCTGTGACCGACGTGCTGAGGCTGTTCCGTCCCTCAAGGATCGGTACTCTGACAAAGCTGCCCTTCTGGCCGAAGAGATCCTCCTTGGAGGCTGCATACTGCACTTCGTATCCCAGTGCCTTGTTTGCATTCACCGTACATTTCCATTTCAGGTCTGCGGTACCCTCTTTGCTGTTGGCAGCCTCAGTAAACTGCATCGGTGCCAGACGCTGCAGGGTCACCATATCGCCGGCCGGTCCTTCCAGTGTGCCGTAGATCGGGCAGACATAGTAAACATAGACCCGTCCCCAGCAATCCGTGGCGATATCGCCGTCATAATACTGCAGCGTATCGGCATCCACGGTGGCGATCTTCTTGGTACCGTCTGCCGCACGCTTCCGGTAAATGGCATAGCCCGTGGCTTCCGGAACGGCTTTCCAGCGGATGTCTCCGCCCTTCACACTGTTGTAAAAACCGGTGATGGCGACCGGAGAATAGCCCTGGCTGTGAACTGTAGCGGTGATATAGTCTTCCGTTTCGGTATCCAGCCATACACCGCTTGCATACTGCTGTTCCTTCAGGAAAATATAGATCGGAATATCCCGGGTGGTGGTGATCCCGTTGGCTGCGCCGATCGTCCAGTGTGTAAACTTCTTTGCCGTTTCTGCCAGCGAAGTCTTCCAGTAGACCGGGATCCACTGCGTATCTCCTTCACCCGGCTCGGTATTGTCCGTACCGGCACCGGTTACCGTAAAGCTGTACATTTTATTCGGCGAGAACAGAAGCCGGTTATCCAGCCCGGTCACCTTGGTATCCTTGATGTCGGCAATGACCGGTGTATGGGTCGGAGTCGG
>CAMOUV010000089.1 GCA_946626695.1 uncultured Blautia sp.
ATTGTATCAAAATCTATAGGTGTTTTCTTCATCAAATGTAAAGACTGCCGCACGTAGTACGACAGCCCCTTTTCTTTACTTCATATATCCTCTTCTATGCGCCTGCCATGATCTTTTCCGCCACCCAAATCACCGCAGGCAATGTCAGGATGGAAAACAGCGTGCTCTGTGTCACGGTCTGGCAGGCATAACCGTAATCCGCGTCATACAGCTGGGCATAGACTGCCACGTTCGCTCCAACCGGAGCCGCGCCTGCGATAAGCATTGTGATCTTGATCATATACGGAACCGGAAGGACCGCAAATACCAGCAGCGTCACCGCCGGGATCAGAAGCAGGCGGACAGAACTCACCAGGTACAGCCGCCGGGTCGTAAACAGCTCCGAGATCTTCGTTCTTGCCAGGTAAATTCCCAGAACGATCATGGCCACCGGAGCATTCACCTGCGCGAGTCCTCCGATAAACGTGTTCAGAACCGGCGGAAGCTTCGTCCCGGACCCGGTGACAAAAATCAGGATCCCGACGATCGCGCAGATGACGATCGGACTGAAAAGTACACTTTTCACTGTCGTTTTGGGCGTCTTCTCCGATGAATCTTTCTTTCCCCTCGTGAGCTGCCAGATCCCATAGGTCCACTGCAGCAGATTAAGCAGGATCAGTACCCCTGAAAGATAAAAAACGCCTTCACTTCCAACCGTTGCCTGCACCAGCGGAATTCCGATAAATCCTGCATTGGAAAAAGAAGCCGCAAAGCATTCGATCCCGGAATTTCTGAAGAGCAGAAACCCGATGACCATAGCGATCAGAAGTGTAAGTGCTGCCATCCCGAAGCTGATCAGCAGCTCCCGCATCTTCTCCGCAGAGTATTCCGTCAGAAAACTGTTAATCAACGTGGAGGGAATGATCACCCAAGGCAGCAGGTTCGCGATGGACTTACTTCCTGCATCCGTTATTTTCCCTGTCTTGTATAGCATGTATCCGCAGATCATATAAAGAGCCATCGTAAGGATCTGCTGTAAAATGATCAGTGCCATCTTTTGTCCTTTCCCCGATTCAGGAAATGTTTTCCTTCACCCAGCATACGGATTCGCGGATGCCTTCCAGCATATGCGCGGGACTGTAATCATACAGCTCCACGATCAGATTCCCCTGATAATCCATCTCTTTCAAACGATCCAGAATCTCTTTCATCCGGATATATCCCTGTCCTACGACCGCCGGATATTCCAGTGCCCCGTCTTTGCATGCCTTGCTTCGGACATCCGGATATCTGCCTTCTTTTGCCCGGTCCTTCAAGTGCATCGTACAGATCCGGTCCTTAAAGAGTTCAAAGGCCTGCATCTCATCCTCATGCTCCATGATAAAATTCCCTGTATCGAAGCTGCATGTAAGTCCAGGAACATGATTCAGAAAATACGCCAGCCCGTCTATCGTACAGAATGGTGCATCAGGACCGTCAAAGTCTTCCATCGACACATTGATTCCTTTTTCGCGGCCATACGCGGCCGCTCTTCGCATTCCATGGATCATATTGTCTGTTTTCTTTTCGTTTTCGGGATCCCCCGGCTGGAGCATTCCCGGAATAAGCAGCACATTTGTTCCGCCGAGCCTCTTCGTCGTATCGATCAGTTCCTCATAGCTCCGGTCTTCCGGATCCTCTCCGAAATTATAAAACATATACATTCCTTCCACGCCGATGCCGGTACTTTTCAGCAGGCTCTCTATCTCATCCGCAGAATCCTTGTACGCAAACCCGCTGATGTAAAGAAGCTCCAGTCCTTCCTGCATCAGCTCTCTCACTGCCGTCTCCAAAGAAATACCGGCAGCCCTCGCACCTTCCACTATATTTTCATAAAAAGCAGCAATTTTCATACTATACCCATTTTTTCTTTCCACGAATACGGCAGCACACCTTTCCTACTTCTCTCAGGCGTACTGTTTCATCTTCGTTCCTGACATTTACCGCCGGAATACCGCCTATCGTCTTTCCCGGCCGCAGCTCTTTCATATTCCACATCGAAACATACCGCCGGAAGGCAGAATATTCCTCTTCCGGCGGTAATACCATACACTTTTCACTTTTCGTTTACGATAGAAGGATCTCAGAACCGGATCGCCGCTTCCGCCATCAGGCAGTCTCCGGAGCTTCCGCCTGCATAGAAACGGAACTTCCCATCCTCCAGGCAGTAAACATGCTCATTGTTCCAGAAGCCCATATCCTTCTTTTCCAGCCAGAAGCACACTGTCTTTGATTCTCCCGGCTCAAGACTGACCTTCTCAAAGCCCTTCAGCTCCTTCACGGGACGTACCAGGGAGGCCGTCACATCCTGCATGTAGAACTGTACGGTTTCCTTTCCGGCACGGTCTCCTGTATTAGTGACGGTCACACAGGCCTCGATCACTGCCTCCTTGTTCTCCACCTTCAGATCCGAATACGCAAAGGTGGTATAGGAAAGTCCGTATCCGAAGGGATACAGGGCACCCAGCGGGGCATCCAGATACCGGGACGTGAACTTGCTCTTGGATCCCGGCCGGCCGGTATTCGGGTGGTTGTAGTAAACAGGGCACTGACCCGTGAAGGCCGGGAAGGAGGAGGAAAGCCTTCCTTCCGGATTGACAGCTCCGGACAGCACATGCGCGACAGCCGGTCCCATCTGAATGCCCAGATGCCACGCCTCCACGATGGCAGGCACATACTGTGCTTCCCAGTCAAGAGCCAGCGGACGGCCGTTCATCAGCACCAGTACCACCGGCTTTCCGGTGGTCAGCAGCATCTCCAGAAGCTCTCTCTGCCGGCCGGGAATCGTGATATCCGCCCGGGAGGAGGCTTCGCCCGACATGGACACCAGCTCACCCAGGACCGCCACGATCACATCACCGTAATCGCCGGCCTTGATGATCTGGTCCATGTTGAGATCCCCTTCCGGTCCGCCGCAGGGGAAGTACTGCACATTCGGGAACTCCGCCTTCATCCCCTCCAGGATGGTCACACAGTCCTTTTCCTGCCAGCTCATGGCCCAGGCCCCGATGATCTCTTCTTTATTGTCTGCCAGATTTCCTACCAGGGAAACCTTTGCGTTTCTGTCGATGGGAAGGATGTTTCCTTCGTTCTTCAGCAGAACGATGGATTTCTCCGCCGCCTCTCTGGCAAGGGAGGTATGCTCCTCCGGAAGCGTCTCATAGCGTTTCATGGCTTCTTCCGTCACATAGGGGTGATCAAAAAGTCCCAGCCACATCTTGACCGACAGGATCCGGCGGACCGCCTCATCGATCACTTCCATGGAGACCTTTCCGTCCGCAACGGCTTCCTTCAGATTCTTCAGGTAAATCTCCGTGCCCATATCCATATCCATGCCGGCGTTCGCAGCCTGGATCGCCGCATCCATATCATCGGCGCAGATTCCGTGAACCTCGCACTCCCGAATGGCATTGGCGTCGCTGACCACAAAGCCCGGGAAGCCGCAGGAGTCCTTCAGGATATCCCTGAGCAGGAAGCGGTTGACGGTACAGGGCGTCCCGTTCAGATCATTGAAGGCGGCCATGACGGTGGCCGCGCCTTCATCCACCGCCGCCTCAAAGGGCTTCAGATAATTGTTGTAAAACACATGCATCGCCATGCTGACGGTATTGTAGTCCCTGCCGGACTCACAGGCTCCGTAGCCAACATAATGCTTCAGGCAGGCTGCCACATAATTTTCCGTGGAGGACTGATCGTTCTGCAGGCCGCGGATCTTGGCGCGGGCAAACTGCGACCCGAGATAAGGATCCTCTCCGGGTCCCTCGGAAACACGCCCCCAACGGGCATCCCGGGCCACATCCACCATCGGTGCAAAATGCCAGGCCACGCCGGCAGATCTGGACTCCTTCGCCGCCATGGCGGCCGTCCTCTCCATCAGATCCGTATCGAAGCTTCCCGCCTCCGCGATGGCGATGGGATAGACCGAACGGAAACCATGGATCACATCCAGACCGAAGATGATCGGAATCCCCAGACGGCTCTCCTCCATCGCGATCTTCTGAAGCTCATTCACCTTTACCGGATCCTGCACCATCAGGGAGCCGACCAGTCCCTTTCTGATCTCGTCTTCATGGAAATCCTGCTTTGCATTGCTCATGATATTGCCGAATTCTTCTTTTGTGATCCGGCCGTCGGTCATCATTTCGATCAGTTCCTCGAACGGAACGTCAAATCCGCCCACGATGGAGGGGGATTCCTGGTTCATCTGACCGATCTTCTCTTCCAGGGTCATCTGCTGCAGCAGATCCTCTATTCTCTGTTTCTGTGCATCCGTGAGTTTCATCCTTTTATTCTCCTATATTGGTTTTATTTTCCGGGTTTATCCTCGGGATTTATTTTTCCTGCAGATCGGTTTCCAGACCCTTCCGCCTTAATCCAATCCCACGTTTCCGCTTGTCCTGCCTGAAGCAGCATCCTCCAGCGGCAGCCATTCCAGTGCTTTTTTGATATAGGTATCCCAGAAATCCCACTCATGAGATCCGGGGCCGGTCTCATAGGTGAATTCCACTCCTTTTTCTTTCAAAAAGGCCGTAAAGTCATCATTATTCGCTTTCAGGAAATCATCCACTCCGCAGGCCAGATACAGCTTCGGGAATTCCTTCTTCTCCGCCAGGAGCCGTTCCACCAGCACCTTCGGATTCTTCTCCGAACGGACGACCTCCTCAAGATCCGGGCCGTATATGCTTTTTTTCCACTCATTCCTCTCCGACGGAAACCGGGGATTCGGTGTCTCTACGGGCATGGTCTCATTGATGACCAGTGCCGATGAAAGTCCGACAACCGCCCCGAAGGTATCACAGAATTTCAGACCGTTGTAGATCGCTCCGTAGCCTCCCATGGACAGACCGCCGATATAGGTGTCCTCTTTCTTATGAGAAAGCGGGAAAGTCTTACGCGTAAACTCCACCAGCTCCCGGCCGATGAACTCGCTGTAGCAGTTGCCGGCCCAGGGCTGATCCAGATAGAACGCGTTGTCTCCGGAGGGCATGACCACGCACAGATCCTTTTCCTCCGCCCATCTGCGGATCCGGGTACCATACAGCCAGTCGGTGCAGTCGCCCAGGATACCGTGGAGCAGATACAGCGTCTTAAATGGTTTTCCCTCTTCTCTTCGGGGCATTCCCGGGAAATATACCTTATCCGTGGGAAGGATCACAATGACCGGAACGGTTCTTCCCAGAGTCTCCGCCATAAAATCAACCTGAAATACTGCCATGTCTGCCTCCTTTTTATCTTTACCTGATTTTTACGCACAGCCATCCCCTGCGGCACAGCCGGCTCATTTTATCAATCATACTATCGAAAAACAGACGGAGCAAGTCAGTCTCTCACCTCTCCGTCCGTCTTTTTTATCTTTTCGATTCCGTTCTTCCGTGTACGGGTCAAAATACAGCTTGTTTTTTGACAATGCCCTGACTGCTCAGCTGTCGATTCCAAGCTCTGCCCGCCAGTCCGGACATTTCTCCGGCAGCTCCAGAGAAAATCTCTTTCTCAGCCAGGTTTCGGCCAGAGGAATCCACACCGCCACATCCGGCCGCACCTGTTCCATCGCCTCCGCACAGGACTGATCCGCCAGAGAAAGGCCATGATCTCCGTTCTCAAAGATATGCGTCTCACAGGGAACTCCTGCCTCCTCCAGAGCCAATGCCATGGCAAGCGTCTGATCCACCGGAACCGTGCTGTCCTCCCGAGTCGCCCACAGGAACATGGGCGGCGTGTCCTTGGATACATAGTTGATCGGGCTGGCCTTCGCCATTGTCTCCTCAGACGGATCCGGGTCGCCGAATGCTGCCAGACCGAATCCCCGGTTCATCTCCAGACGGCCCTTATCGCCGATCTTCTCCAGGGTCTTCTGCATCAGTACATAGTCATAAACCCCGTAAGCCAGTACCGCAGCCGCCGGACGGATCTCCTCCGGCTTCGCCCCGATGGCTTCGCAGAAATCCGGATCGCTCCAGTGTACCGCAAATTCCGCACAGTTGTTGGCACCGGCGGAACCGCCGTTCAGAATGATCCTGTCCATATCCACCTTCCACTCCTCTGCATGGGAGCGGATCAGCTTCATCGCCATCCCGATCTCCCGGGCCGGGCCGGGATAGACACTTTTCGGATACACCGGTGATTTTCCCGGTTCCGGAAATCTCACTCCCCCGTTGGAATACACTGAATACCGCAGCACAAAAGCGTGGTATCCCATGGCTGCAAACCGGATTGCCACCGGCTCCGCTTCCCGGTCCGAAGTAAACATATACGCTCCGCCGGGGCAGACCAGAACCGCCGGTCTCTTCTTCCCCTTCAGCATCTCCGGAGAATCATCCAGAATATAGGCTGTCAAGGTCACCTTCGGGTCATTGTCATACAAATACAGCTGCTCAATCTTCATAGTCATTTGCCTCCTCTTCGTATATATGTACTTTAATGGTCCGTCGTCTTCGGGATCTGCGGTCTCTCAGCTCTTTTTCCAGCTGTCAAGCGCCGCGTACGGATACCAGGAAAAACGCCGGATTTCCCAACCTTGTTCAGTCCTTGCAAGCCTCATTCCGATACTTCCCCGCACATTCGTCATCTCATCTTCTTCGGTGTCGGTAAGAAAGCTCACGCTGAAAAAGCATTCTGCCTCTGTAAGCCTTTCATCCATCTCAAGGACCGGAGATGTCGCTAGGATATACCGAACATCTCTGAGCGTTTTCTGCAGGTCTTCCCGGACTTCCTCTGTCCTGTATGGAAAAACATCAGATGCAGCTTTTCCCGTATTGACCGCGTGGAACCAGGACAGGATCTTGTTTCTGAGAACCAGGATCTCTTCCGCTCTGCCATCTCCCTCCTCCCGGGAAACCGGCTTCAACACAGGCAGATCCGTAAGCCATCCTGCCGGATCCTTCCGGTAGTTCTCCAGATTCATATCCGGCGTCTCATCATACGGTGCGAAGTCCTGCAGCTTCTCCCACCGGACACTCACGAATTTCCACACGCCGTCCTCTTTGCGGAACGCATTGGAAAAAAGCCCGATCCGGACACGATACTGGTTTCCTGATTCCGACCGGTCAATCTGCCGTGTCATCGTCGTCCAGTACCCTGCGGCGGACTGGCCGTCATCAGATATCCCGATCCACTGGGTTGCCGGCATATCGACCCGGAAAAATCCTCCATTATCGGAAGTCCTCTCCTTCATCTCCCGGAAGAAGCGGCGCACCTCATCCTGTCCTGTACAAACCTCCCCTGCATTATACCATACCGAGATTTCCTCTGCACCAGAAAAAACAGAATCCGGGATTTCATCCATCCTGCCGCACTGCCACAACAGCGTATACAGACTCTGGGCAAACTGGATGCCGTACAGATCCGCTCCTTTTCCGGCACACTGACCGTCGCAACGCAGGCCCGATGGGTTGGATACACCGTCACGGTCAAAAGTGATTTCTTTATTCAAAACCGGATGGGGAATCTCCCGCAGCTTTTTCTGCACTGCAAGCATCTTGTCCTCCGGCGCATTCCACTTCCACACGCACTGCCCCAGCAGGAACTGCGCCTCCAGATAGTGGATCCGCCACCGGCCTTCCCTTCTGGCAAAGTGATCCTGCCACAGCTCAAGGGTAGACAGTACCGGATAGGGAGGTTTCATCGTCGTCGGATCCATGCTCAGTACCAGGAATCCGAAGGTCGGAAAGATCCCCTTGATCTCTCCTTCCTCCCCTTCCCACAAAAAAGGTGTACAGATCTGCCATCCTGTGTGGAAGCTGTCCTCGTTCGGAGAAACATAGTACAGCTCATGGCAGAACTTCTCGTTGATCACATCCCATCCCACGGTCCGGTCCCCGGCTGACGGGAGAGTAAAAACCGTATCCGCCTCCTGTACAAACATGTCCGGAATCTCCGTATGACGGTGCAGGGCATAAGCCTGCTCATAACAGTATTTCAGCTGCTCAATCTCGATCAGATCATTCAAGTTCATCGTTTCCAACCTCTTTCTGCTCAGTACCGAATCTCACTTCTTTGCCAACAGTTTCACCGGTCCCTGTCCGGAACACCCGGCCCCTGTACTCTCCGCTGTGCGTCTGCGTGACAAAACAATCGATTCCGTCCTGTTTCATTGTACAATGGGTAAAGATCAACTCAAAGGAAAAACCGTACGGAAACTTGGACAAAAATGACCATTTCCATGAAATAAAGGCAGAAATTATATCCTGATACTCCCGTCGAAGATTCCACTTGAACCGAAAGCCCCTTTCAGAGTAAAATAGAAATGAATCCGTATACACAGACCAGATCCATACATAAAGGAAAATATCATGCATAAACCATATCGTTCCGTATTGAAGCGGGTCGTTCTCTGGCCTTTAGTGATCATGCTGCTGCTCTCCGCGGCCGTATTTGTGACCGCCATGCTGAATTATGATCAGACAAGAAAACAGGAGACCGAAAATCATCTCAGCATCATGCGTTCCGGTTATATACAGCTTCAAAATACGATGAGACAGTGTGAATTTACCTTTGCCAGATATTTCTCCACTGAACCCAGCTCCGGAATCCTGAAAAATGTAAAAGAAGGGGCACAGAGCATCGATTACTATGAAGCCCTGGTCGACAGTATCCGTGTACTGGAACCCGTAAAG
>CAMOUV010000090.1 GCA_946626695.1 uncultured Blautia sp.
AGCCTCTGTCCAATCTGGATGCCCGGCTGCGTCTGCAGACCCGGGAGGAGATCCGGCGGATCCAGCGGGAGACCGGCATCACCACCGTGTTCGTCACCCACGATCAGGAGGAGGCCATGAGCATTTCGGACCTGATCGTCGTGATGGAGGCCGGGATGGTCCGGCAGATCGATTCCCCCCAGAAGGTTTATGATGATCCCTGCAATCTTTTTGTGGCGAAGTTCCTGGGAACGCCGCCGATCAATGTGTTTGAGGGCAGTGTCCGGGAGGGCGGTCTTTACGTAGGAAAGGACCGGATCCTGGATACGCCGGGACTGAAAAACGGAAAGGTGACCGTCGGGATCCGGCCGGAAGGCTTTGTGCTGGATGAACAGGGCCCGCTGATCTGCCGTCTGAGTTCGGTGGAAGTGATGGGACGGGACACCAGCGTGGTGGCCCGGCACGAGGCGGCCGTCTCCGACACGCTCCGGGCCATCGTGCCGACCGACAGCGATATCCGTGCCGGTGCGAAGGAGATCCGTTTCTCGGTGAAACCCTATAAAGTCCATATTTTCGGGGAAGACGGGGAAAGGATCCGCTTCCGGTCATGACTGACGGCAAGCGGGGAAACCATTGCGGTCTGAGCATACTCAAAGCAGCAATGATTCTCCGGGCGGGAATATCGTAAACGAAATGATAAGGGAGAAGATTATGGATAAACGCTCTTTGAAGGGCTGGCTGTACCTGCTGCCTGCGATCCTGTTCCTGGGGGTGTTCATGGTCTATCCGCTGATCGATGTACTGATCTATTCGGCGGAGGAGGGCTATAACTCTGCATCACAGACCTTCTACGGCTATGGCCTGTATAATTATTCCTATGTGCTGCGGGATCCGTATTTCCTGCAGGCGCTGAAAAACACCTTCCTTCTGGTGATCATCACGGTTCCGCTTTCGACGGGGATCGCCCTTCTGATTTCGGTAGGGCTGAATTCCATCAAACCGCTGAAGGAACTGTTCCAGACCGTTTATTTTCTGCCCTATGTGACGAACACGCTGGCGGTCGGTCTGGTCTTTATGATTTTGTTTAAAAAGACTCCGTACACCGACGGATTCATCAACCTGATCATCCAATGGTTCGGAGGAAGCTCCGTCGACTTTATCGACGGCCCCTACTGGGCGAAGATGTTAGTCATGTGTTTCTACACGATCTGGGTGGTGCTTCCCTTCAAGATCCTGATCCTGACCAGCGCTCTGGCTTCGGTCAATCCGGATTATTACAAGGCGGCCCGGGTGGACGGGACATCCCGTTTCCGGATCTTTACCCGGATCACGCTGCCGATGATCTCCCCCATGATCTTCTATCTGGTGATCACCGGCTTTATCGGAGCCTTCAAGGCCTACAGCGACGAGGTGGCTATTTTCGGCACGGACCTGAATGCGGCGGGCATGAACACGATCGTCGGGTATGTGTACGACATGCTGTACGGAGACAGCGGCGGATATCCGTCCTTTGCCGCGGCGGCTGCCCTGATCCTTTTTGTCATCGTGCTGACGATCACCTGCATCAACCTGCTGGTCAGCAAAAAAAGTGTGCATTATTCATGAGGCGGACGATATGAAAAAAGACGATACGTACGAAAAGATAAGAAAATCCGCCCGGACCAGGGATACCGTGCGGAGTACGGTCACCTATATCCTTCTGACCATCTGGGGACTGATCGTGCTGTTCCCTTTTTACTGGATGATCCTGACCTCCCTGAAAAGCTACAGCTCGTATAATTCGGAATATGTGCCGAAGCTGTTCACGGACAGTCCGACTCTTCAGAACTATACCGATGCCTTTACGGCAGTGCCTCTGGCACGGTATTTTGCCAATACTCTGATCTTCACCCTGGCAACCACGGCGCTCATGCTGGTGGTCATTGTCCTGGCGGCCTATGCGTTTGCGAGGCTTGAGTTCAGGGGAAAAGGACTGATGTTCACGATCTTTCTTTCCCTGATGATGATCCCCAACGAGCTGGTCATCATTACCAACTTTGTCACGATCACCAACTGGAATATGCGTAACAGCTTTCCCGGTCTGATCCTGCCGTCGGTGACTTCGGTGTTCTATATCTATCTGCTGAAGGAGAACTTCGAGCAGGTCCCGGATGAACTGTACAAGGCGGCGAAGGTGGACGGCACCTCTGATCTGAAGTATCTGCTGAAGGTGATGCTGCCCATCTGCAAACCCACCGTGGTGACCATCACGATCCTGAAGGTGATCGAATGCTGGAATTCCTATGTATGGCCGCGTCTGATCACGGACGATGAAAAGTACTTTCTGGTATCCAACGGCATTCAGGAAATCCGCGAGAACGGTTTCGGCCGGGAGAATATCCCTGCCATGATGGCTGCGGTCGTGGTTATTTCCGTCCCGCTGATCGTACTTTTCCTGATCTTCCACAAAAAGATCATGGAAGGTGTTTCGAGAGGAGGGACCAAGGGATGAGAAAAGAGATGCGGAACAACGATTCCTGCAGAACCCGGAAAAGCCCGGGCAGGTTCCGGTGTCTTCTGCTGGCGGCAGGCCTTCTGGGAGCAGGCCTCCTGTTCGGGGGCTGTCATGGTTCCGAGGAACGGGCAGGCTTTACCGTGCCGGAGAGCTTTGACACGAACGGAAAGTACGAGATCACCTTCTGGGCAAAGAATGATACGAATAAGACCCAGACCAATATTTACGAGAAAGCCATACGCGACTTTGAGGCACTGTATCCCAATATCACGGTCAACATGCGGCTGTACACGGACTATGGCAAGATCTACAATGATGTGATCACGAACATCGCCACCAGCACAACACCGAATGTCTGCATCACCTATCCGGACCATATCGCCACCTATATGACCGGCAGCAATGTGGTGGTGCCGCTTGACGGGCTGTTTGCGGATGAAGAGTATGGCCTGGGCGGAAGCGAGCTTCTGTTCGATTCGCCGACCCAGGACGAGATCATCCCGGAGTTCCTGGAGGAATGCGTACTCGGGGGAGAGCATTATGCCATTCCCTACATGCGTTCCACAGAAGCCTGTTATATCAACAAGAGCTTTGTGGAGAAGCTGGGATATGAGGTGCCGGATGTGCTGACCTGGGATTTTATCTGGGAGGTGTCGGACAAGGCTGCTGAAAAGGATGCCGACGGCATCTATACCCTGAACGGGCAGAATGTCATGATTCCCTTTATCTACAAGTCCACAGATAATATGATGATCCAGATGCTGAAGCAGAAGGATGCCGGATATTCCACGGAAGAAGGGAAGATAGAGCTGTTCAACGACACGACAAAGGAGCTCCTCTATACCATCGCGGACCATGTAAAGAAGGGTGCTTTTTCCACTTTCAAGATTTCCAGTTATCCCGCCAATTTCCTGGATGCGGGGCAGTGTGTCTTTGCGGTGGATTCCACGGCCGGCTCCACCTGGATGGGAAGCCATGCGCCGCTGTCTGACATCAGCAAGGACAAGTTTGTGGAGTTCGAAACAGCCGTCCGGCCCATCCCGCAGTTCGATCCGGAGAATCCCCGGATGATCTCTCAAGGCCCCTCGATCTGTGTATTCAACAAGAGCGATCCCCAGGAAGTCCTGGCCAGCTGGCTTTTTGCCCAGTATCTGCTGACCAACGACGTCCAGATCGCGTATTCCGGGACGGAGGGCTATGTGCCGGTCACGAAAAAAGCGCAGGAGAGTGCGGAATACCAGGATTATCTTTCCCGGGAGGGGGAAGACAACAGCACCTATTACGAGGTGAAGATCCAGGCGGCAAAGCTGCTGCTCGCCAATACCTCCAACACCTTTGTGACTCCCGTTTTCAACGGCTCTGCATCCCTGAGGGACGCGGCGGGCCAGCTGATCGAAAATGTGACGAAATCGATCCGCCGGAAACAGCAGGTGGACGAAGCCTATATGGAGAAGCTGTTCGACGATGTGATCTCCCTGTACCGGCTGGACCAGAACCAGGGCGGAGGCCTTGCCGGCGGCAAAAAGGAGCTGGGACCGCTTCCGGCATCCGCAAAAGCACTTCTGATCGGGCTTTGTGCGGTCTGGGTCCTGATCGGACTTTACAGTCTGCGGGAGAAGCTGCGCCGGCATGCCTGACACAGTACGGTTTCTGTCTTGAATTTGACAGACAATCATATTATAATAAGGACGATGTATATTTATAATTGCTTTATGCAAGAGAGGAGAACCTGAATGAAAAAGACAATGGCGATCGCACTTTTTGCAACCCTGACAACATGCGCGCTGGGCATGACGGCTTTCGCGGAAGAACCGGCTGTTATGACCTACGATGAGTATGTTGCCGCCGAGCTGGATTCGGAAGTTGTTGTTGAGACCTACGTACAGGCAAAGCAGTCCTGGTGGGAGGGCAAAGCAACCCTGTATACCCAGAACGAGGACGGAGCCATCTTCGTTTACAATGCAGCCTGCTCGGAGGAAGACTACGAGAAGCTGGTGGAAGGACAAATGATCCGCGTGACCGGCTATAAATCCGAGTGGTCCGGCGAGGTGGAGATCGTGGATGCGACCATCGAGATCCTGGACGGCAATTATATCGCCGAGGCGGAGGATGTGACAGCCCTCCTCGGAACCGACGAGCTTATTGAGCATCAGAACAGAAAGGTTGTTTTCAAAGGCCTTTCCCTGGAATCCTCTGTCGATGCGGACGGAAACGAGACCCCGTTCCTGTACAACTGGGACGGCTCCGGCACACAGGGCGATGACCTGTATTTCAACGCTTCTCTGGATGGAAACACCTATACCTTTACGGTAGAATCCTATCTGTGCGGACCGGATACGGATGTATACAAGGCTGTGGAAGGCCTGACTCCCGGCTCTGTGTTCGATCTGGAAGGTTTCCTGTACTGGTATGAGGGAATGAACCCGCATATCACCGGCATCACCATCGCGGAATAAGACGGAAAGCGGAAAACTGTAACACAGCAGACAAGACTGCCGTACCATGCATGGAAATGATCGTACGGCAGTCTTTTTTCCTTCTGATGTATTCAAAACAGACAGAAAAAACAAACGGAAGGGATGGTCCGGATGACAGTAGGGAAGGGCAGAAAACAGCAGAAATTGCCTGAAAGTGAAAAAAAGAAAAGGTGGGAGCGCAGTCTCCGGGGGAATTATGCCTCGTTCTGGGGCTTTGAGCTTCTGTACAAGCTTCTGGGAGTCAGTTTGTTTGTACCGCTTCTTTACGGATCCTTCGATCTGATGATGCGGGTGATCGGCTACAATTATCTGACACTGGAAAACATCCGGCGCTTTTTCAGGCATCCGCTTGTCTATGTCTGGATCCTTTTTCTGCTTTTTCTGCTGGCTCTCTTTACGGCCTTTGACCTGAGCGGAGTATGTTATATCGTGCATTGCTCCCACCACGGCCGAAGGACCAATACCTGGCTGGTATTCCGGTTTGCAGTCCGGAATGTGATGGCTGTATTCCGGCGGGGCAACAGGGGAATGCTTCTGAATGTCTTTCTGCTGCTTCCGTTTTTCTGTGTCAGCCAGATCCCGGAGCTGTTTGCCACCTATTCTCTGCCCAACCTGATGCTTTTGGGGGTTAAAAACGAGGGAAAATTTGTGGCAGCGGTCCTGGTCCTGATCCTGGTGCTGATGCGGCCTTTTCTGAACCGGATGTTTTCCTTTCAGTATTTTTCGCTGGAGAACTGCAGCTGCCGGGAAGCAAACCGCAAAAGCAAGGCGCTGGGAAAAGGAAAACGGCTTTACAGCCTGGCGGTCATCGCCCTGGTGCAGGTGATCTGTTATCTGTTGTACATGCTGTTCCTGGCCCTGGGGATCGCGGGTGTCGTGGTCTTCGGCCGGGTCTTCCGCCGCGCCTATATTGTGAGTGCTGCGTCCGTATCCATCCTGAAGATCGTGATCACCATCACGGTGTTTGTGTTCAGCATGCTGGGGACTCCCTTCTGCTGTATTGCCGTGTCAAGGCTGTTTTATAAGTATAAAAAGAGGATCAATGAACCGGTGCATACGCTGCGCTCTTCGCTGATGAACCGCAACTGTTTCTTCTCGGAACGGGAAAAACGCTGGCGTGAAAAGCATGGGAGCCTGATCCTTGTGGTTGAGGCAGTCGTTCTGGCGGCCGGTGTGGGCATCTGCTCCTATTACGTGTACCAGGGCCATAAAGGGGAATTCAACCGGGACATCGAGCTGGTGAAGACCATGGAGGTCACGGCCCACCGGGGAGCGTCCCGTTTTTATCCGGAGAATACCATGGCGGCCTTTCAGGGAGCCGTGGAGGCCGGGGCGGACTGGATCGAGCTGGATGTGCACGAGAGCAAGGACGGGCAGATCTTCTGCATGCATGACAGCGGCTTTAAACGGACCACCGGGGTTGATGCCAAGGCCTGGGAGCTTACCTATGATGAGATCGCGCAGCTGGATGCCGGAAGCTTTTTCAGCAAGAGCTTTGAAGGGGAGAGGATTCCTTTGCTCTCTTCGGCGATCGAATTCGCGCTGGAAAACGGGATCCGGCTGAATATTGAGATCAAGCCCTCCGCGGGGGAGCCGGATCTGGAAGAACGTCTGGTGGAGCTGATCCATGAATATGACTTCACGGATCAATGTGTGGTCACTTCCCAGGCCTACGATTCCATCAAAAAGGTGAAGCTCATGGATGAAGAGATCACGACCGTCTATGTGATGGGGCTGGCCTACGGCAATATCAACCGGCTGGAGTACGCGGATGCCTTCAGCGTGCGTTCCAGCAGCGTGTCCGAACGGCTGGTTTCCCGGGTTCACAACAAGGGAAAATACATCTATGCCTGGACGGTCAACACCCGGGATTCGATCAATACGATGATCGACCGGAATGTGGACAATATCATTACGGATGACGTGCCGCTGGCAGTCAAGTGCATCGGACGGAAAACAACCACAGATGCGGTGAACGATTATATCGATTTCCTGAATCGGCAGCTGCGGATCGCAACCTATCACATCTGGGGAAAATGACAGTAACAAGAAGAAAGAAGGGACAGTAAAATGACGGGAGTCATCGACGTAGGCGGAGGAATGCGGGATATTTACGGAGCCGGGGTGTTTGACTGGTGCATGGAGCAGGAGATCTCCTTTGACAGGTGCTACGGGATATCCGCAGGAAGCGCCAACATCACATCGTTTCTGGCAGATCAGCCTTACCGGAATTATAAGTTTTACATGGAATACGCGTTTCGGGATGAATACATGAGCTGGAAGAACTTTTTCCAGACCAGGAACTATATCGATCTGGATTATGTGTACAGCGAACTGAGCAATTCGGGCGGAGAATATCCTCTGGACTATGAGACGATGGCCGCGTCACCCAGCGAATTTATCGTGGTTGCCACGGACGCGGATACGGGGCGTCCCCATTATTTCCATAAAAAGGATATGAAGAAGGACGATTACGCGCCGGTCAAGGGATCCTCCTGTGTGCCTCTGTTCAACCGGCCCTATCCCATCGGAGAAGGCAGGTATTTTGACGGAGGGATCACGGATCCGATCCCGGTGCGGAAAGCGCTGCGGGACGGCTGCGACCGGATCGTTGTGATCCTGACCCGGCCGAAAAACTATTACCGGAAACCGCAGAATGATATCCGCCTGGCCCGGCTGCTGCTGAAAAAGTATCCGAATGCCGCCAAAGCGCTCTCCCGGAGATGGTCTTATTACAACCGTGCCCTGGAGATCTGCCATACCCTTGAAAAAGAGGGAAAGGTGCTGATCGTGGCACCGGATGATATCGGGCATATGAGCACCTTGAAAAAGGATCATGAAGCGATGCAGCTGATGTATGAGAAAGGCTATAATGACGCGGAAAAGATCCGGGAATTTCTTGAGAAATAAATTGTGGGGAGAGGCTCCCTGATGAGTCACGGGGACAGGTTCCTTGACTCATTGCTGCATTGCAGCAACGAGTCAGAGGAACCTGTCCCCGTTTTTTTGTTTCAGTGTTTCATTATTATTTGTTTTTCTTCGGCGGGTTAATGGCGATTCCGCGGCTCTGGTCGCCTTCGGGATTGACTCCGAATTCATAATCCTTTCCCGGAAGGATCGCGTTCAGAAGAATGCCGGCGATGGAGGCGATGGCCAGACCGGTGAGGGTGATGGAAGTGCTTCCGACGTTAAAGGTGATGCCGGAAGAAAATCCGAGACCGCAGACCAGGATCACAGCGGCAATGATCAGATTGCGGCTGTTGGTGAAATCAACCTTGTTTTCCACGATGTTGCGGATACCGATGGCCGAGATCATTCCGTACAGGATGAAGCTTACGCCGCCGATGATGGCCGCCGGGAGCGAAGTGATGATGGCCGCAAACTTCGGTACGAAGGAGAGCACGATGGCGTACACTGCCGCCAGACGGATCACGCTGGGATCATAGACCTTGGAGAGCTCCAGAACACCCGTGTTCTCGCCGTAGGTCGTGTTGGCCGGACCGCCGAAGAAGGCGGAGAGTGCGGTGGCCATGCCGTCGCCGATCAGGGTGCGGTGCAGGCCGGGATCTTCGATGAAATTCTGTTCCACCGTCGCGGAGATCGCGGACATATCACCGATATGCTCCATCATGGTGGCGATGGCGATGGGCGCCATGACCAGGATGGCGG
>CAMOUV010000091.1 GCA_946626695.1 uncultured Blautia sp.
AAGAGAGTCCCGCGGAGCAGGAAGAAAGCACAGACGAGCCTGCCGGTCCCGCAGAGGATCCGGCCCCGGAGGAGAATGCTGAAGCGGGCGAAGAAACGCCGGAGGATCCGGCTCCCGAGGAGGAGAATACAGCTCCGCAGGAACCGGAAACACCGAGCATTTTTGAACAGGAAGAAGAGGAGGATACGCGTCCGGATAATTCCGGGGAGGAGCTTTCGGAGGAAGAAGCGCTGCATACGGCTGCCCGGAACCACGTGAGCAACGGAATCTATGTATCCGGCATGGATCTTCCCTGGTATGTCCAGTTCCGCGCCTCCGAGGATACGGTCCATACGTTTTCCAACGCAGCGGGAGCGGACGTGTTCAAGGCGTACGAGTTCGTTCTGTGGGATCTGAAGAACGACCGGGAATATGAAATTCCGGATGGAGAATATATCAGCGTGACAATTCCGGTAAAAGAAGGCTACACCTATACGGTGGAACATCTTCTGGACAACGGCGCCATGGAATTTATCGTTCCCAGCGTGAACGGCACCAGTCTTGTGTTCAGCACCCATTCCTTCAGTCCCTTCGGGATCGCAGGAAGCGATACGCTGGTGGGCGGGGAGATCGCAGGCGAGAACTACAACTCGACTCCGACCCCGGATCCGGCCGAGACAAAGGCTCCGGACGCGGCCCAGACCACGGTGGCACCGGCTGAAAGCGGGAATAACGCGTCGTCTTCGGGCACGACCGTGCAGGCGGCCGGCAGCTCACAGACTGGGCAGAATGGCAGCCAGACCACTTCAACGGGTACGCAGAACGTGGCAGGAGTACGGACCGGGGATGATACCAATATCGCGCCGATGGTGATCATGATCATCTGTGCGGTAGCCGTCATCATCGCGGCGATCGTCCTTCTGTTGATGAAAAGGAGAAAGTAACTGCAAAAAAGTCTTTCAAAATAAAAAGATCTATGCTATACTATCCGGTAGCAGTGCTGAAAATGAACAAAAATGGAGAAATTTCAGCAAAAAGGCTGCAAAATGCCTTTGAAGATAAGGAGGATAGTGATGGAGCATATCAAGACATTGAATACCAAGAATCTGCAGAATACCGTAAAGAAGGGCGGATGCGGCGAGTGCCAGACATCCTGTCAGTCTGCATGCAAGACTTCCTGTACCGTTGGAAATCAGAGCTGCGAGCAGAAGTAATCCGGTTACGGCTGTGAATCTGTAGGTGATAAGCAGCGGGTGAAGATCCGCTGCTTCTTTTTGCGATATTAAAAACTGGAAAGGACTGCTCAGCATGAGTCTGATTCACCGCTATAAGAGCAATGGGATGAACATTGTTCTGGATATCAACAGCGGATGCATCCATCTGGTGGACGAAGTAACCTATCAGGTCCTTCCTCTCCTGGAAGAAGGACTGGATACGGAAGAGATCGCCGGAAGGCTTTCACCGGATTTTACACCGGAGGAAGTACGGACGGCAGTCGGCGAATGCCGTACGCTTGCGGAGCAGGGCATGCTCTTCAGCAAGGATATCTACGAGAAGGCCATCGATGCTTTTACCGAAAACCGTCAGACGGTGGTAAAGGCCATGTGCCTGCATATCGCCCACGACTGCAACCTGGCGTGCCGGTACTGCTTTGCCGAGGAAGGTGAATATCACGGGCGGAGAGCCCTGATGTCCTTTGAGGCGGGGAAAAAAGCGCTGGATCTGCTGATCGAAAGCTCCGGCGCCCGGAAAAATCTGGAGGTGGATTTCTTCGGGGGCGAACCTCTTCTCAACTGGGATGTGGTCAAACAGCTGGTAGCCTATGGACGGAGCCGGGAAGCGGAATGCAATAAGAAGTTCCGTTTTACCCTGACCACCAACGGCGTGCTGCTGAATGATGAGGTCATGGAATTCTGCAATCGGGAAATGGGAAATGTGGTACTTTCCATTGACGGCAGAAAAGAAGTCCATGATCATATGAGGCCGTTCCGGAAGGGAGCGGGAAGCTACGACCTGATCGTGCCGAAATTTCAGAAGTTTGCCGAATCGCGCCATCAGGACAAGTATTATGTGAGGGGAACCTTTACCCATTACAATCTTGATTTTGCAAAGGATGTGCTGCATCTGGCAGATCTGGGCTTCAAGCAGATTTCCGTGGAGCCGGTGGTGGCCCCGCCGGAGGAAGATTATGCCATCCGGGAAGAGGATATTCCCGTGATTCTGGAGCAGTATGACATCCTGGCCCGGGAGATGATCCGTCGGGAAAAGGAAGGCCGCGGTTTTAATTTCTTCCATTTCATGATCGATCTGACGGGTGGTCCCTGTGTGTACAAGCGTCTGTCGGGATGCGGCTCGGGGACGGAGTATCTGGCAGTCACCCCCTGGGGAGATCTGTATCCCTGCCACCAGTTCGTCGGGGAAGAAGAGTACCTGATGGGCAACGTGGACGAAGGCATTGTCCGGAAGGACATTGCGGATCGTTTCGGGCATTGCAACGTGTACACAAAGCCGGAATGCAGAGACTGTTTTGCCAGATTTTACTGCAGCGGAGGATGCGCCGCCAACGCATTCCACTTTACCGGGGATATCCTCGGCAATTATTCGATCGGATGCGAGCTTCAGCGGAAACGCGTGGAGTGCGCCATCATGATAAAAGCCGCCTTGGCGGAATAAAAAGAAACAAAAGCAAAGAAGGGAAAAGCAATGAAAAAGAGTAGAGGAATCATAGTGCTGATCTTGACAGCCATCATTACATTGTTCTTCTGCTACACGGCATGGCAGGGAATCGGTTCCGAGCATGCCGGCGCAGCAAAGGATATCAAGCTTGGTCTTGACCTGGCAGGCGGTGTCAGCATTACGTACACAACGAAGGAAGAAAACCCCAGCAGCGAAGACATGGCGGATACCATCTACAAGCTGCAGCAGCGTGTACAGCAGTACAGCACCGAGGCACAGGTATATAAGGAAGGCACCGACCGGATCAATGTGGAGATCCCGGGTGTGACGGATGCCAACGCCATCCTGGAAGACCTTGGAAAGCCGGGTTCACTCTGCTTTATCGACCAGACCGGTTCTGACGGTGTCACGAACTTTGCGGCCGGCGCAAACGGAAACTATGAACTTTCCAGAACCATCGAAGAGATCCGTGAGGCAGGCTCTGTTGTTCTGGACGGTACCGATGTGGCGGATGCCCAGGGCGGAGCAACCCAGGACCAGACCACCGGTTCCAGACAGTATATCGTAAGCCTTACCCTTACCGACGAGGGAGCAGACAAGTTCGCAGAAGCGACCGCTGCAAATGTCGGAAAGCAGATCGCCATCGTCTATGACAACGGCATTATCAGCGCACCGCGCGTTAACGAGACCATCGGCGGAGGCCAGGCTCAGATCACCGGTATGTCCAGCGTGGAAGAAGCCCAGAATCTTGCTTCCTTCATCCGTATCGGTTCCCTTTCTCTGGAACTGGAAGAGCTGCGTTCCAGCGTGGTTGCCGCACAGCTGGGTGAAGAAGCCATCTCCACCAGCCTTCTGGCCGGTATAATCGGTCTGATCATCGTGATCATCATCATGATCGTGGCTTACAAGGTGCCGGGCATCATTTCCGGATGGGCGCTGATCATTTACACAGCCCTGATCCTGCTTCTTCTGAATGCCTTCGAGCTTACCCTTACCCTGCCGGGTATCGCCGGTATCATCCTGGGTATCGGTATGGCCGTGGATGCTAACGTTATCATTTATGCCCGTATTCGTGAGGAAATCGCTGCCGGCGTTCCGGTCCAGGGCGCGATCAAGAGCGGTTTCTCCAAAGCGTTTTCCGCCATCCTGGACGGCAACGTCACGACCCTGATTGCAGCGGTCGTTCTGATGCGTCTGGGTTCCGGCCCGGTCATCGGCTTTGCGCAGACACTGGCTCTGGGTATTGTGGTCTCCATGTTCACGGCACTGGTCGTTTCCAGACTGATCGTCAATGCCGTTTATGCAGTGGGTGTCCGGGATGAGAAGTTCTACGGACGTGCAAAAACCAGAACCCCGATCAACTTCCTGGAGAAGAGAAAGACCTTCTTCATTATTTCGATCGTTCTGATCCTTGTGGGACCGGTCTTTATGCTGATCAACAGCGGCGCTGGCAACAAGGCTCTGAACTACAGCCTGGAGTTCTCCGGCGGTACAGCAACCAATGTGACCTTCAATGAAGACCTGGATATCAAGACCATCGACAGCGAAGTGACGCCGCTGGTGGAAGAGGTGACCGGGGATAAAAACGTTCAGCCGACCAAGGTCCGTGATACCAATCAGGTCATCATCAAGACCCGTTCTCTGTCCGTAGAGGAAAGAGAAGCCCTGAACAAGGCGCTGGTCGAGAAGTTTGACGTGGATGAGAGCCTGATCCAGGCCGAAAATATCTCCGCAACCGTATCCAATGAGATGCGCCGGGATGCCATCGTGGCCGTGATCATCGCCACCATCTGCATGCTGCTGTATATCTGGCTGCGGTTCCGTGATATCCGTTTTGCGGGCAGTGCCGTTCTGGCCCTGCTGCACGACGTGCTGGTGGTGCTGGCCTTCTACGCGGTGGCACGGGTTTCCGTGGGCAACACCTTTATCGCGTGTATGCTGACCATCGTCGGTTACTCCATCAACGCCACCATCGTTATTTTCGACCGTATCCGTGAGCATCTGAAGACGCCGAAGAAGGGCGAGACCCTTGAAGATATCGTAAACGGCAGTATCACGGAAACTCTTACCAGAAGTATCTACACGTCCCTGACCACATTGGTCATGGTGACCGTACTGTATATCATGGGCGTTTCCTCCATCCGTGAGTTTGCGGCTCCTCTGATGGTGGGTATCGTCTGCGGTGCATACTCTTCCGTGTGTATCACCGGTGCCCTCTGGTATGTCATGAAAAAGAAATTCGGCGGCGATACCTCTGTATCCGCACTGGCCTCCTCGGTTTCTGAGTCGATCCGGAGTTCCTCCGCAGAGACCACCCAGAAGAAGGAGAGCAAACGGGATCAGAAGCAGAATCCGGATCAGCCGAAGGTGAAGAACCGTAAGCGTGTGGCAGAGCGTCTCGAAAGAGAAGCGGCTGCCAGAGCGGCGGAATCACAAAACAACGAAAACGAATAAACATGCTGCATTCAAGGGGTTGATCTGGTCAGCCCCTTGAATTTTATATTCCCTGAAATGAGGAAAGCTATGAAAGAGAAATGGGTCGTTGCTGCAAAAAAGGCTGATTTCAACGCCATCGGCGAGAAATTCGGGATCGACCCCGTCACAGCCCGTCTGATCCGGAACCGGGATATTATCGGGGATGAGAATATCCGGCTGTATCTGTACGGAAAACTGTCGGATCTCCCGGATCCGCATCTTCTGAAGGATGCGGACAAGGCAGCCCGGATTCTGCAGAAAAAGATCATGGAGGGTGCGAGGATCCGGGTCATCGGGGATTATGATATCGACGGTGTGACGGCAACCTATATCCTGATCCGGTGTCTGAACAGCCTGGGAGCCCGGGCAGATACCTACATTCCGGACCGTGTCCTGGATGGGTACGGGATCCATGACCATCTGGTTCAGAGGGCGTATGAGGATGGGATCGACACGATCCTGACCTGCGACAACGGGATCGCGGCCGCAGAGGAGATCCGGAAAGCAAAGGAAGCCGGTCTCACTGTCGTCGTTACGGATCATCATGAGGTGCCGGTAAGGGAGACGGACGGCGGGAAACGCTTTATTCTTCCGCCTGCCGATGCGGTGGTGAATCCGAGACAGGCCGACTGTCTTTATCCGAACAAGAACATCTGCGGCGCAGTGGTGGCCTGGAAGGTCATGCAGGTGCTGTACGAGACCATGGGAAGGGATCCCAAGGAGCTTCTGGAGCTGGTGGATATCGCAGCCATCGCCACGGTGGGCGATGTGATGGATCTGGTGGATGAAAACCGGATCATCGTGCGGGAGGGACTGAAGAGGCTTCCGCAAACGGACAATATCGGTCTGGCCGCACTGATCCGGGCCTGCGGACTGCAGGACAGCAGGATCACAGCCTATCACATCGGTTTTGTGCTGGGGCCCTGCATCAACGCCAGCGGACGGATCGATACCGCCCGGCGTTCCCTTGCGCTTCTGACGGCGGAGAACCGGCAGGAGGCGGACCGGATCGCCGGAGAGCTGACGGATCTGAACGAGAGCCGGAAGGCCCTGACGGAAGCCGGCAAGGAGGAGGCGGTCCGTCTGGTGGAGGAGGGAACGCTGAAGGAAGACCGGGTCCTGGTCGTCTATCTTCCGGACTGCCACGAGAGCATTGCGGGCATCATCGCCGGAAGACTGAGGGAAAAGTATTATCGTCCGGTCTTTGTCCTTACCCCCGGTGAAAACGGAGTGAAGGGCAGCGGCCGCTCCATCGAGGGCTATTCCATGTTTGAGGAGATGTCCAGATGTGCCGAGCTTCTGGATCAGTTCGGCGGGCATCCCATGGCGGCCGGGCTTTCCATGAAGCGGAGCAATGTGGTGCGGTTCCGGAAAAAGCTGAATGAGCTCTGCACGTTGACAGAGGAGCAGCTGACCCCGAAAATCACCATCGACGTTCCGATGCCCGTTTCCTACGCGACCCCGGAACTGATCGGTCAGCTGACTCTGCTGGAGCCCTTCGGGAAAGCCAATCCGAAGCCGGTGTTTGCCCAGAAAAACCTGCGGTTCCGGAACATGAAGATCGTAGGGCGCACCCGGAATGCGGTCCGTATGACGGCGGAGGATGAAAGGGGATATCAGGTGGATGCGGTCTATTTCGGGGATGCGGAAGCGTTTGTGGAAAAAGCGGCCCGGTCTCCCCTTCATGTGATCTATTATCCGGAAATCAACCGCTGGCAGGGAATGGAAAAACTGCAGATTACCATCACGAATTATGTATGACAACGTTGATTCACGTTGCAAAAGGTGTTATACTAAAGATTGTTTATTCATTCGCCTGGTGAAAATCCAGAATTGCGAGAGAACCAGAAGACGCGACTGGGAGGGTCAAAAGATGAAAAAATTAGAAGAGTATGTAAGAAGTATTCCTGATTTTCCGGAGCCGGGCATCATTTTCCGGGATATTACCACCATCCTGCAGGATGCGGACGGCCTGCAGCTTGCCATCGATACCATGCAGGACTGCCTGAAGGATGTGGATGTGGACGTGATCGTCGGGACCGAATCGAGAGGCTTTATCTTCGGTGTCCCCATTGCGTATAATCTTCATAAACCCTTTGTGCCGGTCCGCAAAAAAGGCAAGCTTCCCTGTGAGACCGTCTCAAAAAGCTATGATCTTGAGTATGGCAGCGCCACCATCGAGATGCACAAGGATTCCATCAAACCGGGGCAGAAGGTGGCTCTGGTCGATGATCTGATCGCCACCGGCGGAACCATCGAAGCAGCCATTCAGCTGATCGAGGAGCTGGGCGGCGAGGTTGTAAAGGTCGTATTCCTTATGGAGCTGGCGGGACTGAAGGGCCGTGAACGTCTGAAAGGGTACGATGTAGCCTCGGTTCTCTGTTACGAAGGAAAATAAGAATCGATATTAAACGTGCGGGCAGGTGATGCGGATGACAGAGATTATAAGGAGTAACCGACCGGAAGAAACAGTTCAGACTGACGAGAAAAAGCTTGCGTATGTGCAGAAGGCGGATGCTGCGGTCAAATCCATGAGTGATTTTACCAGCCCTGATGTTTTGTATCAGGAACTGATCAAAAGCGTCAGGACTTATCATCCTTCCACGGACATTTCCATGATCGAGAAAGCCTACAGCACGGCGTTTGAGGCTCACAAGGAACAGAAGAGAAAGTCCGGGGAGCCTTATATCATCCATCCTCTGTGCGTGGCCATCATTCTGGCGGATCTGGAGCTGGACAAGGAGACCATCGTGGCAGGGCTTCTGCATGACGCCGTGGAAGACACATGGATGACCAGCAAGGAAGTGGAGAAGGAATTCGGATCCGAGGTCGCTCTGCTGGTGGATGGCGTGACCAAGCTGGGCCAGCTGTCCTACGATGCGGACAAGATCGAAGTCCAGGCGGAAAATCTGCGCAAAATGTTCCTTGCCATGGCGAAGGATATCCGTGTGATCCTGATCAAGCTGGCGGACCGCCTGCACAATATGCGGACTCTGCAGTACATGAGACCCGAAAAACAGAGGGAAAAGGCGAGAGAGACCATGGACATCTATGCGCCTATCGCCATGCGGCTTGGTATTTCCAAGATCAAGGTGGAGCTGGATGACCTGTCCCTCAAATTTCTGAAGCCGGATGTGTATTATGATCTGGTGGAGAAGGTCGCTCTGCGTAAAAGCGTCCGGGAAGAGTTCGTGGGCAGCATCGTGCATCAGGTGGAGATGCACATGAAGGAAGCCAACATCCGGGCGCAGGTGGACGGCAGAGTCAAGCATTTTTTCAGTATTTACAAGAAGATGGTCAACCAGAACAAGACCATCGACCAGATTTACGATCTTTTTGCGGTGCGCATCATCGTGGACAGCGTCAAGGACTGCTACGGCGCTCTGGGCGTGATCCACGAGATGTACAAGCCGATCCCCGGGCGTTTCAAGGATTATATCGCGATGCCCAAGGCGAATATGTATCAGTC
>CAMOUV010000092.1 GCA_946626695.1 uncultured Blautia sp.
ATCAAGCGTAAGGAATAATAAATCGTATGCAAGCACTGAACCGAGCTATTGAAAAGGCCTTCAGCCACAGCGAAAATGACAACAATATTGACGAACTGCTTCTCTGCCTGGGGGAAGAACTGGGCTGCAGACGCATCAGCATATTTGAAGAGAATGACAAAGGCACCTGTGACAACACCTATGAATGGTGCCAGGCAGGTGTCGTACACGAAAGAGTCCTGCTCCAGCACATAGAAAACGAGCGTTTTGACACCTGGCACGACCGTCTGATCAGCCGGGAGACCATCGTGGTACATGACCCGGAAGAGCTGCGAAGCCATGACCCCGACGTATACCAGATGTTCGTCGAACAGCAGATCCACTCTGCCTTAGTGACGCTTCTTGCTTTCCACGGCTGCAATTTCGGTTTCTGTATTCTGGAGGATCCTGATCCTGAGGTCATGAAGGATACAGACCTGATCATGCCGGGGATCCGTTATATTCTCTCGTCGATGATCTACAGCCGGAACCTGGTCCGGAAGCTTAAGAATCTTGGGTTTATCGATACCCTGACGGGCGTGGGCAATCGCGTCTCCCTCCACGATCACCTGAGAGAGCTCGATCACTCCAGAGCGGTCAGCGTGATCTCGGTCGATATCATCGGCTGGGACAACGCGGAGGGAAAGCTTCCCTATCTGGAAAAGGAACAGACCCTCCTCCGGGCCGGAGAAGTCCTGACCGATCTGTTCGACAGCGAGCATGTGTTCCGTGTAACGTCGGGCGAGTTCATCATTGTGGAGAACGGCCAGGTCGACCAGCAGAGCTTCAGCCTGGACATCCGCAATATCCGCGGGCTTATGCGGGAACATAATCTGCTGGCCTCCGTGACAGGCGAATGGCGCAAGCAGCTGTCCGGTTCAGCCGATTCTCTGATCCATGAGGTCCAGCGCAAAGCAGAGGAAGAAAAGCGCGCGCTTATGAGCCACCGGCATGTGACGGCAAAGGAAAATCCCGAGCGCCTTGAAAGAGAAGAAAAGGCTGTCATGGACATCCCGAAGGGAGATGCCTTTTTCCGGATCGCCGATCGTTTTCTGGCCGACCTGTACGAAGAATCCACGGTAGCCGTCGTGGTCGACATCAACTACTTTCAGCTGTACAACGATATCTTCGGACGCAAGGCGGGCAACACCTTTCTGGAAACCATCGCCACTGTCATGCAGGGAGCCGCCCGGCAGTACAACGGCATATGCGGCTACATGGGCGGCGACAATTTCTTCATGATCGTTCCCACCCGCCGCAGAAGCAGCGAAGAGATCCTTCCTGTCGTGGAGAAATTCTATAACACACTGGAGTTCCCGGACGGCTTTTCGCCCGCGATGGGCATCTATCTTTCCGACGATAACCGGGAAAGCGCCATCACGCTTTACGACCGGGCGCTCAGCGCTCTTTCGGAGATCAAAGGGGATTATATCCGCCACATTCACTTCTACAACATGGAACGCCACCAGCACCAGCGGGAGGATAAGCTGCTGTTGATGGAGGTCAAAAAAGGTCTGGAGCAACAGGAGTTTCTGTTCTACATCCAGCCGCAGGTCTTTGAAAAGACGGGCAAGGTCATCGGAGGCGAAGCGCTGGTCCGGTGGAGACATGGAGACCGCCTGATCCAGCCCGGAAAATTCATTCCGGTACTGGAAAAGACCGGATACGTCTACGCAGTGGACTGTTTTGTGTGGGAATCCGTAGCCAGATGGCAGCGAAGCCTCATCGACCGCGGCATCAGGCCGGTACCCATCTCCGTCAATGTATCCAGAGTGGACTTCTACTTTGACGATATCGCGGAATTCTTCATCAGCCTGATCCGCCGGTACGATCTGGATCCCGGCCTGATCGGCGTCGAGATCACCGAAAGCGCCTTTACCGATAACACTGAGACGATCATGAACGCCATCGGCAAGATGCATGAGGCCGGTTTCCATATCCTGATGGACGATTTCGGCAGCGGCTCCAGTTCGCTCAGCATGCTGCATACCATGAATCTGGACGTGCTGAAGACAGACGTACAGTTCATGTCAAGGGATGTGCAGAATAAACGGGCGGTCAGCATCGTGGAATCGATCATCTCCATGGCTCATCTGATCGGCATGAGCGTGGTGACCGAGGGCGTCGAGACCGAGGAGCAGAAGAACAATCTCATCTCCATGGGTGAAAACTACGCCCAGGGCTTCTACTTTTACAGGCCTATGCCCGTGGACCAGTTCGAGCAGCTGATCGCCGACCCGGACAACGTGACGACGGGCTATAAAGAAAAAGCCGCAGACAGCACCAGGCCCCTTCGTTTCCGTGAAATGATCCGTCAGGGTCTGGTATCGGAGACGCTGCTTGACAACATCATCCGTGCGGCCGCCATCTATAAGGTGGAAGGGGATACCGTATCGATCATACAGATCAACGATCTGTACACCTCCAGACTGGGCCTGTCCGAAAAAGACGGGGATATCATGGAAATGCTGGAGGATGCGGAACGGACAAACTTCATGGCGCTGTTGCAGCGCGCGAACATTCATACTCTGAACGGCAGCGAAGGCCTCATCCGCTACAGGCGGAAGGACGGCACCACCCTGCCGCTGAACACCAGAGTATTCCTGCTGTATTCACTTGACAATCACCGGCTCTATCTTTCAACGATTGAATAAGAATATTTAAAATAGAGTGCCTCTCCCACCCGGAAGAGGCACTCTTTTATTGCAAAATCATTTTTTATATCTTCCCGGGAGCTCTCACGTAAGCGGCTCCTGCTGCACCGTGATCCGTTCTCCCGTCCGGGCGGATTCCAGCGCCGCAAAGATCACGCGCATGGCCTTCAGAGATTCCCGGGCGCCGCTGATCGGCTCCCGGTGATGCAGGATGCTGTCCGCAAATTCATCGATGACGCCGGTGTTGTTCCGTGTCCCCAGGGTCTGATCGGTATTTTTGATGACCGGCTCCAGGTCAAAACGCACCGTCTCGCCGCCCTTCTTTTCCCAGATCAGGGAATTATTGTCATCATCGTAGCATCGGATCACGCCCTTCGTCCCGTAGATCACCGCCGAATTCTTCTCATTTCCGTAGAAGGTCCAGCTCACATGCATGATGCCCGTGACGCCGCTCTCCGTCTGATAGAAGCAGAACGCGTTGTCGTCCACGTCGATCAGCGTTCCGTCCGGATATCGTTTATCCAGCGTATTCAGGATCGCCTGCACCTTTGTGATGGGCTCTCCGAGCAGATAATGCATCAGGTCCGTCTTGTGGATGCCCAGATCCGCCATCACGCCGAAGGCTGCCTGGGACTTGTGGAAAAACCAGGTATCCGCGTTCTGGGTCCAGAATTCCGGCCCGCCGTGTCCGAATTTCGTTTCGAAAGAAAGGATCTTCCCGATCGCGCCTTCCCGGATCAGGCGGCGTGCCTCCTGATGAGCGGAGGCGAACCGCTGGTTATGACCGATCATCAGGATCTTCCCGTTCTTTTCCGCCGCCTCCGCCATGGCTTCGCACTGCTCCAGGGTCACCGCCATGGGCTTTTCACACAATACATGTTTGCCGGCGTTCAGCGCCTTGATCGTGATCTCCGCGTGCATGGCATTGGCTACGCAGACGCTCACCGCATCCAGATCCATGGCCAGGAGTTCATCCACGCTGTCGCACACCTTGCCCCCGTACTTCTCCGCCATCTCCACGGCTCTTTCCTTCTGCATGTCAAAAAAGGCTGCGATCTCACAGTTTTCGTTCTCTGCGTATTCCGGCGCGTGTCTTACCTTCGTGATCATTCCACAACCGATGATACCGATTCGAAGCATTGCACTGTCCTCCTTGTGCAGTCGTCTTTCAGCGTTTTCCGGTTCAATGTCCGAATTTTTCCTTCAGCTTCGGGCCTGCCAGCTGGATCAGGATGACCACCAGCAGGATGATGCCTTTGATGGCGTCGTTGATCAGGGAGTCCATCTTCAGAGCGACGATGATCTTGTCGATGACCGTGTAGGACATGGCGCCAAAAAGGATCCCCAGGATCTTTCCGCGGCCGCCGCTCATGCTGATGCCGCCCAGCACGGCGGATGCGATGGCGTACATTTCGTTGCTCTTTCCGGTGGTGGCCGGATCCGAAGACGCGTTCATCGCGATCCACAGGAAGGCGCCGATGCCGACCAGGCAGCCGGTGATGATAAACACGGTCATCTTCATCAGGTTGACGTTGATTCCGATCATGGAAGCGCCTTTTTCATTGCTTCCGATGGCATATACCTTTTTGCCGAATTTTGTGCTGGTAGTCACATAGGTGAAGATCACCACCACCAGGATCAGGATCAGGCCTACGATCGGAACCGTAGCGATCTTTCCGTTGCCGAAATTATAGAAGGTCTGGTAGGACTCGATGCTGTTGGACATTCTGTATACGGAGCTTCCTCCGCCCAGCAGATCCTTCGGGATCCTCTGACAGAAATACTGGGCAAAAGAACGATAGATCAGCATCGTAGCCAGGGTGACGATGAACGCCGGCATCCGGACATAGCCCACCAGCACGCCGTTGATCAGCCCGCAGACCGCGCCGAATCCCAGACAGAACAGAAGCGTCAGAACGATACTTCCGGTCATATTGTAGATCACGACGGCAAAGCCGCTGATCAAAGCCAGCATGGAGCCCACCGACAGGTCGATCTCGCCGGTGATGCAGACCATGCCCATCCCGATCGCGATGATGCCGATCACGGCGGAATGGCGGAAGATATTCATCACGCCATTCCAGGTAAGACCGTTGGACGTGATGGCATAGACAATAAAGATAGCGATGAACACCAGCACAAAGCTGTATTGGGAGAGAGCTCTGGTAAAGCTGTTTTTCTTTTGCATTTTGTTGTTCCTCCTCCAGGATTCTGTTTTTTATGCGCCGGCGGCGTTGGTGGAATACATCATCACCGTCTGTTCGTCGATCTCCGAATGGGGCAGGATCTTTGCGATCCTCCCTTCATAAAAAACAGCACAGTAATCCGCGATCTTCTGTATCTCCGGGATCTCCAGGGTGTTGATCAGGATCGTCTTTCCTTCTTTGGCCAGTTCCAGGATCAGCTTATAGATCTCTGCCTTGGCTCCAACGTCGATCCCCTGGGTCGGATTATCCAGAAGAAGAACGTCCGCGTTGGTATTCAGCCATCTGGCCAGGAAGACCTTCTGCTGATTCCCGCCGGAAAGCGATAAGATCGAGTCGCTGCTGTCCTGCGCTTTTATGTTCAGCATCTCCCTGTATTTTTCATATCTGCCCTGCTCTTCTTTTTTATGGATCGCGAAATTCTTTGCGGACAGTGTATGCTCCGCAAGATACATATTCTCCAGAAGAGACATGTCCGGGATCACGGAATTCTCCTTCCGGTTGGAAGCCAGCATGGCGATCCCGGCCTTCATGGTCTTGTGGGTGGAAGCCGGCGGGATCCGCTTTCCCTCCATCCAGAGTTCCCCGCCCGTGGAACGGGTGATGCCGAACATGCACTGCATCAGTTCGGAACTGCCGGCTCCCTGCAGGCCTGTCAGACCGACGATCTGGCCTTTCCGGATATCCAGATCGATATGTTCGAAGCCCGGGCCTGAATAATCCGTAAGCCGCAGAATGACTTCCCCGTCCTCCCGGGTCTCGTAGATATCCTTGAAGGAGTCCGTGTTCCCTACCAGAAGCCGGGTTACCTCCTCCGGCGTCACCGAATCGATGGTGCCGGAAGCGATATACTCTCCGTTCCGGAATACGGTGTACCGGTCGGAGATCCGGAAGATCTCCGGCATCTTATGGGAGATAAAGATGAAGGAGGTCCCCTTCTTTTTCAGATTCCGGATGATCTGGAACAGATGGTCGATCTCGTCATTATTCAGCGCCGTGGTCGGCTCATCGAGGATCAGAAGCTTCGCGTTGAAAAACAAAGCCTTCGATATCTCCAGCAGCTGCTTTTCACTTGTCTTCAGATTATCGACCTTTTCGGTCGGATCTATTTTCACATCCAGCTGGGAGAAAAGCTCTCCCGCGCGGCGGATCATTTCTTTCTTATTACAGTGTCCGAAACGGTTGACGATCTCTTTTCCGAGAAAGATGTTCTCATAGACCGTCATATCGTTGAAGAGGTTCAGTTCCTGGTGAACAAAAGCGATCCCCAGCTCCTCCGACTTTCTGATCGTCATATGCTCCTGGGGCTGGCCGTCGAAAACAATGGTTCCTCCGTCCTTCGGATGGACGCCGGTCAGGACATTCATCAGGGTGGATTTGCCGGCTCCGTTTTCGCCCAGCAGGGCGTGGATCTCGCCATGCTCCACCTCCAGCTGAACCTTCTTAAGGACCGGTACTCCGTTAAATGATTTGTCGATGTTTTTCATTTCCAATAACATAGTGGCTGTTCCTCATCCCATGAAACGGAAGGCTCCGACAGAATCCTGCCGTTTCTGAAAAAAGGACTGCCGGACTGCAGCCGCAGTCAGGCAGTCCTGTCACTTTCCTGCTTGTCAGAAGATTCAAAAAGATCAGAATGACGGATAGTTGTCCACGTTGTCAGCCGTTACGTTTTCGCAGGCGATCACGTGATCCTGTTCGACTGTTTCGCCATTCAGATAATCTACCATATCCTGGATGGCGGTCTGGATCATGGCCGGGCTGTAGGTTACGGAGCAGAGGCCGCTGAATTTCTCTGCCAGATCCGCATAGGAATTTCCGCGAAGGACTTCATAGTACTCATCCAGTCCGCCGCAGCCGGTCATGGCCGGAGCATTTCCGAGGAAGGTCTCTTTGACGGAATCATCGATGCCGCCGCCGTTCAGAGCTTCCAGGATGCCCATTGCCAGTTCGTCGTCTTCTGCGTAGAACCATTTGATCTCTGCGTTGGACGCATCGCCCATCAGGGACTCGAAGGAAGTCTTGGTGTCGGAACGGCTCCAGTTCATAGCGCCGGAGTAAGTGATGGAAGCAAGATCATCCTCGCTCCATTTTGCATCGTCAGCGATCGTCGCGCCTTCGAATTCCACAGCACCGGTCAGATAATCCACAAAGCCGTTGTCGCGGAGAGTCGTCACGGAAGAGGTGTCTCCTTCGTAAACATAGACTGCGTCGCCGGGCTTCATTCCAAGAGATACGAAGTAGGCTGCGGAGCCTGCGCCGATACCGCTGTTGTCACCTTTTACATTGGAGACCGCGGTGGAAGAAACCGCGTCGATGATACGGTCAAAGGCCACATACGGAACCTCTGCATCCACGATCTGCTGAATAGCGGACTGTACTGTGTCGTCCAGCGGCATCACGACGATAGCGATATTGCTGGTGTCTCCTGCAAGGATGTCTTCGATCTGGGTGATCTGGTCCTGTGCGCTTGCTGCGGTGATGACTTCTGCGGAGTAGGTGCCTTCCGCATTCACTTCTTCTGCTTTTTCCTTCGCGAACGTGGCGACAGAGCCTGTCCAGCCGTGGTCTTCGGAAGCTGTCAGCACGTAAATATGCGTCCCTTCTTCTGCGTGGACGGCTGCTCCCATGGAGAGAACCATAGCGGATGATAACAGAGCTGCCAATACTTTCCTGGTCTTCATAATGTACCCTCCTTAAAAAGAATTGATATGGTTATTTTAACGCATTATCGTAATAAAATCAATCTGTTTTTGTGCAAACTGCGGTCGGCCGTTTGAGCGCAATTGGAAATAAGACAGGCAGTTCATTCCCCATCGAATGATTTTATCCGATATATGTTCCGGAATACTTTATATAAGCGTCCGGATAGCTGTTCTTAACTGTTTTGAGGGCTTCCTTTGCTTCTGTCTCTTCAGCATACATCCCCGCAGTAATAACAAACCACGGTTCCGTGTTCAGATTGCTCCAGTCTGTTGTAAGCACGATCTGCGCCGGCAGGCCTTTTTCCTTCATGCCGTCGGCAAACCGCAAAGCATCATCGTAATCTTTTGATGCGCCGCACCAGATACCATAGAACGGGTTATCAGCAGCGGAAGACGTGCCGGATTCCACAGAAGCATCAGATACTCTGTAAAAAATCTGATCCGGATAGCGGGAATGCATGATAATGGTGTCGTTATCCTTCAGCTCCAGTTCACGCCTCCATCCTGCTTTCTCAAGAACATCTGCCGCTTCTGTCACATACGTTTTAGATCCATTCTGAAAGAACATTGTATAAGGAGATTCAAACATGCCGCTGCCATCTGCATAGTAACCATAGTACAGAAGATACAATTCGGTATCTGTATAGTCATTGATCACCAGCATCTCTCCGCCGTCTGATCTCCATGTTCCCAGCCATCTCTCCTGTTCTTCGGACATGCCTGCCCGGAAGCTGTCAAGCCTCGTCCCCGCATACTTGATATAAGCGTCCGGATAATGAGCCTGTATGCCAGGGAGCATCAATTCCGCTTCCGGTCTGGAAGCATACATGCCCGCGGTAACAACAAAATGCGGAACAGGATCGAGATTGCTCCAGTCACTGGAGAGAAATATCTGTACGATTCCTATCTCTGCAGGTACATTATATGCAAAGGCAGTCGCGTCCTTAAGTTCATCAGCGGCTCCGATCCAGATCCCGAA
>CAMOUV010000093.1 GCA_946626695.1 uncultured Blautia sp.
TGTTATGATTCCAAAGGACCCTATGATTCTCCTGAGCTATGTGAACACCCAGCTGCGGGATTACTATGATTCGCTGGATGCACTGTGTACGCTCCGGGGGATCAAAAAGGAAGAACTGATAGAAAAGCTCGGCCAGATCGACTATACCTACGATGAAGAACTGAATAAATTTGTGTAATACGAGGAAATATCCCCCGGAGGTTTCTCTGGGGGATACTTTTGTATGGGAACGGTGCAGGTGGGCAGCATGATGGCGTTCATCCGGTACAGCATGCAGATCATCATGGGGTTTCTGATGATCACGGCCATGTCGATCATGATCCCGCGGGCCAATGTGGCAGCCGGCCGTATCCGTGCCGTCCTGGAGTCGGAGACCTCCATCCATGATCCCGAGGATCCGAAGAAACCGGATCCTGCACGGAAGGGAGAGGTGGTTTTTGAGCTTCTACGCAGAACTCTACAACAGCCAGTTTGAACAGAAGGCAGGTTGAAACAGACCTGAGCCAAGGGTGAGCGCGGGGACATGGACATGCCGGAGATTTAATAAGCAGAATGCAGGAGGAAGTCGTATGGATTTTTCAAAACTGGGAAACTATCTGGATTCGTTGTACGAAGTGAAGGTGCCGGGCTGTGATATCATGATCTGCAAGGATCATGAGCCTGTGTATCGTCATATGGCAGGCTTCAGGGACAGCGGAAGAACCGAGCCTGTGCGGGGAGATGAGATCTATTGCCTCTATTCTGCGACCAAGGTGGTCACCACCTGCGCGGTGATGCAGCTGCTGGAAAGGGGACTTCTCAGTCTGGATGATCCGGTGAGCCGGTATCTTCCTGCCTTTGCAGAGCTCAGCGTAAAGGAAGGAGAAGGGATCGTGCCGGCGAAAAGGCCCATGCTGGTCCGTCACCTGCTGAGCATGCAGAGCGGCCTGGATTATGAGACAGACACGCCGGCCATCCGGAGAGTGCTTCGGGAGACCGGCGGACAGGCATCCACAAGGCAGATCGTGGATGTCCTTCCGGAGAGACCGCTCTGCTTTGAACCGGGAACCGACTTTCAGTACAGCATGAGTCATGATGTACTGGGCGCCTTGATCGAGGCTGTGAGCGGGAAACGTTTTTCGGAGTATCTGAAGGAGAATATTTTTGCTCCTTTGGGGCTTACGACCATCGGCTTCTCCCTGAAGAAGAAGGACGAAGGACGTCTGGTCGCCCAGTATGAGTTTGTCAGCGACGACGAGCCTCTCCGCCTGCTTCCCGGAAAGGTGACCAATTACCGGATCAGTGAGCAGTATGAGAGCGGCGGAGCCGGACTGATGAGTGACATGAAGGATTATCTGACCTTCCTGGATGCCATTGCCTGCGGCGGGGTGACCCGCGAAGGACGGCAGATCCTTTCGCCGGAGATGATCCAGCTGTGGAGCTCCAATCAGTTAAGTGCCCGGTCAAGGAAAAGCTTTGATGAATGGAAACGTCTGGGTTATTCCTATGCGCTGGGAGTCCGTACCCGGGTGGATCTGACCCAGGGAGGACCGGGACAAATCGGGGAATTCGGCTGGGACGGCGCCGCCGGGGCCTGGGCCATGATCGATCCGGTAAGAAGGGTCAGCGCTTTTTATCTGATGCATGTAAAGAATTTCGGTTACGGCTACGATGTGATCCATCCCACTGTGCGCAGACTGATCTATGAAGGACTGGAAAGCTGAAGACAGCGCCCGCAGACAGAAAAGGCAGGTCGTGAGACCTGTCTTTCTTTTTTCATAAAACACATTTTTTACACATTTTGGTCGAATTTCGAACACATTTCTCCCGTAAGATAACCACATACCACAGAACAAAGCCGCTGACAGACAGGAGGGATCATCATGGGAGGACAGATCATCGACACATTCCAGAGAACAGAGATCAAATATCAGATACCAAAAGAAAAGATCGGCCTGTTCCTGGGCTTGATGGATCCCTATATCCAGCTGGACGAGTACGGGCTGACCACGATCTGCAACATCTATTATGATACGGAAAACAGCGATCTGGTGATCCGTTCTCTGGAGAAACCGAATTACAAGGAAAAGCTCCGGCTGCGGACCTACGGGGTGCCGGATGAAAAAAGCATGTCCTTCGTGGAGATCAAGAAGAAATACGACGGCGTCGTGTACAAACGCAGAGCCGCGATTCCGCTGCGGCAGGCAGAGATCTTTCTGGAGCGGGGGATCCGGACGTTTCCCCGGACCCAGATCGTGCGGGAGCTGGAGTATTTCCGGGATTTCTACCATCCGGTGCCGCGGCTGTTTCTGGCCTATGACCGGAGAGCCTATTTCGGGAAAAAGGATCCGCTTCTGCGGATGACCATCGATCACAACCTTCGTTACAGAGAAACGGATCTGTCCCTCCGGAGCGGTGATTACGGCACGCTGCTTTCCCGGGAGGGGGAATACCTGCTGGAGATCAAGGTGAACGGCGCGCTGCCGCTGGAGATCGTACACATTCTGGAACGGCTGGAAATGTATCCGAAGTCGTTTTCGAAATACGGAGTCATATACAGCAGCATACAGACAGACGAAGCAAGGGGGAAAGGGGAACGGGAATATGTTTACAAGTATCATTGACAGCAGTACTTCTTCGATATCCGTCGAAACAACATTGATCTTGATGGCCGCCGCACTGGTGCTGGGCCTTGCGGTGGCAGGGGTATACCGTATGACGACGGAAAAGCATACGCAGAATTTCCTGATCACGCTGGCCCTTCTCCCCATGCTGGTGGAGGCGGTGATCATGATGACCAGCGGCAATCTGGGAACGGCGGTGGCGGTGGCCGGAGCCTTCTCACTGGTCCGCTTCCGTTCGGTACAGGGGACCTCCCGCGAGATCCTGGGCGTGTTCCTGTCCATGTCCATCGGTCTTGCCTGCGGAATGGGGCAGATCGCCTTTGCCGCTCTGTTTACGCTGGTCACGATCCTGGCCCTGTTTGTATTTTCCAGAACCGGTCTGGCCGGCCAGGAGACCGAACAGCGGCATCTCCGGATCACCATTCCGGAAAATCTGGATTACACGGAGATCTTTGAGGATCTGTTTGAAAAATACACCCGCAAGGCGCGGCTCGAGAAAGTGAAGACGGTCAATCTGGGGAGCATGTACGAGCTGTGTTATCAGGTGACCCTGAAAAAGGCGGAAATCGAAAAGGAATTTCTGGATCAGATCCGGGTGCGGAACGGGAATCTGACCATCGTGTGCGGCCGGACAGCCGAAAACGCACCGGAGCTTTGAGGCAGGAGGCGCGTGTTATCTGCGGCCCTTCGCCATCAGCAGGAACATATGCTGATGGGGAAAGACCGCAGATAACACGCGGGATCCTGAAGCCGCAGAGGAGGCAGATTTACATAACTTGACAGGGCTGTCAGATGATTGTACAATGACTGTAAGTTCTTTTCGACGTTTCGAGAGGGGTAATGAGGAGGGTATTATGAAAAACAGGATAAGACTTACAATACTTGCAGCAGCGGTATTCCTTGCCGCCGGCCTGTCATCCTGCAGCTTTTTCGGGGAGAAGGAGCCGGAGGAGCAGGTGATTGTGGATGACACGCCCACACCGGAGCCGGTGAACACGGCTACCCCGACGCCGACCATCGTGCCTGACGCCCAGAGTACGACGTATAATTCCAGCAACAAGAACGTAGCCATCGAGATGCCGGATGCCACCTGGTCCAACAAGACCGATGACCCGAAGATGCTCCGCTTTGAGTCTCCGGAAAAGGGCAAGATCCTGATCCTGCACGGAGAGGGGGAGGATCTGAACACCGCCATCATGCCGGATAATGAGGATCTGGCCAACACCCTGCTGATGGGAGAGGGGCTGGTTCAGGCGGAGGATTTTGAGATCCTGACCTATTCGAACCAGAAAGTGAATGACGCAGACGTCATTTCTTATCTGGTCCATTATACGAACAGCGAGAAAAGCAGCGGGCGGTTCTACACCCAGTATAAATATCTGAAGAATGCAAACGAATATTACAGCATTGCGGCGGATGTGTATCAGGATGATCCGGAGCTTCTGGCCGCCGTGCAGAAATCGGTGGACAGCTTCCGCATCACGGGAGAATCCACTCTGAAGGCCGCTTCGGAGGCACAGCCTGCGGCTGAAGCGCCGGCGGATTCCGGCAGCGGCGGGGAGGCTTCTTCCGAAGGCTATACGGAGGAACAGCTGGCCGATACGAACCAGACCCGAACCATCTACCGTAATTCGGACGGACATCCGCTGGTGATCACCCCGAAGGATGACGGAAACTGGACGGATACCGAGGGGAATACCTACCGGTTTACCAGCGAGTCGGATGTCTACGACCAGAACGATGTGGATTATTATTATCACGGCGAGCCCGGAAATGTACGGTTCATGTCCGTGACCTACGACGAATAACAACCGGACCGCGCACGGGCCGTTCCGTCTGAAAAGACGGGCGGCCCGTTTTTGTGACGGAAAACGGTGTATATTCGGAGCGGGTTGTGGTATACTGGGGATACACGGTCCGAGAGGACCATCCATAAAAGCGGAGTGACGAATATGAAAAACGAATCGATGGAAGCCTATGGAGAATTTGCGCGGGTCTACGACCTGTTCCAGGACAATGTGGATTACCGCGCCTGGGCCGGTTATATCACCGGCCAGCTGAAAAAAAGAGGCCTGTCGGAAGGGATCGTGCTGGATCTGGGCTGCGGAACCGGCACCATGACGGAGCTTCTGGCGGAAGAAGGCTATGACATGATCGGCGTGGACAACGCGGAGGAGATGCTGCAGGAGGCACTGGAAAAACGGGAGCGGTCCGGCCATTCCATCCTCTATCTGCTGCAGGACATGGAAGAGTTTGAACTGTACGGGACCGTATGCGCCGTGGTGAGCGTCTGTGACAGCCTGAATTATCTTCTGGAGGAAGAAGCCCTGCTTCAGGTGTTCCGGCTGGTAAACAATTATCTGGATCCCGGCGGCGTCTTTCTTTTTGACATGAACACTCCCTACAAATATGAAACCGTGATCGGCAGCGCCACCATTGCCGAAAACCGGGAGGAGGGGAGCTTTATCTGGGAAAACGAGTACGACCCGGATACCGGGATCAACACCTACGACCTGACCCTGTTCCTGCCCCGGGAGGACGGACTGTACGAAAAGGACACGGAGCTGCACTGTCAGAAAGCCTACTCCGAACAGACGGTCCGGGAACTGCTGGAAAAGGCAGGGCTTAAGGTGGAGGCGGTTTACGACGCCTATACGGAGAACCCGCCCGGACCGGAAAGCGAACGACTGACCTTTATCGCCCGGGAACAGACCAAGACGCCGGCCTGAAGGGCGCTGACAACAAACCAATACGACAAGGAGAACAGCATGAGTGATTATATTGTACGAGGAATGGCGGCAAACCAGCAGATCCGCTGCTTCGCCGCGCTGACAAAGGAAACCGTGGAAACCGCCCGGAGGGACCACAACACCAGCCCCGTGGCCACGGCGGCCCTCGGGCGTCTGCTGACCGGCGGCGCCATGATGGGCGTGATGATGAAAGGGGACAAAGACATCCTGACCCTGCAGATCAAAGGCGACGGCCCCATCGGCGGGATCACCGTCACCGCCGACTCGCAGGGAAAAGTAAAAGGCTACGTGAACAACCCCAACGTGATCCTCCCCGCCAACAGCCTGGGCAAGCTGGATGTGTCCGGTGCCATCGGAACCGGCTCCCTGCAGGTGATCAAGGACATGGGACTGAAAGAACCCTACATCGGCCAGGTGGATCTGATGACCGGCGAGATCGGAGATGACCTGACCTATTACTTCGCCACCAGCGAACAGGTACCCTCCGCGGTAGGCCTGGGCGTTCTGATGAACAAAGACAATACCGTCCGCCAGGCCGGCGGGTTTATCGTGCAGCTGATGCCCTTCGCAGAAGAAGCCACCATCGCCCGCCTGGAAGAGAACGTCGGAAAGATCCATTCCGTGACCGCCCTTCTGGACCAGGGACTCTCCCCCGAAGGCCTGTTGGAAACCGTTCTGGAAGGCTTCGATCTGGAGATCAACGACCGGGTCGACACGGAATTCTACTGCAACTGCAGCAAAGAAAGAGTCGAAAAAGCCCTGATCAGCATCGGACGAAAAGACCTGAACGAGATGATCCAGGAAGGAAAACCGGTGGAGCTGAACTGTCATTTCTGCAATACGAACTATACTTTCAGTGTAGAGGAACTGAAGCAGATCCTGAGAAAGTGTAAATAAGCAAGGATAAGACCTTTTTTATTCCTTGAACAACCAGATATTCCCGCCCCGGGCCGGCAAATATGTTCCTGCTGATGTACGGCTTCTCGACGGACTTTTGATTTCTGTTGTACGCAGATGGACGACACTCTGTGTCGTACAGCTGCGAACCACAGAAATCGGAAAGTCAGGAGAGAGACGAACATGCAGAACATATCTGCAGGCCCGGGGCAGGAATATCGTAACCGGGATATACAAAACAGGAGATACCCTATGAGCTTACAATTCATCCTCGGAGGCTCCGGAACGGGCAAGTCTCACTACGCATTCGAAACCATCATCCGGGAGGCTGAAAAGCACCCGGATGTACTTTATTATATCGTTGTGCCGGAGCAGTTCACCATGCAGACCCAGCGGACCGTGGTGGAGCAGTCCCCGGGCAAGGGCATCCTGAATATCGATGTGCTGAGCTTCCAGCGCCTGGCCTACCGGGTGTTCGAGGAGGTGGGGGGCGATACCCGCACCGTCCTGTCCGACACGGGAAAAAGCATGGTGCTGCGGAAACTGGCCCAGGAAAGAGCCAGGGATCTGCCCTACCTGGGCAGCCAGATGAACCGCCCCGGCTGTCTGGACGAAGTCAAATCTCTCCTTTCTGAATTCATGCAGTACGATATCGGAGAGGAGGAGCTGGCCCATATGTTGGAAAAGGCCCCGGAAAACTCGCTGCTGCAGAAAAAGCTCCGGGATGTCCGGGTGCTGTATCAGGCCTTCCGGGACTATCTGGGAGATCATTACACCACCGCCGAAGAAATTCCGGATCTGCTTCTGAAGGTGCTGCCGCTTTCCCGGAAGATCCGCGGAAGCGTCCTGCTGCTGGACGGGTATACCGGCTTTACGCCGGTGCAGATCAACCTGATCCGGGAGCTTCTGGAACTCTGCAGCCGTGTCATGGTGACGGTCACCCTGGATCCGGCGGAAGAGCGCGGGGGGAAGGGATTCTCCTGGCGGCTCTTTTCCATGAGCCGGAAGATGATCGCGTCCCTGGGGGAACTGACGCACGATCTGGAGGATCCGGTCATTCTGGATCACGGAACGGAGACCCGGTTTAAAAAGGCGCCGGCCTTGTGCTTTCTGGAAAAGAACATCTTCCGGTACCGGAAGGTCCGCTACCCCTCAAAGCCGGAGGAGATCGGAATCTGGTGCGCAGCCTCTCCCCGGCAGGAGGTGGAGGACACGGCGCGTCGGATCCGCCGGCTGGTCCGGGAGAAGAATCTCCGGTACGGCGATATCGCGGTGATCACCGGCAATCTGGAGGAATATGCCTCTCTGACCCGGGAGATCTTCCGTCTCCGGGAGATCCCCTGCTTCATCGACGAGCCCCACAGTGTGCTGATGAACCCCTTTGTGGAATTCATACGGGCATCCCTGGAGATGGTGCGTCAGCGCTTTTCCTATGAGAGTGTGTTCCGGTATCTGCGGTGCGGCCTGTCGGATGTGACCCGGGAGGAAACGGACCGTCTGGAAAATTATGTGCTGGCCCTGGGAATCCGAAGCTTTTCGAAGTGGCAGGAACCCTGGGTGCGGAATTACCGGGGCATGAATCCGGCGGATCTGATGAACCTGAATGTCCTCCGGGAGAAATTTGTCTCGGAGGTCTCCTCCTTTGCGGAGGAGATGGCCGGAAAAGGACACACGGTGCAGGAATACTGTCTGGGGCTGTACCGCTTTATCGAAACATGCAGGATCCAGGAAAAGCTTCTGGAGCAGGAAAAGGAATTTCACGCGTCCGGTGATCTGGCCATGGAAAAGGAATATGCCCAGATCTACGGCATTGTGATCGGACTGCTGGAGCAGCTTGCGGAGATCCTGGGGCCGGAGAAGACAGAGCTTCCTGAATTCCTGCAGATCCTGGAGACGGGCTTCGGAAAAGCAAAGGTCGCCCTGATCCCGCCGGGACAGGATCAGGTGATGGTCGGCGATATGGAACGGACCCGGCTTCAGAATATCCGTGTCCTGTTCTTTATGGGAGTCAACGAAGGGAATATCCCCCGGAATGTTTCGCAGGGAGGCATCCTGACGGACGGGGACCGGGAATTCTTCGCTTCGGAGGGGATCACCCTGGCCCCGGATCCAAGGGAACAGGTCAACATACAGCGGTTCTATCTGTATCTGAATCTGACGAAGCCTTCCGACGGGCTTCAGCTTTCCTACCCGGCGGCTTCCGGAAGAGGGGAGGCGCAGCCGCCGGCCTATCTGGTGGGAGCCCT
>CAMOUV010000094.1 GCA_946626695.1 uncultured Blautia sp.
AGCTTCAGACCGAATGCCATGTTGTCATAAACGGTCATATGCGGATACAGAGCGTAGTTCTGGAATACCATTGCGATATCACGGTCCTTCGGCTCTACGTCGTTCATGACCTTGTCGCCGATCTTAAGGGTACCGCCGGAGATTTCTTCCAGGCCGGCTACCATACGAAGGGTGGTGGACTTTCCGCATCCGGAGGGTCCTACGAAGATGATGAACTCTTTGTCTTCGATCTCAAGGTTGAAATCTTTTACAGCCTGAAAGCCGTTCGGATAAGTTTTGTTAATGTGCTGCAGAGATAAACTTGCCATTTTTTTGTCCTCCACGAGAATCTGTTTTTTCTTACTGAACCCAGTATATCGGAGGAGGGAAAGAAAGACCATAGCCGAAACGTACAAATTTTCCGATGATCTGTTGACAGTTTGACGAAAAAGAGCTGCCGTACGATTCTGCAGATGACATTCCTCCGGCAGCGTGGTATACTGTCCGGGAGTCCAATACCCCGCAGCAAGCCACGGGGTATCGGTTCTACACTTCGTTACGGTCGGTGATAAACGCTTGCCGCTGGCAAGCATCACCCCTCGAGAAAGTCGCCAAACGGACAGGCAGTCTGTCCGCATGGCTCGTTGCCCGCGGGAATCAATGGCCTTTAGGGGCCATGCGGGATACAGAGATTCAAGGAGTACAGAAATGACAGCAGAATTACGAAAAAACAAATCCGCCCAAGCCATTGCTATGAACATGCTTCTGGCCGCGGTCAGTTTGTTCGTCAATGGATTTGGCGTATATCTGACCATCCAGGCCAATCTGGGCGCAGCACCGTGGGATGTGCTGAACCTGGGACTGTCCAGAAGTCTTCATATTCTTTATGGAAATGCTTCCATAGCGGTTTCCCTGACCATTCTGGTCATCGATATTCTTCTGAAGGAGCCCATCGGGATCGCCATGTTTATCGATGCGTTTGTGGTGGGCAAGGCGGTGGATTTTTTCAATCATATTCATGCGGTGCCTGCATGCACCTCTCTTTCAGCCGGAATTCCGGTCATGCTGATCGGACTGGTCATTCTGGCTTACACACAGTTTACGTATATGATCGCCTCCCTGGGGTGCGGACCCCGGGATACCCTGCTGGTGGGCCTCAGCCGGCGGCTGAAACGTCTGCCCATCGGAGCGGTCAGCATCGCTCTTCTGAGCACGGCCACCCTGATCGGCTGGCTGCTGGGAGGACCGGTGGGAATCGGGACGCTGATCTGTGCCTTCGCTACGGGACCGATCATGCAGACTGCTTTCCGCACCGTACATTTTGATGCCACAGGTATAAAACATCAGAGACTGAAGGAATCCATGCGGGTCGTCTGGTCACGATGATCAAGGACCAGGATACGACAGGGCATGGTTTCTTTTCCGGATCTGTGCTATAATGAAATCAGGGCCAATGACTTTGATACAGAAGGGAGAGAGCCGCTTATGAGATATGAACGTCAATGCGGGGTGCTGCTTCCGGTGAGCAGCCTTCCGTCAAAATACGGGATCGGATGCTTTGACAAGAGCGCCTACGATTTCGTGGACAGTCTGGCGCGAGCCGGGCAGGGCGTGTGGCAGATTCTGCCGCTGGGTCCCACCAGCTACGGAGATTCACCGTATCAGTCCTTTTCCACCTTTGCCGGAAATCCATACTTTATCAGTCTGGATGATCTGATTCAGGAGGGTGTGCTGTCACGGCAGGAATGCAGGAGCGCCGATTTCGGGAAAAAAGCGGATACCGTGGATTATGCCAAACTGTACCGGAACCGGTACAAGCTGCTCCGGAAAGCTTATGAACGAAGCGATATCAGCCGGAACCCGGATTTTATCCGCTTTCAGCAGGAGGAAGGCTACTGGCTGAAGGATTATGCCGTTTTCATGGCGGTCAAGGACCGGTTTAACGGTGCCCCCTGGACCGAATGGGCCGAGGATATCCGTCTGCGTTGGCAGAATGCCCTGGATTATTACCGGAGAGAGCTGTATTTCGACATCGAATTCCAGGAATACATGCAGTTTAAATTCTATGAGCAGTGGAAGAAGCTGAAAGCCTATGCCAACACCCGGGGGATCCGTATCATCGGAGATATCCCGATCTACGTGGCGATGGACAGTGCCGATACCTGGGCCAGTCCCTGGCTGTTCAAGCTGGACAGTGAGAACAATCCCACTCAGGTGGCGGGATGTCCGCCGGACGGCTTTTCGGCCACAGGGCAGCTCTGGGGAAATCCGCTCTACAACTGGGAGGTACACCGTCAGTCCGGATTCTCCTGGTGGCTGAAACGGATCGAACACTGCTTTGCCATGTACGATATTCTGCGGATCGATCATTTCCGCGGCTTTGACGAATACTATGCGATTCCCTACGGGGATCTGACCGCCGAAAACGGCTGGTGGGAGAAGGGACCCGGGATGGATCTGTTCCGGGCGGTTTCCTGCCGGCTGGGGGAACGGGAGATCATCGCCGAGGATCTGGGCTTTGTGACCGACAGTGTCCGCCGTCTGGTGGAGGAGAGCGGCTATCCGAACATGAAGGTGATCGAATTTGCCTTCGACGAACGGGATACCGGAAATGCCAGCGACTATCTGCCTCATAATTATGATGCGAACAGCGTGGTCTATACCGGGACCCATGACAACGAGACCCTGATGGGATGGCTGTCCCAGATCACACCGTCGGAGCATGACATGGTAGGGCGGTATCTGAACCGGCAGGGAGCCCCGGACAAGGAACTGTGCGAAAATCTGATCTGCCTGGTGATGGGCAGTGTGTCCCGGCTTTGTGTGATCCCCATGCAGGATTACATGGGCCTTGGCAACGAAGCAAGGATCAACCAGCCCTCCACACTGGGAACCAACTGGAAGTGGAGGCTCAAAGAAGGGCAGTTTGACGCCGCGCTGGAAAAGAGACTGTATGATCTTGCGGTTCTGTACGGACGAAACAACTGGGAAGCGGAAAAGCTTCTTCGGGAGGAGACCGGGACAGAAACGGATGCGGCCTGGGATGAATGAGCGTGTCTGCAGAAACGAAGAGCGGAGGGGACGGTGAAGGAACCATGGCGGACCGGAAAGACAGAAAGAAAACCCTGAGGCTTCTGCTTATATGGGCTGCCGTCCTGCTGCTGATGCTTTTCACCGCGTCCTCCGTCCCGGGAAAAACGAAGGACGCCATGACAGCCTCCTTTAAAACGACGGCGGTCTGGAAGCAGGACCGGGAAACCTTCACCCAGATGACCGTTACATTGAAGAATCCGCAGCCCCGGATCATTACCGGCTGGTCCCTGACGCTGCAGATGGACGGGAAGATAACTCTTGTCAACGGGTGGAACGGGTCCTTTTCCGTGAGCGGGAAAACCATGACGGTCCGGCCTGCTTCGTATAACAAAGAGATTTCTTCCGGAGGTACCACACAGATCGGCTTTATTCTGAAGTCTTCGGCCAAGGTCAACTGTAAGACCATGAACGGGACGGTGTGGAACGGATCGGTAAAAAGCACGATTTCCCGAAATGTGGGGAAGAAGACGACAGTCACGCCGTCCCCCGCACCTGCGCCGTCTACCTCGCCTTCTCCGAAGCCGACCCCTGCACCTGCATCCGGGTCCTCTGCGGAAACCGCGACGGCGACGCCTCTCCGGCAGAACGGGCGTCTGAAGGTCCGGGGAACCGGTCTGGTGAACGAAAAAGGACAATCCGTGATCCTGAAAGGGGTCAGCACCCACGGGATCAACTGGTATCCGCAGTATGTCAGCAAGGCTGCGTTCAAGACGCTTCGGGACAGCTGGGGAGTGCAGTGCATCCGTCTCGCCATGTACACGGAGGAATACAACGGATACTGCTCCGGCGGGGACGCGTCCGCTCTGAAAAAAACCATTCAGAACGGTGTGAAATATGCCACGGAGCTCGGCCTGTATGTGATCATCGACTGGCACATTCTTTCGGACGGAAACCCGCAGAAGCATCAGAAGGAAGCCGTTTCCTTTTTCAGGGAGATGTCCTCCAGATACAAAAACCAGAAAAATGTGATCTATGAGATCTGCAACGAACCGAACGGGGGAACCTCCTGGAAGACCATCAAAACCTATGCGCAGGCTGTGATCAAGGCGATCCGGGCAAATGACAAGAACGCGGTAATCCTGGTGGGAACGCCCACCTGGTCCCAGGATGTGGATACGGCGGCTTCCGATCCGCTGCAGGGATATTCCAATATAATGTACAGCTTTCACTTTTATGCCGCGACCCATGGGGAAGCCTGTCGGAAGAAAGTGGAAAACGCATTGAAAAAAGGTCTTCCCGTGTTTGTGAGTGAATTCGGGATCAGCGAAGCCTCCGGCAGCGGACGGGCGGACAGAAAGGAAGGAGACCGGTGGATCTCGTTCCTGAAAAAGAACAGAATCAGTTTTGTATGCTGGAATCTGTCCAACAAGAAAGAAACCAGTTCTCTTCTGAAAAGCACCTGTACAAGGCTTTCCTGCTTTAAGGACAGCGATCTGAGCACGGAAGGGCTGTGGTATAAGAAGCTGAAATAGTGAGCAGCATCTGCAGAATCTTTGGGGTATCTGTCCCGGGGATAGCTTCATCTGCACTCTGCCGGATGTTCAGGTTACAGATTGAAAGGCAGTTATGACAAAGAAAACAGAAAACCAGGAGCAGCAGTATCCCACCCGGGTCCTGCTCAAACGCTTTATCCCCTACTACCGGCCTTATCTGGGAACATTGGGCAGGGATCTGTTCTGCGCGGCCCTGACGACGGTCTGTGAACTGGTCCTGCCGATGATGATCCGGCAGATCACGGACCGGGGCATGTATCACTTTGAGGACCTCACTGTACAGTTCATCCTCCGGACAGTTCTGCTCTACCTGCTGCTTCGGGTGGTTGACTGTGTCGCCAGTTATTATATGGCGGATGTGGGGCACGTGATGGGAGCCAGACTGGAGACGGACATGCGCCGGGATGCCTATGCCCACCTGCAGAGCCTCTCCGACAAATATTACAAAAACACCAAAGTGGGACAGATCATGGGACGCATCACCAATGATCTTTTTGATGTGACGGAGTTTTCCCACCATTGTCCGGAAGAGTTCTTCATTGCCGGCGTCAAGGTCCTGGTGGCGTTTGTGCTTCTCGGCACCATCAATCTGCCTCTCACGGTCATTATCTTTGCGATCATTCCGGTGATGCTGTTTGTCTGCATCAAGGTCAATCACTGGCAGCGGAGGGCTTTCCGCAAACAACGGGTGCAGATCGGGGAACTGAACGCACGGATCGAGGACAGCCTTCTGGGACAACGAGTCGTCAAAGCCTTCGCCAACGAACCGATCGAGATCGAGAAGTTTGAGAAGGATAACCAGAAGTTCCTTGATATCAAGAAGGAAACCTACCGGTATATGGGGATCTTCAAGGTGGTCACCCTGGTGTTTGAAGGGATCATGTATCTGGCCGTGATCCTGGCAGGAGGCCTGTTTCTGTATCACAGGCAGATCACCCCGCCGGATCTGGTCGTATATGTCCTGTACGTCAACATGCTTATCGCTTCGATCCGCCGGATCGTGGAGTTTACGGAGCAGTTTCAGCGCGGAATGACCGGCATTGAGCGGTTCCTGCAGATCATGGATGCGGATGTGGATATTTTCAGCTTCGACGGAGCGGTGGAAATGAAGGATCCAAAGGGGGAGATCCTGTTTAAGGATGTCAGCTTCGAATATACGGATGATCATACGGAAGTCCTGCATCATCTGGATCTGTCGATCCATCCGGGAGAGAAGGTGGCACTGGTCGGTCCCTCCGGCGGCGGAAAGACCACGCTCTGTAATCTGATCCCGCGATTCTACGATATTTCGGCCGGCTCCCTGACGATTGACGGCCGGGAGGTCAGCGACTACACACTGGAGAGCCTGCGGAAAAACATCGGGATCGTTCAACAGGATGTGTATCTGTTTTCCGGCACGGTCTATGACAATATTGTGTACGGGAGACCGGACGCTTCCCGGGAAGAGGTGACAGAGGCTGCCAGGAAAGCAGGTGCCCATGAGTTTGTCTCCGCTTTGCCGGACGGATATGATACCTACATCGGGGAACGCGGCGTGCGGCTCTCGGGAGGCCAGAAGCAGAGGATCAGCATCGCACGGGTCTTCCTGAAGGATCCGGGGATCATTATTCTGGATGAAGCAACCTCTGCCCTGGACAATGAGAGTGAATTTGCGGTGGCAGAAGCCCTGAATGAACTGGCTGTTGGCAGAACGACGATCACGGTCGCCCACAGACTTTCGACCATTCGTGACGCAGACCGGATCTATGTTCTTACCGAAAACGGAATCGAAGAATCCGGGAACCACCAGGAACTTCTGGATCAGGGAGGCATTTACAGCCGTCTTTACAGAACGGCGGAGAGAATGCGCTGATTCACAGAAAGACGGACACTATTGTACAGAAAGGAAATCAACAGATGAAAAAGATTACAGCATTATGGATGGCAATGCTTCTTACGATGCTCCCGGCGGCGGGAATCCTTGCGGAAGAAGCACCGGAAACAGCGGAAGAAACGGTTGTGGAGACAGTGGAGGAAGCGGTTTCAGGCGAAACAGCCCCGGAGGAAGCAGCTGCGGAAGAGATCATTACCGGAGAAGCACCGGCGGAAGAAAGCATAACCGGGGAAGCAGAAACCGTTGTCGTGAATGAAACGGTCGAGGAAGGCTGGGAGTATGAGGATCTCTTTGCGGAATGGAATCCGGATGCGCCTGCACTCCATGCGCTGATCGATTATGTGGAGGCTGTGACGGACGAAGCTTCTGCGGATTATATCCCGGCAGAGGACCGTATTGCCGTGTTCGATATGGATGGGACCCTGTACGGAGAGCTTTTTCCGACCTATCTTGAATACTACATGCTGGCCTGGACGATCCTGAAGAATCCGGACATCCATCCCGATGAGGAGATGCTTGCGGTCGGACGGACGCTGAGAGACTGTGCCCTGGATAATTCCTTCCCGGAGGATATGGCCATGCAGCATGCCATTCAGGCGGCCCGTGCATATGCCGGCATGACACTGAATGAGTTTGCCGATTACGAGACAGAGATCCTGCTTCGCGAGGCAGACGGCTTTACGGGAATGACCTACGGCGAAGCCGTGTATCTTCCCATGGTCGAGGTCGTGGATTATCTGAACGAAAACGGATTCAAGGTATATGTGTGCAGCGGCAGTGACCGTTTTCTGTGCCGTACTCTTCTGGAAGGCGTCATCGACATTCCGGCTGAAAACATCATCGGGATGGACGTGGCCGTAGAAGCCACCGGACAGAATGGCGAAGACGGTCTGAATTATGTGTTTGCAGCAGGGGATGATGTGATCCGTACGGACAAACTTCTCATCAAAAACCTGAAAATGAACAAGGTAGCCCAGATCGTCCAGGAGATCGGCCACCAGCCGGTGCTGTCCTTCGGAAACAGCAGCGGCGATGTGAGCATGCATATCTATACCATCAGCAACAACGCCTACAGGAGCGCAGCCTTCATGCTGGTGGCGGACGACGATGTACGGGATTACGGAAATCCGGAAAAGGGTGCCGAACTGAAAGAAAAATGGGAAGCAAGCGGATTCAATGTGATCTCGATGCGGGATGATTTCCGTACGATCTACGGAGAGGATGTGATCAAGACCGGAACCTTCCACTGGATGGAGGAACTGGCCGAAGAACGGGAACCGGAAGCTCTTCAGACTGCTGCAGAGGCAGCCGGGGCAGAGGAAACAGCCGGGGCAGCTGCGGACTGACTGATCAGCACATTCAGACAGAGCTCTGTTCTGTTCCGGGGCAATAAGACCGCGGACGAATTTTACAGCTGAATCAAAAAGCCCTGCTGTCTTCCTGAACGGAAAGACGGCAGGGCTTTTTCCTGACCTTTTATTTGTTGATGACAACACCCTTCTGAATCAGGACATTGGCATAGACTGCGGTCTCACCCGTAGCGATAATGCAGTAGGCTTTCTTGGCTTCTTCGTAGAACGCAAAACGTTCCACTTCTTCAAAAGCGTCTGCTCCGCGGTCGTCATATTTGGCAACGATATCCTTGTAGGTCTTCCAGATTTCCGGAGTAGGAACGGTATCTCCGGGAACCACCTGGGTCAGATGTACCGGGTGATCCACATAGGAATCCAGCGGGAAAACGGAGAGGATTGCATCCAGGATCTCCGGAACACCGTGGCCGTCCATACGGATAACGATCGCATTCTTACCCATGGTCATGGCCGGGAAGTTGCCGTCGGCGACAACCAGTGTATCGCTGTGTCCCATCTCGCAGAGAACCTTCAGAAGCTCCGGGGAAAGAATTTCGGGAATACCTTTTAACATATCATAATCTCCTTTCAACATAGCAGTTTCATAATGCTGTCATTCTATTCATTCTTAACTTACCTGAGCCGTTCACGGAAATCAAGGAAGAGTTTTACTTTTCTTATTCATTTTTTTCCTTTG
>CAMOUV010000095.1 GCA_946626695.1 uncultured Blautia sp.
CGTCAGTGTATGGATTCCTTCCGCAAGACCCAGCGCAGCGACGGGATCCTCCAGGCATCGGCACCGGCGCAGGGAGTAAACGTAATTCCGGGATTTTCCATTTTCTATATCCTGATGGTCCACGATCATATGATGTATTTCGGGGATCCGGATCTGGTCCGGGATCATTTCGGATGTGTGGACCGGGTCCTGGAATACTATCATACCCATCGGACGGAAAAAGGTCTGGTGGGAAGCGTCGGAGGCGTTCTTTTCCAACACAGATACTGGTCCTTCATCGACTGGTGTCCGGAGTGGAATGAGACCATCGGGGTGCCGACAGCGGCCGTACGAGGTGACGGTTCCATCACGATGGAGAGTCTTCTTTACCTGTACGGGCTGCAGAAGGCGGCGGAGCTGGCGGACTATATCGGACGGGAAGGAGTCGCCCGTGAATACAGAGACCGGGCGGAACAGCTGAAGAAGGCGATTCTGCAAACCTGCAGCGGAAAGGACGGCCTGATCCAGGACGGTCCGGGACAGGAGCTGTACAGCACCCACACCCAGGTTTGGGCTGTCCTGAATGACCTGGTTTCCGATGAGCAGGGACGAAAAAATCTTGAGAAGACCTTCGGCAAAGAGGGCATCCCCCAGTGCTCCGTGTCCATGAGCTTCTATCTGCTTCTGGCACTGAAAAAGACCGGAATGCTGGCAGAAGCCGACCGGATGTGGGACATGTGGAGAACCATGCTGGAGAACAACATGACCACCTGCGTGGAGAATTTCACGGACCAGAGAAGCGACTGTCACGCCTGGGGTTCCGTGATCCTGTACGCTCTGCCGGCTGTGTATCTGGGGATCCGGCCGACGAAGCCGGGCTTTGCGGAATACGAGCGTAACACGGACCTGGGCCATCTGTCGTGGATCCGGGGAGAGATCGCGGTGCCGGGAGGTACGATCAAGGTCGATATCACGGCGGAAGAAAAAGAACGGGCCGGGGTGATCCGGGACGGAAGAGCAGATCAGTACCGATGAAAGAAAGGAAATGCCATGGAAAAGATCGTACAGACAAAATACGGAAAAGTGGAAGGGTTTGAAGAGAACGGACTGCTGAAATACCTGGGGATTCCCTTTGCGGCCCAGCCGGCGGGAGAGCTGCGCTGGAAAAGAGCCCGGGAATGCGAGCCCTGGGAAGGGATCCGTCCGGCAAAGGAATATGGCCCGGTGGCCTGGCAGGATGATCACGAGATCGATCAGGGCAGCGATGACTGTCTGACCGTTAATGTGGTACGTCCCCGGGAGGGAGAGAAGCTCCCGGTCTTCGTGTGGATCCACGGAGGCGGATACATGTGCGGGAGCTGCAGTGATACGCTGTACCATGGCGATTCCTTCGCAAAGGACGGCGTGGTTTATGTCAATTTTCAGTATCGTCTGAATGTGATGGGGTTCTTTGATTTCTCCACGTACAAGGGCTGCGAGGAGATCGAGACCAACCGCGGCCTTTCCGATATGATCATGGGCCTCAAATGGGTCCACGAGAATATCGAAGCCTTCGGCGGCGATCCGGACAGAGTGACCATCGGCGGGGAATCCGCCGGCGGTGCGGCCGTGGTGACACTGATGGCGGTACCGGCCGTGCGCGGATATTTTCAGCAGGTGATCGCGGAGAGCGGTCTCTGTAACTGCGTGATGACCCCGCAGATGCAGAGAAAGAATGTGGATCTGTTCCTGGAGGGAATGGGGTGGACCGAGAAAGATCTTCCCGAAAAACTGTATCAGGCGGATCCTTTTGATCTGATCCGGGCCGCCCGGTACCAGGAACGGGTGCATCAGTACCGATGGCCCGGGATCTTTGAGCCGGGGCCGGTCATCGATGATCTTCTGCCGGAGCGTCCGCTGGACGCCATCCGCAAAGGCTGCGCCCGAGGAGTGAAGCTGCTGATCGGAACCAATCGGCATGAAGGCACCATGTTTGTACGCCCGGAGAACACCGGCTTCCCCAACAGCTGGGAGATGGTCCGTGACATGTTTGAGAAGAACGGAAATTCCGATGGCTTCGAAGCCATTAAAGCGTATTATGATGATCCGGCCAAAGAAGAGTACGGCAGCCCCTTCGTCCATTTTGCGACGGACTATGTCTGGGAAATGCCCTCCATCAAGGCGGCGCTTTTCCAGGGAGAGTATGCCGACACCTGGATGTATCGGTTTGACTTCGTCTCTGCTTCGGCGAAGGAGAGCGGGATGCTGGCCTCCCACGCCTTTGAGCTTCCCTGCGTTTTTGATGTAAAGGAGCACGAATTCAGCCATTTCTTCTTTGACGGGGAATCGGAGGAGGCTGCGGACCGGCTGATCCGGGAGATCCATGAGCCCTGGGTACAGTTCATCCGGGACGGAAAGCCGGATCCGGCGGTGTGGCCGGTCTTTAAAGGAGAAATCCCCCCGGTCCGGATCTTCGACCGTGAGACGCGGACGGAAAACCTGGACCGGAGGGAGCTTCTGAAGGTCTGGGGCGATATGCGGTTCTATGAGGGTTAACAGGGCTTATTCTTTTTTACATATGCAGAAGGAGTCATTCCGAAGTATTTCTTGAAAACAGTTGAAAAATACGGATAATTGTTGTAACCGACCTGATAGGCGATCTCGACCGCCGGACGGTCGGTGGTCAGAAGAAGGGTGGAGGCCAGCTCCATCCTTTCTTTTATGATCCACTGGCTGATGCTGGTGCCTTTCTCCTTTTTAAAGATCCGGTTCAGGTAGATCGGATTCAGAAAAACGCTGGACGCCACGTCGTTTACGCCCAGTTCACTTTCGCCGATATGGGCCAGGATATACTGTACACAGCTCTCCGAAATCTCGGCGGGACTGCGGTGCGAATCGGCGTCCTCATGTCCGGAAAGGGTCTCTGCCTGGCTGGCCAGCCAGTTTTTTCCGTAATTCTGGAGCCGCAGCTCTTCCTGATGCTGCTGATGGCGGAGACACACCTTTTTGACGGAGGCGGCGATATCCTCATACCTGGCAGGAAGAGTGATGTAATCCTGGCAGCCCAGGGTGATCCCCTCCTGGGCGTAGGCGAAATCCGCGTGGCAGGTCAGCAGGATACAATCGATATCATAATGATTTTCCTGGATCCACCGGATCAGGGAAAGTCCGTTCTCCTCCGGCATTTCGATATCACAGAGAAGAATATCGATCGGATTCTCCTGAATGATCTCCCTGGCCTGTCTGGCGCTGAAGGCGGTGAATACGCTGTCAATTCCGGCATCTTCCCATGGAATATCCGACGCCATGGTCTTCGCTTCGATCACGATATCGTTCACAATCAATAATACCATTTCTTATTCCTCCTCGGGGTCCTCCAGATCATACGGGATCATAATGGTGAAGGTGGTCCCGATATGCAGCTCCGATTCACAGACTACGGAGGCCTTGTCGCCGAAATAATACTTCAGCCGGTAGATCGAGTTTTTGATGCCTACATTTTTCCCGTCATCAATGGGAACCTGTGTGATATGATTGATGGCTTCGATCGCTTCTTCGTCCATGCCTTTGCCGTCATCGGAGATGTAGAAGGTGGCCATCCCGTCCTCATATTCTCCGGAGAACACGATATGTACGCACCGGTCCGGCAGCAGAGCGTGGGCGATGATGTTTTCCATGAAGCTGTGAAGCAGCATCGGCGGGACACGGATCAGATCCAGAATCGGATCCAGCTGGTAGGATACCTCAAAGGAATCCGGATAGTAAATCCTGGTGATGCGCATATAGTCTTCGATCAGCTTCCGCTCCTTGGAGAAAAGCTGGAGCTCGCTGCCGCTGCGGAACAGATACCGGAAGTAATCCGAAAGGAACAGCACCATCTGCTGCGAAGGCTCCTTCTGACCTCTCTGGATAAGCGTATAAAGTACATTGAAGGAATTCAGAAGGAAGTGCGGCCGGATCTGCAGCTGAAGGTAATCGATCTGCAGCTGCTTGTTGGCCAGCTCTTTGTCCAGAACCTCTTTCTGAAGCGTCTGCAGAGAGGACGCCATATGGTTGAAGCTTTGGTACGCTTCCTGAAATTCGGCGGAATTGCCGGCTTCGGAGATTCGGTAGTTTTCATTTCCGTTCTGCAGCTGGGCATGGGCTTCATTCAGTTTTTTCAGCGGTCTGCCCATATAGCTGCGCATCAGAGAGTACAGGATCGGGATCAGTGCCAGATACAGGATGAAAAACAGAAAAAGGGCATATTGCAGAAAGCTGATGCTTCCGTTCAGGTCGTTGGTCGAGACCGTTGCGGTGAGATAGACATTGGCTGCGGTCTTACGGCTGAGGATCAGCTGTCTGGGTTTTGTTTCTGCTTCTGTCTCCGAGAATGAATATTGCAGAGAATCAAAATCATTGATTCCATTCAGCTCTGCAAGAAACGCTTCCAGATCAAGTACTGCACCACAGTAAAGATTCAGGCTGTTGTCGTACAGGATCCGGATCAGCTCCGTGTGATCTTCTGAAAAAAACCAGTGTCCGTAGGGTGGACTATAATTCTCAATGTACGGATAATAAGGCCGTGATCCGGCATTGGCTCCTGTATAGGCGGGCAGAGGAATGTAGTCATCCCAGTCTGTCTGGTAAAAAAACCATACCTTTGCAATATCAGAAGATTTGATCTCGTTGTTCATGGAAGTGAAAAACTGATAGCGCAGGATCCGGTATTGGGATTCGTCCCTGCAATGGCACATGTTGAAAAGGACGGAGTTGTTGTTGGACAGCTCATACAGCTTGGAATTGGTGTTCCGGATCCGGTTGTCCAGAAGAAGACCATAGGAATCCAGGGAATGGGAGATGGCGTTTTCCGCACTTTGGATGGAATTCCGGTAGGAGATCACGGAGGTGACGATCCCGATGATATTGAAGGGCAGAATCAGGATCAGCAGTACAATAGCTGCTTTGGTCATCAGAGACTGTTTTTTTCTTTCCATATGCTTCCCCTTCCCTTGCAGATGAACGATGATCCGCATCACTCTCAGTGTATCATGTATGACTGTATTTCGAAAGTTTATTTTTCAAAAGCCGGAAGTTTGGAATCATAATGTTCATTTCAGGACGGTCTGTATATAATGAATCCATCAAGTGAAGAAGCCAGCCGGCAACATAACGGCTGCCGATACAACCTCATGTTTTAGAGAAGGGAGAACCAAGATGAACAAAAAAATCGTATCTTCTGTACTGACAGCAGCGATGGCACTGGGACTGACCACCGGCGCAGCAGCTCCGGCTATGGCAGACGACACCTTCAACCTGAAAATGCAGATCGTGACCTTCGGACAGGAGTTTTCCGGTCTGGCGGATGTCGAGAATGCAATCAACGCCATCACGGAGCCGGAGATCGGCGTAACGGTGACGCTGGATCCGATCGCAGCCTGGGATCTTCCTTCCACCTCCGCCCTGGCCATCACCTCCAACGAAGAGATCGACCTGATGAGCATTCTGCCGATGGGTTCGAATATGGACTCTATCTCCAACTATTCCACAAAGAACATGCTTCTCCCGCTGGATGATCTGTATGCAGAGTATGGACAGGATATTCATAACTGCATTGGTGAACTGGAAAAGCTGGGATATACAGGGAACACCATGTATGCGGTTCCGGCCAACTACTATGCAGGACATGGCTGCAGCTTCGTGGCTCTGACCTCCGAACTGGAAGCTCTGGGCTTCTCCTTTGACGAGGACCAGATCTATACACTGGAAGATGTGGAAGAAGTCATGGCCGCTTACAAAGAAGCCAAGGGCGATGGCTATTACTCCATCGCAGGCTATGCGGACGGCGACATTATGCCGGTTCTCTGCCCCACCGATGATCTGGGCGATCCGGCGATCGGCTCTCTGATGAATGCCGGTCTGGACAACACCACGGTTGTAAACCGTTTTGCCACGGATGAATACAGAGCAACCTATGACAAGATCCGCGGATATTTTAACGCAGGCTATATCAATCCGGATGTCATCTCCATCACCGATACCTGGCCGACTCTTCTGGGAACCGGTCATTACCTTGGCGCTTTTATCGGGACCAACGCATCCGGACTGGACGGAATCCTTGTCAATGAGCAGTCCATCGGACAGGATCTGACCATCATCCGTTTCTTTGAGGATTTTGCAACGACTTCCGGTGCTTCGTACGGACTGTGGGCGATCCCGGTTACCTGTTCGAACCCCGAAAAGACCATGCAGTTCCTGAACCTGCTGTATCAGGACAGACCGCTGGAGCAGAACGTGGCAGCCATCCTTTCCTGCGGACTGGAAGGCCAGACCTACAAGATCGTGGAAACGCTGGACGACGGAAGAGTTATTGTTGACTATGCAGATGGCGTGGATCGTATGAGCTCTCCCTACGGCGGGCAGGTTCCGATTTATGGCGATGAGCTGAGAACTCCCAAGTACACCCCGATCGATGCCGAGATGTTTGACGAGATCTCCAACTACAACAGCACCGTCAAGTATTCCAAGGCCTTCGGATATTCCTTCGATTCCTACTACTATGTAGGCCAGATCTCTGCAATCAACAATGTCCTTCAGACCTACCGTGCACAGCTGGCATGGGGTACCGTGGATGTGGATTCCGTCCTTCCGCAGTTCCTTTCCGAGCTGGAAGCGGCCGGACTGAACGAAGTCATCGAAGCCAACCAGGAACAGCTGGATGCATGGCTTGCCGAGCAGGAATAATGCTGACCATCTGACAGATCATCATAACAGATAACAGACAGCGGCCCAACGGCCGCTGTCCTGATTCATCCCTCACGGGGAGAGAGGAAGAGGAACATGACGGCGAAAAAGAAGAATAAATTTTTGCAGTATCTGCCGTTCTATCTGATGGCCCTTCCGGGGATCATCTACCTGATCTGCAACAACTTCATGCCTCTGTATGGAATGCTTCTGGCGTTCAAGAGACTGGATGTCAGAAAGGGTATTTTCGGAAGCCCCTGGGTAGGATTTGACAACTTCAAATTCCTGTTCAGCTCCAAGACGGCCTTTACGATCATCCGGAATACGATCTGTTACAACCTGGTGTTCATCATTCTCGGAACGGCTATCGCGGTTGCTCTGGCGATCCTGCTGAACGAGGTCCGCAGCAAAGGCTTCTCCAAGTTTTACCAGAGCGTGCTCCTGATCCCGTACCTGATCAGCTGGGTTCTGGCCAGCTATCTGGCGTACGCTTTCCTGGCCCAGGACGTCGGCCTGATCAACGCGGTGCTGAAATTCTTCGGCGGAGAGAGCATCGCCTGGTATTCCACTCAGACCTACTGGCCCTTCATCCTGTTCTTCGTCTACATGTGGAAGGGCGTCGGCTACATGCTGATCATCTACTATTCCAGTATTGTCAGCATCAGCGCGGATTACTTTGAGGCGGCCACCATCGACGGAGCTACCAAATGGCAGCAGATCCGCTTCATCACGATCCCGCTGATCAAGTCCACAGTGATCACCATGGTGATCCTGAATCTTGGACGCATCGCGAACTCCGATTTCGGTCTGTTCTATCAGATCCCCAGAAACTCCGGCGCGCTGTACGGCGTGACCCAGACCATCGATGTGTACGTTTACAATGCATTGATGAACAACAACGACTTCGCCATGTCCGCAGCAGCGGCCGTCTTCCAGTCCGTCGTAGGCTTTATCTTCATTCTGACGGCAAACGCGGTTGTGAAACGGATCAGCAAGCAGGATGCACTGTTCTAAGGAAGGAGAGAAGAATATGGCTATTAAAAGTAAAGACAGTACAAAATGGCAGATCATCTCTCATGTTGCCCTGATGTTCTTTGCCCTGTGCGCTTTGATTCCTTTCCTGCTCCTCCTGTCGGCTTCCTTCAGCGATGAAAGCTCGGTCATGGTCCAGGGATACTCCATCATTCCGCACAAATTCAGCCTGGATGCCTATACCTACATCGCCACCCGCTGGATGGATATCGGCAAGAGCTACCTGATGACGATCCTGGTCACCCTGGTGGGAACCGGACTCAGCATCATCGTCACCAGTATGTTTGCCTACACGCTGTCCATGAACTTCATCCCGGGCGTCAAGCTGCTGAACTTCCTCTGCGTGTTCACCATGCTGTTCTCCGGCGGCGTAGTAGGAAGCTACTACATCTGGAGCAATGTTTTCCATATCCGTGACACCGTCGCGGCGCTGATTTTCCCGAACCTGATGATGAATGCCTTCAACGTCATTCTGGTCAAGAACTATTACCAGAACAGTATCCCAGCGGCTCTCCGTGAAGCAGCCCGGATCGACGGCTGCAGCGAGTTCGGGATCTTCTGGAAGATCGTGATGCCTCTTTCCATTCCGATCAATGCCACCATCGGCCTGATGACCGGCCTGGCATACTGGAACGACTGGACAAATGGTCTGTATTACCTGACAGAACGTGGCGGGAGCCAGTATTATACGATCCAGCTGATGCTGAACCGGATCAGCCAGAACATCACCTGGCTGGCCAGCGC